>CAZJPA010000285.1:0-3181 GCA_964547755.1 uncultured Sphingomonadales bacterium
AGGCGAGCCGGCGGCGAATGTAAAGAATTTTGTCCCTGGGGCGGAGGCTTCGCGGGCCGCCTGCTTGGGCCTGGGCCGCACGACGGACGAAGAAAGGGGCGGCCAGGCCGCCCCTATTTTGTGTCGTTAAGACTTGTTAACGGGTGGACCGCGAATTCCTATCGGCTAAACAGGATATGCGCCCGTTAGGCCGACAGGATTTGCCAATCCTGCCTGTGTTGTCAAGAGTTTTGATTCCTGCAACTATGACCTGCATCAAACTCGGCTGTGAGGCCGCGGCGCGGAGCACGCAGATCGGCCATTAGAACGGGAGGTAACGCCATGACCTATCGTCTCGGTCTCGACATGGGGTCCAACTCGCTCGGCTGGTGCCTTTTGCAGCTCGACGAAGACGGCGAGCCCTGCGACGTGATGGACGCCGGCGTGCGCATCATCTCGCCCAATCAGGAGGCCGGGCGCGATCCTCAGACCGGGACCTCGCTGGCCGTCGACCGGCGCGCTGCCCGCTCGGCCCGGCGCCGGCGCGACCGCTATTTGCGGCGCAAGCGGGATCTGATGGCGGCGCTCATCCGCCATGGCCTGATGCCGCAGGATGAAGCAGCACGCAAGCAGTTGGAAAAACTCGATCCTTACGAGCTGCGGGCCCGCGGTCTCGACGAGCGGCTGTCGCTGTTCGAGCTGGGCCGCGCGCTCTTCCACCTGCATCAGCGCCGCGGATTTAGATCCAACCGCAAGACCGACAAGGCGGACGATTCGGGCCCGGTCAAGGCAGGGGTGAAAAAGCTGCGCGATGCCATTGCCGCGGCCGGCGCCCGCACCTACGGCGAGTTTCTTTACTGGCGTCACAGGGAACGCCGTCCGGTCCGCGCCCGCAATGTCTCGGCCAAGCCGACCAAGGCGGAATACGAGTTTTATCCCGATCGCGCCTTGGTCGAGGATGAATTCGACCGGCTGTGGGCGGCGCAAAGCGCCTTTCATGCGGAGCTGACCGAGGCAGCCAAAAAGAACATTAAGGACGTTTTCGTCCGCCAGCGGGACCTGAAGCCGGTCAATCCCGGCCGCTGCACGCTGAACCCGGATGAGAAGCGCGCCCCCTGGGCGTGGCCGTTGACCCAAAGGTTCCGCATCCATCAGGACCTCGGCAACCTCAAAGTGGCCCACCCCGGCGCGCGTCAGCGCCCGCTGACCTTGGTTGAGCGTGATATCCTGCTGGCCAAACTTCTGGGGGCGGGCAAGGTGACATTCGAGAGCCTGCGCCGCGCCCTCAAGCTGCCGCCGGATGCCTATTTCAATCTGGAAAGCGAACGCCGCAAGGACCTGAAGGGCGATGAGACCGCCAAGGTGCTGGCGCACAAGGCCCGTTTCGGAAAAAGCTGGCGCGATCTGCCGGTCGAACGCCAGATGGACATCGTCGAGAAACTTCTGGAGGAAGAGAACGAAGAGGCCTTGCTGTCTTGGTTGATCACGGACTGCGGGCTCGACCAAGAACGGGCCGAAGCGGTATCGAATGCCAGCCTCCCGCCCGGCTACTGCCGGCTGGGGCGTACGGCGCTGGCCCGCATCGTTGCCGCCTTCGAGACCGGATCGAAGGAAGACGTGGACCCCGAGACCGGCGAGATCATCCGCGTGCCGCTGACCTATGACGAGGCGGTGCAGGCCGCCGGTTTCGCCCATCACTCGGATATCGACCGGCACGATGAATTGCTCCCCCGGCTGCCCTATTACGGCGATGCGCTGACACGCCACGTGGTGGAAAACCACGATGCCCGGCCGGGCAGCCAGGACTATCGCGGGCGCATCACCAACCCGACCGTGCACATCGGGCTCAACCAGTTGCGCAAGCTGGTGAACGCGCTCATCGAGCGCTATGGCCCGCCGGCCGAGATCGTCGTCGAACTCGCCCGCGAGCTCAAACAGAGCCAGGAGAAGAAAAGCGACATCGCCCGACTTCAGGCGCGAAACCAGAAGGCCAATGAAGAACGGGCCGAGAAAATGGCCGAGATCGGCATCGTCGAGCCCTCGGGCCTCGACTTCCTCAAGATGCGGCTGTGGGAGGAGCTGGACCTCCAGGACGCAGCCAACCGGCGCTGCCCCTATACGGGGGAACAGATCAGCATCAGGCGCTTGTTCAGCCCCGAGGTCGAGGTCGAGCACATCCTTCCCTTCAAGCGCACGCTCGACAATTCCGCCGCCAACAAGACGGTGTCCTTGCGCAGCGCCAACCGCGACAAGGGCAACCGCTCGCCCTACGAGGCCTTCTCGCATTCGCCGAACGGCTACGACTGGCAACAGATCGAGGCCCGCGCCTCGCGGCTTCCGGCCAACAAGCGCTGGCGTTTCGGCCCCGACGCGATGGAGCGGTTCGAGGCGGAAGAGCGCGGCTTTCTCGACCGCCAGCTTCACGAAACCCAGTATCTGTCGCGCATGGCCAAGGCGTACCTGAGCCTCGTCTGTCCGGCCAACAAGGTGTGGGTGATTCCGGGCCGGCTGACCGCCCTGCTGCGCGGAAAATGGGCGCTTGACGAGATGCTGCCGGACCACAATTACGCCGATACCCGCAACGAGAAGAACCGCAAGGATCACCGCCACCATGCCATCGACGCCTTTGTCGTGGCGTGCACGCGGCGCAGTTTGCTGCAAAAGGTGGCGTCCGCCGCCGACGAGACCCGCGAGCGCCTGATCGACGACATGCCGGACCCGTTCGACGGCTTCGACCGGGATGCTTTCCAGCATCTCATCAATGCTATTGTCGTTTCGCACCGGCCGGATCACGGCACCGCCGGCAAGTTGCACGAGGAAACCGCCTACGGGCAGGTGGCCAATCCGCAAGACTGGGACGGCTACAACCTGGTTTACCGCAAGCCCCTGATCGGCCTGAACGAGAAGGAGGTGAACCGTATCCGTGACCCCCGCTTGCGCGAGCAGGTCCAGGAACACCTGTATCAAGCGGGGCTCAACGGAACCCCCCACAAGGAGGCTCTGGCGGAATTCGCGCAAAGCACCGGCATCCGCCGGGTGCGTCTGCTGAAAAAGGAAAAGGATCTGATTGCGATTCGCGATGGTTCGGGCCGGCCTTATAAGGCCTACAGCCCGGGCGACAATCACCGGGTCGAGGTTTACGAGCTGCCGGACGGCACCTGGCGGGGCGAAGGGGTGAGCGTCTTTCAGGCCAATCAGCCGG
>CAZJPA010000286.1:0-3166 GCA_964547755.1 uncultured Sphingomonadales bacterium
ATGGATTTGCCGGTCACGCCTGCCGTGGGCTTAGAGCCGGGGCCGGCGAAGGACGGGGAAGAGGGCGCATCATCCACCGACCGATGACCGATCACTGATGACTGATCACCGGTGGCGGACGACCGACGACCACTTGCAGCGCCGGTCGATCCGGTGATTAGAAGCAGCCGGAAAGGGCCTGCTGGGGTAAGCGGGGCCGTGCTCTGCCCGCTCCCGGCGTGCAGAAGAGCGGACGGCGGCGCGGCCGGGGCGGCTAGCGCTGAAGCAGCGTCCGGGCGGCCTTGACGGCCTCTTCCTCGCTCAAATTGCGCGGCGGGATCTGGATGCCGCGCTGGACCGCCGGCCGCGCGCCGATGCGCTCCAGCCAGGCAGTCAGATTCGGCAGATCGGAAATGTCCACGCCGGCCCATTCATGCGCGCGCACCCAGCACCAATTGGCGATGTCGGCGATGGAGTAGTCGTCCACGAGGTAGGCGCGGTCCGCCAATCGGCGGTCGAGGACGGTATAAAGCCGCTTGGTCTCGTTCTGGTAACGGGCGATGACGGGAGGGATCTTCTCCGGGAAATAGCGCAAGAACACATGGGCCTGACCCTGCATCGGCCCGACACCGGCCATCTGGAACATCAGCCACTGGATGACGCGGGACCGCGCCTTCTCCTCGACCGGCAGCAGCTGGCCCGTCTTCTCGGCGAGATAGAGCATGATGGCGCCCGATTCGAAGACGGCAAAATCGTCGTTGTCGTGGTCGACGATCGCCGGAATCCGGCCGTTGGGATTGATCGTCAGGAACCCGTCTTCCTTCTGCTCGCCGTTCGCGAGATCCAGCACCCGGACCTCATAGGGCAGGCCGATTTCCTCCAGCATGATCGAGATCTTGTAGCCATTCGGCGTCGGCGCGGTGTAAAGCGTGATCATGGTGGTCTGTCTCCTAACTTTTCTGCGTAATGGACCATCGGCCCTCAAAGATGGAACGCGGCGCCATGGTCGCGCAAAAGAGCAAAAGTGTCGATGAAGGGAACGCTGAAATCCCGACAGACATTGGCGATAGAAATACGGCTTGTCGCATTGTCTGCGAGAGTCCGCTCATGCGTCACCACCGTCGCGCGAATGGTCAACGCTTTGGCGACCAGCCACGGATCCGCGCCGGCGAGAAATTTGTGCTTGGCCGCCGGTTTCTCGTGTCCATTCTCAATAACCTGTGCCACCCGCGCGAGATGCTGCTGGGTTGTTCCGTCGTCTACGGGTAGGAAGCGCCCATCGTCTCGGCGGCCCTTGACCCAAGTTGCCAAATCGTCGCTTCCACGGACCAGTTCTTCATAGACCGGTTTTATGCTGTAGACATCTTCCCCAGGGCAGGCGAGATCCAGCCACTCCCAGAATCCCGGACAGATATCATAGGCGTAATACCGTCTCGCCGCCTCGATGAAGACGTTGCTATCGAGCAGATACATCTCCCCCTTCCCCCTCCCGCCGTCGAGCGAAGGCCACGATCCGATCCGGCCGCATCCCGAGCAGCCGGCTTGCCTCGCGCAAGAGCAGCCGGCCGCTCATCGCCTCGGCCAGGACCGCTTCGACGAATCGTCGACCATGCGCGGCCATGGTGTTGCGATAGAAATCTCCCCCCTTGTCTCGTTGCCGCTCCCAGCATGCTTTCTCAGCCTCGTAGAAAGCCGCATAATCCTCCCAGGAGATGAAGCGCAGGTCGACGGCGCGCCGAGCGAGCACCACGCGACTGGCAGGAAAGTGTCGGGTGAGTCGTTTGAGATTGTCTTCCAAAGAGGACTGCCGCCGCCAAGTGGCGCGGAAACTCTCCGCCGGCACCAGAACTTCGGCGGCCACCTGGTTGCAGAACCATTCAAGATCGTGATCACCGCTCGGATTGCGGGTGGAGAGAGACGGGTTGGATATACCGCTCTCACCCAACCAAATGTGGACGAGCTCATGGGCCAGCGTGAAGAATTGCGCCGCCTTCGCGTCACGCCCGTTGATGAAGACCAGCGGCGCTCGTCGGTCTGCGATCGCGAAGCCCCGGAATTCGCTAACGCGCAGGCGACGGCGGGTGTTGCTCCCAACGTGACCCGTGCGCAGGATCCAGATACCGGCTTTCTCGCAGGCGTGGAACCAGGCACGCAGCTTCGTGTCATCGTCGCCCGCGCGCAGATCCGCCAGGCCGGTTCGTCGGCGGATGTCCTCGGCGATCGTCTGGATCGGCTTTCCGCGGTCGACGACACCCACGAAATTCGGTGGTTGGGCGCCGATTTCTTCGAGATACTCCCGATACCAGGCGTGCTTGTAGAGCACGTCATAGAGAAGATCGAGGAAATCCGCGCTCAACGGCTCCTCGGAGCCGTCCGCCATCCTGCGCAGATCGGGGATGGGAAGCGCAGGTTCTGGCGGCATCTCCAGATAAAGATAACCAAAGGGCACATGGGTTCTGGCGGCCCATCTTTCGGCCTGGTGGAAGGTCGGCCGGCGCTCGCCTCGCTCCCATGCGAGGACACGCTCTTCCGCCACCTGCAGCGCGCGGGCCATTGCAGTCGGCGGGAGGCCGACGCGCTCGCGCGCCCAACGGAGCATCTCGGGATTGACCAGAGCTTCCGTCATGTCATCCCCCGCCTCGTTCCCGGCTCTTTGGCTCGTCTGCCCCGCTTGCCATGTGAATCATGCGCGATTTGTATGGTCAAGAGCAAAGAAACAGCCACTCTGCCACCAATGGCCGGACGAGGAGCATACCACCGCTCAAGAGCCGTCTAGGAATCCACCGCGATGCGCTCCGCCCAGAGCTGGTTGACGACCTCCGGCTCGGCGAGTGTCGAGGTGTCGCCCAGATGCTCGGGATCGCCTTCCACGATCTTGCGCAGGATCCGCCGCATGATCTTGCCCGAGCGCGTCTTGGGCAGGGCGGCCGCGAACTGGATCGCATCGGGCTTGGCGATCGGGCTTAGGCTCTCGGCCACATGGCGGATGAGGGCCTGACGCAGAGCCTCGTCGCCCTTCACCCCCACGACCGGTGTCACGAAGGCATAGATTCCCTGCCCCTTGACCGGATGCGGAAAGCCGACGACGGCGGCTTCCGCCACGGCCGGATGCTCGACAAGGGCGGACTCGATTTCGGCGGTGCCGAGCCGGGGACCCGAGACGTGTGGCCCCCCCCCCCCCCCCCCG
>CAZJPA010000287.1:0-3115 GCA_964547755.1 uncultured Sphingomonadales bacterium
GCGCACAGGTCATAATACAGGTCGATCAAGTTTGGGTTGTTTCCAGGACCGGTCAAGAAGAGGGCGCCCAATCGGCCGCCATTGAATATCTCCATGCGCAGGAGTCTGGTCTCCGGCGGCAGAACCACCCCGGCCAGGCGCCGCCGTACCCTTTCATCCGCCGTGGCGTCGATGATAACGGGGTAAGCGCAGGCGACCTTTGCAAGGTCGTCATCCGATAGGGTCGTAACATCGAGATTAACGGGCTTGCGCTGTATCTCCTGATCGAAAAATGTGACCTTGCTCGCCAGCCTGCTCAAATGCGCGACCTTGTGCGCGTGAAGGTCTTCGACGGTTGCGCTGTGACGCGCAAGGTTGTGCGGTTCGATAATGTCGTTGTCGAGCGCTGCGATCTTTGGGATGCCCGCCCGGAGCAGAAAATCCGCGACACAACTGCCCAGGGCGCCATAACCAAGCAACGCCACCGGTGCATTTGCACTGATCCCCGAAGTGAAGGCGAGCATTTCCCGACTCGGAAGCTGGATACCCACCAGTTGCCGGGCCTGCACGGCGTGATCGATAGGGTTATCCTGATGCTTTTCACAATGAAGCAGGTACGCGTGGATTTCCAGATGGCGGGCCTGCGGCTCAGACGCCATCCCAAACACTGCTCCGGAGATCGGCTCCGGCCGCCAGACGCCGACCAACAGCGCCACGGGGCGCCCGCCGGTCTTTGCCGGATCAGCCAGGCGCAATAGTGCATCCATGATCGCTGTCGGAAGCTGCGCCTCAATCCCCGTGCCCTTGAGCCCGTCCTCGATCTCCCCGTAGCTATTCCATACGCCGAAGAGCTGACGGTCTATCGGCTGTGTCCGGTCCGACCATACGAAAACCCAGGGGATGTAAGCTTCAACGCTTTCCTCCTTTGGACGCTCTTTAATCTGTTTGCTCGATGCCTGAACCTGCCCCTCATCGTTCAGGTCCAGCGCCGGCGTCAGGAACACGGCGCTGCCGCCAAGCTCTTCGGTCAGCAGCCGCGCCACGCCGCAGCACCAACCCGTACCGCCATCCTGTTTCAATGCCAGCTCCTGAAAGAACCCGATATTAAAGTAGCCGCCGCAGGCCTCCTGGCCCTCGCCCATAGGCACCGGCTCCCAGCCGTCCTTCATGAGCTGCCCCGTCTTGGCGTCATGAAACCAGTCGGAAAGCCGGTCCAGCACACCATCCACACCGTAGCGGTCATAAACAGCTTGCAGACCGGCCCGCGCGAGGCACAGGCTTGCGGGATGGTCCGGGGGCGTTGGGTTGATATGCCCGATGTCGCGCGGGAAATCCGGGCGCACGCTCCAGACCGTCGGAGCATGCACACCTAGGGCATCAACCGAACGGTACACGAGCGTTACCGGCTCAATTTCCTGGATCAAGGTTGGTGCGGGTTCGAGAAGCCGCTCTGTTCGGAATTCAAACCCGATTCGGAGCCGGCCCGACTCGTCCGTTGTTACGGACAGGCTGTCTGAGTCGACGGCCGGCCAGCGGCGGATGCGACTGACTTCGCGCGTCAGTGCTCCAGGCCAGTCCTTTTTAGGCAACTCATGGATATCATCTCCGTCCGCCATTCATCCGTACCCGCCACCGCGTCCGCTCGACGAGCCTGTGGTCGCAACAAACGGCGCCGCCATCAATGCCCGTGTCGGCCCGCTGGCGCTAAATTTGAAGACCACGTGCTCCGACTTGTCCCCGTCCTTGTCCCCGCTCGTGCAGAGGAAGCGCTCACGTTCGTCATCCGTCACCTCGCCCCCGCGGGCAAGAATCTTCAGATACCGGTTCTTCGCATGGTACGAGGGCGGCGTCGGCCCGCCCCGCACGATCCAGTTGCTGCTCGCAACGACGTGGCCGTCGCCGCGTTGCTCCCCGAGCGCCGCTTCCACCTCCGGCGAGGGCACGAATTTCTCGTCCTTCGTATCCAGGTTTTCGACGCGCCCGATCGAGCGGCGGGAGCAGTGGTGCAGCGACAACAAGATGTGCCAGGCCAACACGTCCGGGTCATCGCCGAACACCTCGTCATGGATCCGCTCCCAGACCTCGACCGTCGAGTCGCCACCGAGCAGCACGTAGTTTGCTCTGTCGCCGACCGTGATGGTCCAGCGGATAACGAGACTCGACGGATTCGAGCTATTCGGCTTATCAGGGTCATCGGACTCGGGAATGTCCGCCTCTTCGGGCGTCGGGGCGAGCAGACGCCAGTCCAGTCCGTCCGCAACGGTGCCTGATTCATGCGACTCAGTGTCCATGATGACCAACCGGTTGCCGTCCTGGTTTTCCGCTACCGTGGCACGCAGCGCCTTCCGACGCTTGATTTCGTCAATCACGGGCTTCGACATGTCAGTCGTATAATGGGGATCGGCGGCATATGGGCTGCACCAGATTTCATCGACGATGATCTTCACCGGCCCTTCGTCGGGATCGTCGTCCCAGTCATTAGGTGATCCCAGGTGGAAGACCTCGCCGAAACCACAAAGGTGATCCTGGTCGGGATGCGTCAGCACGAAGATGTCCAGGTGATCGTCGGGACAGGCGGCCCGGATGTCGGGGGCGAAATCCGGGGCGTCGTCATCGTTGTTATCCTGGCAGCGGCTCGCCCGATAGCAGATATCAATCATGATCGTCCGGCCGTGCGCCTGGAGCAGCACGGAGTCCCCGTTACCCGAGGCGAAGAAGGTTATTTGGTTGGTCGTGGGCATATCGGCCCCTCGATATAGTATATCGCCTTCACTTATGCACCTTGCGGTCTCGATTCAACCCCTGCGAGTCCCCGGCGTACTCAACGGGCGATCTTTGGTACAAAACATCATGTATAGCTGTGTTTTGTTATAGGAAGAGCTTGCAATCCTGTCGGAATATGATATTTTCATCAAAACAAAGGAATTTACGAGGTTTTGTGCAGGAAAGAAATTTATGGAATTCACCATCCGCTCCCTATCGCCCCAGGAAAGCCGTGTCGTGCTCAGCCTAGCCGAGCACGGACAACGGGATGTGGGGCGGCAGGAGATCATTCGAATTCTGGGCGTCAGCCCACAGGCCGCCGACCATGTGATCCGGTCCCTGCGCCGGAAAGGCTGGCTGGAGCGCGCCAGTT
>CAZJPA010000288.1:0-3098 GCA_964547755.1 uncultured Sphingomonadales bacterium
TCATGGCGAAGTCGCGGGGGCGGCCGGGACCGGGCGAGAGCACGACCAGGTCCGGGGCGATCGCGCCAAGGTCGGGGGCCTCGCAGCCGTTCTTTAGCAGGTTGCGGCGCACGGTGACGACGTCGGCGCCGGTCTGGCGAAAGTAATCGCCCAGAACATGGACGAAGGAATCGCGATGATCGACCAGCAACACGCGCCTACCGACACCCGCGCTCGGGCGTGGTGAACCGGTCGTACCTGTCTGTTTCTCGGGCGGCCGGATGGCATCGAACAGGGCCGATGCCTTGAGCTCGCATTCCGCCTGCTCCGCCTCGGGCACCGAATCGTAAAGCAGGGTCGCTCCCACCCGGATTTCGGCGACGCCGTTCTGAATAGAGAGCGTGCGCAGCGTAAGCCCGGTATTGGCGGAGCCGTCGAAGCCGAGAACGCCGACTGCGCCGGCATACCATCGCCGCGGGCTTACCTCGTGCTGCTCGATGAACTGCATGGCGTCGCGCTTCGGCGCACCGGTCACCGTGACCGCCCAGACATGGGTCTGGAACGCATCCACGGCGTCGTAGCCGGGGCGCAGGCGGCCTTCAACGTGATCCACGGTATGAATGAGCTTCGAGTACATCTCGATCTGCCGGCGCCCGATGAGGCGGACCGAACCCGGCTCGCAGATGCGGCCCTTGTCGTTGCGGTCGACGTCGGTGCACATGGTGAGCTCGGCGGCGTCCTTTTCCGAATTGAGCAGGCGACGGATCTGCTCGGCATCCTCGACCGCGTCCCGCCCGCGGGCGATGGTGCCGGCGATGGGGCAGGTCTCGACCCGGTCGCCGGTGACGCGGACGAACATCTCGGGCGACGCCCCGACCAGATGTTCGCCCTCCCCGAGATTCATCAGAAAGCCGTAGGGCGCGGGATTGTCCCGGCGCAGACGCGCGAATATGTCGGAGGGGAGCGCCGTGCAGGGCTCGGTGAAGGTCTGGCTGAGAACTACCTCGAACAACGCACCCTGCCGGAAAGCTTCACGGGCACGCCGGACCTTGTCGGCATACTCTCCGGCTTGGTGATCGCACCGGCGCGGACCCCGGCGGGCCCGGCGAAACGGCGTTCTGGCGCCGGTTCTCGGCAGGCCCTTGGTGGATTGCCCGCCGGCCTCGAATTCGTAAGCGAACCGGGTCCCGGTCCGGCGGCAATGATCGACGACGACGAGCTCGTCGGGAATGTAGAGCACAAGATCGCGGTGCCCGGGTCCGCGCCCCAGCTTCAGGGATATGGGATCGACCTGAAAGGCGAGGTCGTAGCCGAAGGCGCCGTAGAGCCCCAGCCGGTCGTCGTCCGGGGCGTGGAAAAGGTCGATGATCGCCCTGAGAACGGCAAATATGGTGGGCTGCTTCGTTCGTTCCTCTTCAAGGAAGAAGCACCCCGGATCGCGGATCGCCGCGGTGAAGGCGTCGGCGGATGATTCGGCCGCTTCCACTGCCGCCAACCGCCGCACCGTCCCGGCGATAACGGGCAGCAGAACCCGGCCCCGTTCGTTGAGCGCGGTAATTTCGATGTGCCGTCCGCGCGCCGTGACCACGATCGGCGGATCGACGAAGCCCATGTCCCAGCGCGTGTAGCGCCCCGGAAAATCGAAGCCGCTGGCCAGCAGCATTCCGCGACGCTCATCGAGGGCGCGGGCCAGGGTGGACAGTCCGATGCCATAGTCAAGCGACGTCAACGATCTATGGACGCCAATGCCGCCCGCGGTACGAAAGGACGTCTCCGGATCACCGGTGATGCGGTTCGCCTTCTCCGGGATCGGTTGCTCCAAGAACATGGTCTCGTCTCCCAAGCTGTCGGGGGCCGCTAGGCGGCGCCCGGGCCTGACGAACCGCATCGGTTGAGGGACGAGAACAGAGACGAATGACCGGGAATAAAAACAGGCCGCCCTCAGCCGAGGCGGCCCATCGATCATTCGTACGTCAGACGAAGTCGTGCCGACCGCCCGCTAGAGCAGCCACCACCAGTTGGTCACATGAAATGCACGCGTCGTCATCACGGGCGCGACCTTTTCATATCGCTCCCCCACTGTCAACCCGATCTCGCCGAACCGTCAGCGGCGCACGTTGGGACATGCAATCATTCTGTCGTCCTGCCCAGATGTTTCTCTAATCCGCATGCACCAAAGGCACGGAAAGTATCCTTTGCTCCGAAACAATCGCGCGCGCGTTGCATTCACGCTCAACTTGGATCGGACCGCTGCCCTGCTTGCGCAGTCTCACATGTTACGACGATGAACCCGAATCGCTTTGGCGGCTGCCGCGCGCCGGAACAGATCGAGATGGTATCGGGCGATGGCGCGCCGTACATGGCGCGGGCAATCCGCATCTTCGCCCGGCAGATTAACCTCAAGCCCTGCTTCGCGCCGGTCGCCAGTCCGCAGAGCAACGATATCTCGGAGGCTTTTGTGCGGACGATGAAACGCGATCATATCCGCACCAACCCATCGCCAAACGCTGAGCGCGCGCTGAAACTGGTCGTCGGGTGGTTCGAGGACTACTACGACAATCACCCGCACTTCGGGCTGAAGATGCGCTCGCCCCGCGAGTTCATCCAAGCCCAAACCGCAACCACCTAACCGTCCGGTGAAACAGGGGCGAGATCACGCACGATCAGCGGCAATCCGGGAGCCGGCGCCGCAGCGCGCCGGGCCTTGCTCTTTCTGAGGAACTACGATGTTTCTTAACAGATAGGCAGGAGTCTGCATTAATAGGCAGATGTCGTGAACTCTCAAGACGAGCAGGAGAGGTGCGGCCGATGGAAACACTGATGACTTTGGAAGAGGCGGCAGCCTACGTTCGGCCCAGAAGGGACACCGTCTACCGGATGGCTCCTGCTGGAAAGATTCCCGCATCCAAGGTCGGCAATCCGTGGTGCTTTCAAGAGGGACGACGTGGATGCGTGGCTGGAGAAGAACAAGAACGTCGCGAGCAACAAGGATTTGAATGGTGACGGAGGACGGTCACAACTTCGCGCCCGACGACTCGGCAGAGCGACAACTGAGAGAAATCACATGCGTGGTCTAAACGAAGCTGACACCTGCCGTCGATACGTGGTGCCCAAGCTTC
>CAZJPA010000289.1:0-3085 GCA_964547755.1 uncultured Sphingomonadales bacterium
GTCGAGAACACGGTGGTCAACTTCGAGCCGAATTGGAAATCGAGTTCCTGCAGACGTCTTAAGGACTTGTCGAGCACGAAGACGCGCGCCTCCAGTCCCATGGCCATGCGCGCCGCATTCGTGCCCACGACGCCGCCGCCGATCACAACCACCTTGGCCGGGGCCACGCCGGGCACGCCGCCGAGCAGCATGCCGCGCCCACCCTGCTCCATCTCCAGGCAATGCGCGCCCGCCTGAATCGACATCCGCCCGGCCACTTCCGACATGGGCGCCAGCAACGGCAGGCCGCCCCGATCGTCTGTGACGGTCTCATAGGCGACGGCGACGACATCTTTTTCGATCAGCCCCCGGGCCTGCGCCGAGTCGGCGGCCAAATGCAGATAGGTGAACAGCACCTGCCCCGGACGCATCAGGGCGATCTCTTGGGGCTGCGGTTCCTTGACTTTTACGATCATCTCGGCGCGCGCGAAGACCTCCTCGGCCGTTTCCACGATCTCAGCGCCGGCGGCGAGATAGTGCTCGTCGTCCATGCCGATGGCAAAGCCGGCGTCGTGCTCGACCAGCACCCGATGACCATGTTGCACCAGTTCGCGCACGGAGCTCGGCGTCAACCCCACGCGGTATTCATGGGTCTTGATCTCCTTGGGCACCCCGACGATCATGCCAACCACATCCTCCCATATCTCACGGAGCGCCTGTTGCGGGCTCCTTTTCGTGTTTTTCATCCACTCCGTCGGCTGCCGGGCCTGCGCGTTCCTTCGGGTTCGGTTTCAGATCCGGATCCCCGTCGAGCCGAAGCCACCTGTGCCGCGCATCGTCTCGGGGAGCGCGTTGCAAGCGACGAGGCGGACCCGTGGCAGCGCGGCGATCACCATCTGCGCGATTCGCATGCCGCGTTCAACCAAAAACGGCTGGTCCCCGAAATTGACGAGAATCACCTTCACCTCGCCGCGATAGTCCGCATCCACGGTGCCGGGGCTGTTGAGAACGGTCACCCCATGGCGCGCCGCCAAGCCCGAACGCGGCCGCACCTGCGCTTCGAAGCCCTCGGGCAGCGCGATAGCGATCCCTGTCGGCACGAGCGCGAAGCATCCCGGAGCGATCGCCAAGGGCGCATCGACGGCGGCCAGAAGATCAAAACCGGCTGCCTGCGCACTCGCCTGGCGCGGCAAGGGCAAGTCCTCGGCATGGGGCAGCCGCTTGACAGCAACTGCGATCGCCTCTCCCATAGCGTCCATCGGACCGTCACGCATCGCTCTGCCATCTCCCTTGATCTATCCACCCCCATCCGCCCTGCCGGCATCCGGAAAGCGGCCGTGCGGGGCGCTCACCCGCCGTTTGCGGCCGACAGAGCGCGTGCGATCTCTTCGGCCAACCGTCGAGCGACCTCGGCCTTGTCCATTCGCGGCCAGGCCTCGGGCTTGTCGTCTGCACGGATCAACCAGACGCGATTGTCCGTGGCACCCATCACCGCACCGTCCAAGACGTCATTGGCGACGATCCAGTCCGCCTTCTTGCGCCGGCGCTTTTCCACGGCATGCGCCACGATATCCTCGGTCTCGGCCGCAAAGCCGATGACGAGCCGCGGCCGCTCGCCTGCGGGCAGGGCTGCGAGCGTGGCCAGAATGTCTGGATTTTCCGCAAGTGTCAGCGTCGGCAGACCGTCCCGACTCTTCTTGATCTTGTGAGTGGCCGGTGTCACGACACGCCAGTCAGCCACCGCTGCGACACAGACCGCGACATCAACCGGCAGCGCCGCCTGGACCGCTTCCCACATCTCCTGCGCGCTCTCGACATCCACGCGACGCACATCGGCCGGTGTGGGCAGATTGGTGGGGCCGCTGACCAGCGTCACCTCGGCACCGAGAGTGGCCAGCGCTTCCGCGATCCGGTAGCCCTGCAGCCCTGAGGAACGGTTCGAGATAAACCGCACCGGATCGATGGGCTCGACCGTCGGCCCCGCGGTCACCACCACCTTCCGGCCGGCCAGCGGCTGCGGCCCGTCATCGAGCAGGCGCTCGATCGCGGCGAGAATCTCGGGAACCTCGGCCATACGCCCCGGACCCGTCTCCCCGCAGGCGAGATCGCCTGCCCCCGGTCCCACGACATGCCCCCCGTCCGCGCGCAATTGTTCGAGATTGCGCTGGGTGGCGGGCTTCTTCCACATCTCGACATTCATCGCCGGTGCGACCAGCACGGGCGCCGTGGTCGCGAGCAGGATCGTGCTTGCCAAATCATTGGCGTGGCCATGCGCCATCTTGGCCATCAGGTCAGCGGTGGCGGGCGCCACGACGATAAGGTCCGCCTCGCGCGCCAGGCGGATATGGCCCATTTCCGCTTCTTCGGTGAGCGAAAAGAGGTCCTGGTAGCAGGTCTCGCCCGACAGGCTGGCCACCGAAAGCGGCGTAACGAACTCGGCTCCGGCGGCCGTCAGCACCGCGCGCACCCGTGCGCCGCGCTCCTTCATCCGCCGGATCAGCTCCAGCGTCTTGTAGGCGGCGATACCACCGCCGATGATCACGAGCACCTGCCGGCCAGCCAGCGCCACGCTGTCGTCCTTCCCCTTGGCCATCGATCCGGACGGTCGCAAGGACGCCCTTCTTGCTCCCGCCATAGCGTGCCGATGCGTGAAAGAAAAGCCATCGGCCGCTTTTGGCCGCTTTCCTTGGCCTGGTCGATCTACTCGCCCGTCTTGGTTTGCGGACCGGTCGTCTCTGGCGCCGACGGACGTTCGAGGCGGTCGGCAAGCGCGGTCAAGAGATCCGGCAGACGTGCAAGCGCTTCCCAGACGGCGCGCAGGCGGTCTGCCAGCTGCACCTCGGGCGCCAACTCCTCGCGCACGAAGGCGGTGATCACAGGGCGCGAGAGCGCCCACATATTGGCTTGCGGGTCCAGATGCAGAGCCAGCCCTTCGACCATCACCATCGACCGCTGGAGCAGCAGCAGTTGCGGCTGTGTGGGCATGCCGAAGCGTTCGGTCGTCGCGAACAGCCGGGCAAGCAGGCGACCGGCGGCGATCTCACGTACCGGCCGGTCGAAGATGGGTTCGGCGATGGCGCGCATGGCCTGGGCGAAGCGGCCGACG
>CAZJPA010000290.1:0-3060 GCA_964547755.1 uncultured Sphingomonadales bacterium
GGTGGAACTGGCGCATTTCGTCTCGCTCATCGAACAGGCGACCGGCCACAAGGCCGAACGGCGTCTGGAGCCCATGCAGCCGGGCGATGTGCCGGCCACTTATGCCGATGTATCGCGGCTCAAGGCGTGGATTGGCTTCGAGCCCTCCACACCCATCGAGGAGGGGATCCCCCGCTTCGTCGCTTGGTATCGGGCCTTTTATGGGGTTTGAACAGGTACCCGTGGTCTCGTGCGTCGTGATCATGACGGCGGGGCACCCGACCCGCAGCCGTGTGTGAGCGGCCTTAGAATTTTTCGGCCTGGCGGGCCTGTTTTTCCGCGATACCGCTTGTTCCTTCCCGGCGGGCGAGCTCGGCCAGAACCTCCTCCCAGCCGATATCCAGAGACTCCAGCAAAATCAGCATATGAAAGACGGCATCGGCCGCCTCAGCCACTTGGGCCGAGCGGTCCTCTGCAAGGGCGGCGGTGACCAGCTCGATCGCCTCTTCTCCGAACTTGCGCGCCGTATATGCGCGTTCGGCCGCCAACAGCCTCGCGACATAGCTTGTCTGCGGATCGCCCCCACGCCGGCTGCGGATGACGGAGACAAGGCGCACAAGAATGTCGTTCCCATTGGTCATAGCGGGTATCTTACCGGAATTCCGGCCTCGGCCATAGCCTTCTTGACGGCCGCGATGCGGATTTCACCAAAATGGAAAATGGAAGCGGCCAGCACCGCAGAGGCTCCCCCATCGCGTACGCCGGCGATCATATGATCGATCGTGCCGACACCGCCGGAGGCGATCACCGGCACGTCTACGCGGGCGCTGACAGCACGCAGGAGCGCGATATCGAATCCGGACCGCGTGCCGTCACGGTCCATGGAGGTGAGCAGGATCTCACCGGCTCCTTGGCGGACCAGTTCCTCGGCCAGAGCCGGCGCCAGCCACTTCGTCGCCTGCCGGCCGCCATGGGTGTAAACCCGCCAATTTTCCCCTTCCCGGCGGGCATCGATGGCGGCGACGATGCACTGGCTGCCGAAACGGTTCGCCATCTCGCTGATTACGGTGGGATTTTCGACGGCTGCGGTGTTGACGGCCACCTTGTCCGCACCGGCCAGCAAAAGACGACGGACATCCTCGACCCGGCGCACGCCGCCCCCCATGGTCAAGGGCATGAAACAGACATCGGCGGTGCGTGCGACCACATCGAGCAGAGTCTCCCGCCCCTCGTGGCTGGCGGAAATGTCCAGAAAACAGAGCTCGTCCGCTCCTTCTTCGTCATAAAGTCGGGCCTGCTCGACGGGATCGCCTGCATCTTTGAGCTCTTGAAAGCGGACGCCCTTGACGACCCGGCCGTGATCCACATCGAGACAGGGAATGATCCGCACGGCGAGTGTCACGGGTGCGTCTCCTTCTGCTCTACCGGTGCATCGAGCAGCGTCAGCGCCGCTTCCAGGTCAAGACGTCCATCATAGAGCGCCCGGCCTGCGATCACGCCAACAATCCGTCCTCGGCATTCTTCCGCCGCCTTCCTGAGCGCGGCGAGATCCGCCAGATCCCGCAGACCGCCGGAAGCAATAACGGGCAGCGGCACGGTCTCCGCCATGGCGGCGACCGCCGGCAGGTTGATGCCGGCTCCCGTGCCGTCCCGAGAGATGTCGGTATAGACGATCCCGGCCATGCCCCATTCGGCGGCGCGGCGTGCGAGGTCATGGGCACAGATTCCGCTGCCACGCTCCCAGCCCGAGATCTTCACTTCCCCATCACGGGCATCGATGCCGATCCAGACCCGGCCGGGAAAGCGGTGGGCGGCTGCGGCGGCCTCTTCCGGCGCATCCACGGCCATGGTCGAGATGATCACCCGCGCAATCCCGGCTTCCAGCCAGTCCGCCACCGTCTGCACACTGCGGATCCCGCCACCGAGCTGAAGAGGCAAATCCACCGCTTTCAAGATCGTTTCTACGGCTGCGCGATTGCCGGCCGCGCCGGCTCGCGCCCCGTCGAGATCGACGATATGGAGCATTTGTGCGCCCTTGGCCGCAAAGCTCCGTGCGACGGCGACCGGATCGTCCGCATAGACGGTCTTGCGGTCGAAGGCCCCTTCCCGCAGCCGCACGACCTGGCCGTCCTTCAGATCGATTGCCGGAATGAGGGTGAGTGTCATGGGCCGATCTTTCCCTGCCGCGGCGTGGCATCGAGGGTCTTGGTGTAGAAGTAGCCTGTATGAAAGCGGCCGTCGATCAGAGCGTAATGCGGCTTTTCCGCCCAGCGTCGATAACCCAGCCGCTCCACGATCTCGATCGCGCGCCGGCGATCGGCCCGAATCGATAGATCGAGAACGATCAGATGCTGTGCCCGGGCCAATGCTTCGGCCTTCTCCAGCAGACAACGAGCCAATCCATGGCCGCGGGCGAACGGCGCCACGAAGAAGGTTTCGATCGTGCCTTGATGCGCCCCCGCCTCATGGATCGTGCCGGGTAGAACGAGTTGGACGGCTCCTGCGATCCGCCCCTTGAACCGGCCGACGACCAGCTGACGGCGCGGGGCTGAGAGCACCCCTTTCCAGAAGGCCCGCAGCTTCTCCTTGGGCGGAGGCGTCAGCCAGGCGATGTCTTCACCGTCGGCCACCGCCTCGCGCGTGGCGACGGCAAGCGCATCGAGCTCTTCATCCTCAAGGCTGTCCACCGCTTCGACCAAGATCAATTGTTCGGCTCCATCCGCCATCGCCTTGGGCGTCCTCGTGGTTTTCGTCATGGTTGCCAGGTGAGGAAATTCCGCAGGATCGCAAGTCCCGTGCGCTGGCTTTTTTCCGGGTGAAACTGCGTGCCGACGACCGCGCCTCGCCCGACGGCGGCCGCGAACCGTCGGCCGTGCTCGGCCGTGGCCAAGAGAGGCGACTCCTCCACCAGATCCAAGGCATAGGAGTGCACAAAATAGACATAAGCGCCATCATCGATATCGGCGAAAAGCGGATGATGCGTGCCGGCCGACGTCAGCCGCAATCGATTCCAGCCCATGTGCGGAATGCGGATGGTGGGCGGCTTCGCCTCCAGCGCCCGCACCTCGGCCCGAAACCAAC
>CAZJPA010000291.1:0-3030 GCA_964547755.1 uncultured Sphingomonadales bacterium
ACTGGTTTTATTTTTTCTCCCGTCCCTACGCCGTTTTCTATTGATGGCAGCATCCGGGACACCGTGGCCGGCTGGGCGGCCGCAGCTTGCAAGAAGGATGTGGATGTGAAAGCGGAAATGCGCCGCTTTCGGTGAAAGACGCACAAGCCGTGGATGCCGGCGGCTGCGTCCGGCTTTGTGAAGGTGCCTCAAGGGGTCACCGTCTCCAGCATGGGAGCCGAGGGCAAGCGGATGGTCACGCGAAACCCTTTGCCCGGCGCCGTGTCGATTTCCAGACTCCCGCCGTTGCGCTGGACGAGATGGCGTGCCGCGGCCAATCCCAGCCCCATTCCGTCCGCCACACGGGTCAGGTCGTTGTCGCCGACGGTGAAAATATCGAGCAAGCCGCGCGCCATCGCACCATCCATGCCCGGCCCTTCGTCCTCGATGCGCAGAACGACTTCATCGCCGTCCCGGGCGGCCGAGAGAAACACGGCGCAATCCGGCTCGGTGAATTTCCCGATATTGTCGAGCAGATGATCGAGCACACGGTCCAGATCATGGCCGTCCATGGCGACGAACAGGTCGCCTTCCGCGCTTACCGGAGGAGCGGACCGGTCCGTATGGCGCGTGAGCCAACGCGCAACGGCCTTGTCCAGGCAGGCGCGAACCGACAGCGGCAATGGCGCCTCGGCCCGGGGCGGCTTCAACAAATCCTCGCAGCTTCTGACTTTCGCGAGCAGTGCCCGGCCACCAGCCTCTATCGCTCGGGCCCAGTCGCGTAAGCCCGGATCTTTCAAGCGCTGTTGCAACAGGGAGGCGAATCCGAGAACGTGATTGAGGGGCGTGCGCAACTCATGCGCCAGAAGACGCAGGATCTCCTGTTGCCGACGAAGAAGAAAGCGTTCCCGTTCGCGCGAACGCTGTTCGACTCTTCGGCTGTCCCGCCACAAGAACGCCGAGCTCAGACTTGCGCTCAACGCCTCCAGAAGGAAGCGCTCGTTTTCGTCCGGCAAGCGGGAGTCTTCACAATAGGCGGCGACCGTCCCGAGAACCCGCCTTCCCTCTCCAAAGATCGGCCATGACCAGCACGCCCCGCCCCTGAGCATAGACACGAGATCCGGATAGGATTGCCAGTTCCGGTGCCTCTTAATATCGGCGATCAGAACCGGTTCACCGGTCGCCGCCGCTTCACCGCAGGATCCGACGCCGGGGTCGGCCCGGATGCCATCCACGGCTTGCGTGTAGACATCCGGCAGTCGGGGGGCGGCGACATGGTAGAGCCGCCCGTCCGTGCGATGATCGAGCACCGACAGCCGCAGGGGGAAGCGAATCCGTTCCATACGCTCCAGAAACAGGCGTACCGCATCCGCGAAGGCCGCCCCTTCCCGAAGAGCGGAAATCATGGCCCGTTCCTCCTGGAGGACCATCTCCGCCAGCTTTTCTCTGGTGATGTCCGAATGCAGGGCAAGATACCCGACATGTCGGCCCTCGTGATCGTAAGCCGGGCCGATGGTGGTCAGGAACCAAAAGAAATGTCCCTGTTTCGCCCGATTGCAGATCACGCCCCGCCAGATCCGCCCATGCGAAATCGTCTCCCAGAGCGCCCGGTAGAATTCCGGGGGATGCATGCCGGATTTGAGAACAGCATGGGTCTGCCCCAGGATCTCGGAAGGCGACCATCCCGAAAGCGCGTAGAATTTTTCGCTCGCCTCGACGAGGCGGCCGCGCGGATCCGTTGCCGTGAAAATCGCGTGATCATCGAGAATCCGGCGAAAGAAGGCGCGTTCGGTTGGTGTGAAGTCCTGGGTGAGGAAGTCCGTCGCGTCTTTCATCACAAGCTTTCCCTCTGCGGGCCGTCCTCCCGGGATGAGACCCGATCACCCGGGAGGACGACGGGCTTCCAGAACGAGGCCCCCGCTCCATGAGGCGTCGGTATGCGATCACGCGATACGCGCGGACGGCCCCATCATGCGCCGGGCAAGTCGCGGCAGGAGGTTCAGGCCTGCTCGCCGCGCATGGACGCAAGGAAAGCGGCGCCCGTCTCTTTCAAGGTGTCCGCCTGATCGGACAGGACTTCCGCCGCATCGCCGATTTCTTCGGCCAGCTGGAAATTCTCATTGGCGGCGCGATTGATTTCGGTCAGCTTCTCCAGCATCTCCTCGATCTTGGTGGTCGTGTTCTGGAGATGCTCGCTGATCTCGCTGGTCGCCGCCGACTGTTCCTCGACCGCCGAGGCGATGGCCGCGACCACTTGGGCGACCGTGTTCGACTGATTGTCGATCTCCTCAATCGCACTCGCCGTCGCAGTGGTGGCCGCCTGCATGGTCTCGATCTGCTTGGCGATGTCCTCGGTGGCCTTGGCGGTCTGACTCGCCAAAGCTTTCACTTCCGACGCCACGACCGCAAACCCCTTGCCGGCATCGCCGGCCCGCGCCGCCTCGATGGTGGCGTTGAGCGCCAAGAGATTGGTCTTGTCGGCGATGTCCCGGATGAAGACGATCACCTGATCGATGCTCTTGGCGGCCTCCATCAGGGCTTTCGTCGCATCGAGCGCTTTGTCGACATCCGTCTTGACCGCCTGGACAGCGTGGTCCGATTCGCTCGCCTGCCGACTGATCTCGGTGATCGAGGCGCTGAGTTGCTGGGAACCGGCTGCGATGGCTTGGGCCGCTTCCAGGGTTTCCTTGGCGTATGCCAGGGTTTCTTCACTGTATTGCGCAGCCGTGCGCAATACCCCCTCCAAACGCTCCGCATTGCCTTCCAGCTGTTCGGCGGCGGAGGCCAACGCCATCTGGGCCTCGGTGAATGTCTTGTCGAAGGAATCCGCCTGATTTTCCCGGAACGCCTTCTCTTCGCGTTCCCGTTCCGCCATCTGGGAAAGCAGCGTATCGAGCGCGCTCAAGATACGAGCGAATCTCCCACTATACACATCTTTTGTGTGTATATCGGGGGGGGGGGGGGGGGGAATTGTCCGCTTTCCTCTGTGATGCTCTTTCCGTCCCTCCCAAAAAAAACCCCTTACCTATGCAACACCCCACCCCCACCCCA
>CAZJPA010000292.1:0-3007 GCA_964547755.1 uncultured Sphingomonadales bacterium
CGGCGGAGCGGGAGCACCGTTCCATCGCCAACATGGTGGCGGTGCTGATCATGGAGCACTGCGAGCGCAAAGGGATCACAATCGAACACAGAGCAACGGATGGGAAAAGCAGCGGACGCAACAGCGGTTAGGCCGAGTTGGTGTGTGTGACAGGTGCAGCATGGGACTGAACGAAGAAGAAACAAAATATCACCTGATCGATCCGGTGCTGCGCCAAAAGGGGTATGACGATCCACAACGCATCAAGCTGGAAACCCCGGCACCGGTCGAGCCGACCGGCCCCAAAGGTCGCCGCCGCAAGGGCGCGGGGCGCACCGATTACCTGCTGTGCGTTCAGGTTGGCGATATGCCCAGGCCGCTGCCGGTCGGGGTGATCGAGGCCAAAAGGGAGAACGCCGACCCGCTCAAGGGCATGCAGCAGGCCAGGGGCTACGCTGAATGCAAGCGCTTTGAAGTGAAATATGTCTTCGCCACCAATGGCCACCGCTATGGAGAGTTTGATTTGTTCACCAATCTGCAAAGCGGGCCGTTTCCGTTCGCGGATTTTCCGCCGCACCCGGATTTGTGCGCCCGCTATGCCAAAGATACTGGGATTGACCTGAATCAGCCCGAAGCGGAAATCCTGTTCCAGCCCGACAGCCCGGCCTGGTCGAAAAGTCGTTATTATCAGGATGCAGCCATCCGCGCCGCCTTTGAAAAGATCATCCGCTGCCGCCAGAACAATGAGCCGCCCCGCGTATTGCTGACCCTGGCCACCGGCTCAGGCAAGACCATCATCGCCACCAACCTGCTCTGGCGACTCAGTCAGGCCGGCCAACTGCCCAAGCCCGCGCTGTTTCTCTGTGACCGCGATGAGTTGCGCGAACAGGCGTACAGCAAACTCAAGGCGGCATTCGGCGACAACGTGCGTATCGTCAAGACCGAGCGCGGCGAAAATGCCGCCCGCAACGCCCGTATCCACGTCGCCACCTATCAGACCCTGGGGCTGGATGACGACGAGGAGGGCTTTGCCAGTTTCCTCAGCGAACACTACGACGAGGATGCTTTCAGCGTTATCATCATTGACGAGTGCCACCGCTCCGCTTGGGGCAAATGGTCGGAAGTGCTCAGGCGCAACCCCAACGCCATCCACATCGGTCTGACCGCCACCCCGCGCCAGTTGCACGAATCCAAAAAGGCCACCGAGGAAGACAAGGAAATCACCGCCAACAATCACCAATACTTTGGCGAACCGGTGTACGAATACACCCTCATCGAAGCACAGGAAGACGGCTACCTGGCCGCCTGCGAGATTGTCAAGCGCAAGGCCAGCATCGACAACACCGTGTTCACGCGGGAGGAAATCGTCAAGGCCGGGGTCAGGGACATCCGCACCGGCAAGCCACTTACCGAAGAAGACCTGCCCAAGGCCGAATACACCGGCAAGGACTTCGACGACGAACTGTTCATCGAACTGCGCACGCCCAGGATGTGCGAAGACCTGTTCCAATTGCTGTGTGAAAACGGCGGCCCGGAACAGAAGGTGATTATCTTCTGCACCCGTGAAATCCATGCCGACCGCGTCGCCATGCACATGAATAACCTCTACACCCGCTGGTGCCGGGAGAACGAGCAGACCCCGAAAGACCACTACGCCTTCAAGTGCATGGGCGGCCCCAACAACGGCGCGGACATGATCGAACCCATGCGCGGCTCCGGCGAACGCGCCTTCATCGCCTGCACCGTGGACCTGCTCGAAGCCGGCGTGGACATCGAACGCCTCAATGCGGTGGTGTTCTTGCGTTACCTGCAATCCCCCATCAAGTTCTACCAGATGGTGGGGCGCGGCACCCGCATCCACGAGGAAACCCAGAAATACAAATTCTGGCTCTACGACTACACCGATGTCACCAGCCTGTTCGGTACCGACTTCATCACCAGGCCGCCGCGAATCGGTACTGGTAGCCGTGGTGGCGGGGGTGGAGACGGTGGTGATGGCGGGTATGACGATGGTCCCAGCGTCGCCGAGATCGGCGGTCAGACCGTTATCGTCAAACCCGAAGGCCGCTTCATCCTCAGCCGGGGCGCGGACGGCAAGGAGACCCCCATCCCGGTGGACGAATACCGCCGCGAGGTAATCACGCGGGTGCTCGCCGAGGCCCAAAACCTCGATGAATTCCGTGAACTGTGGATAGAAAGCCAAAAGCGCCGCCAGCTCATCGATCACCTGCTGGGCGACAATTTCAGCCCCGAAGTGATCCGCGAGATCGACCAGATGAGCGACTTCGATCTCTACGACTTCTTCGGCCACCACGGCTACCACGCCCGCGCCCTCAAGCGCCCGGAAAGGGGGCAGGAATACATCGATCACAATCAAAGCTGGTTCGCTGACATGGACAGCAAGGCCGCCATCGTACTCAAGGGACTGGGCTACCAGTTCGCCCGGGGTGGCACCGAGGCGCTGGAAACCCCGACGCTGTGGGATGTGCCGGAGATTAGCAACGCGGGCGGGCTGGATGCCCTGCGGGTGCTGGGCAGGCCAGTGGAAGTCATGCACGAGGCCAAGGTGAGGTTGTTTGGGGTATGAGTAGATTTGAGACAGTACCTTTTGATAAGGCATTTATCTCGATACCTGTTGGAAAGTTGAAAATTAAGGAATCGGAATACGACCCGGCAGGCTTGATTAGTGTCGTGGACCAAGGGCAGAGTTTGGTTTCTGGAAAGACCAACAGAGAAGATCTCAAACGAGCTGATGGCCCGTATATCGTCTTTGGTGACCATACCCGCATTGTCAAATATATTGATTTTCCATTTGTTGTTGGTGCAGATGGAGTGAGACTTTACAAAGCATCGGAAGAATATGAAGCGGAATTTCTCTACCTCTTCCTGAAAAGCGCCAGACTGCCTGAGGATAGTTATGGAAGGCACTCGAAGTACCTTAAAGAATTAATTGTTCCAAAAATAGGCAAAAACAGACAACGCCAATTCGCTGCCCGCCTGAAAGCCCAACTGGCCGAAGTGGACAAGG
>CAZJPA010000293.1:0-3007 GCA_964547755.1 uncultured Sphingomonadales bacterium
GTCTTGGCGAGCGGCGCCCTGGCGGTGGCACTCTGGCGGTTGGCGTTCTTTTCTCTCGTTCACGGGGCGCGGTCCTATTTTCCAAGCGCAACGGCGCTGTTCTGGCCGCAGATGCTGGCCGCGTTGGGCGGGACAGGACTAATGGTTGGCTGTGTGATCAGACTGTCAGCGCTGGTGGTGCCCGGCATCGCCCAGCGGCTGAGCGAGCCGGAGAGCAGGTCTTCATGAGCGCAGCCGGGCTTCTTCTCCTGCTCCTGCTTGCCTTTCTGGTGCTGGGCATGCCCGTCGGCCTGGCCTTGATGCTGGCCGGTCTGGCGGCGATCGCAGCTGGCTCCGAGGTCGATGCCCTCGCGTTGCTTGCCGGGGATGTGTGGCGGAGCCTGACGGCACCTGAGCTCGTGGCGTTGCCGCTCTTCATTTTGATGGGCGAGCTCGTCTCCCGCGGGGGGCTGGCCGATGAGGTGTTCCGTGCCCTTGCCCGTCCTCTTTCTCGGCTGCCGGGCGGATTGCTGCAAGTCAATATCGTGGCGGCGACTCTGTTTGCGGCCATCACGGGCTCATCGGCGGCGACCACGGCTACGGTCGGGCGAATCACGGTGCCGGCTCTGCTTGCCGCGGGATATGATCGGCGCGCGGTCGTCGGTTCCCTGGCGGGTGCCGGCACGCTGGGATTCCTCATTCCTCCTTCACTCGTGCTCATCTTGTATGGGGTGGCGGCGCGGCAATCGATCATCGATCTCTTTCTGGCCGGCATCTTGCCCGGGCTGCTGTTCGCGGTGCTGGCGATGGTCTGGCTGGGGGTGACGACTCGACCGCCGATCAAGGGCGCACGGTCGCATAACCCCTTTCCTGCATCAGGCGAAAAGACGGCTTCTGCATGCTGGCCCTTGGCGCGGCTCGTGGGGGTGATTGGAGCCGTCGTTGGCGGTATGGCGGCCGGCATCATTGGACCAAGCGAGGCGGCCGGTCTCGGTGCTGCGTTGGTGATTCTCGTGCAAGCGCATCGTTTTCTAGCTTCCCCGAGTCTGATATGGCAGGCTCTATGCGCGGCCGCCCGTGCTTCTGCTGTGCTGACCCTGCTGTTGGCCGGTGCCTTGTTTTTCGCCAAGGCCGTGGCGCTGTTCGGGGTTGCCGCAACCCTGGCGGAGATGGTGGCCGACGCGCAGCTGACGCCTTTTATGCTTTTTCTGCTACTTGTGATCGGCCATGCGATCGCCGGCATGCTGCTGGACGGATTGAGCCTGGTGCTTTTATCGGTGCCGTTAACGCTGCCGCTCGCGCTTGCTGCGGGATTTCATCCTGTGTGGTATGGGATCGTGTTGGTGGTCACCGTGGAGATGGCGCAGATCACGCCGCCGGTCGGCTTCAATCTCTTCGTCGTGCGCGATATCGCCGGGATCTCGATCACTGAGGCGGCGCGGGCGGCCTTGCCCTTCTTTTCCCTCTTGTTCGCTCTCGCGCTTTTGCTCTATGTGGTGCCCGAACTCGCGCTTTGGCCCCTGTGAACGGGGGCGGCGCGACAAGCAAGCCCTGGGCGATGCCATGCCATCCGTCGCAGGGACAGAGTCTTAAAACGATCCGCGGGTGAACATGACCACGAGCATGCGGCCGCCGGTCATCCCCATTCCAGCACGTCCGGAAGGGCAGATGAACAAGCGACACAAGATCTATGAGGGCAAGGCCAAGATCCTCTACGAGGGTCCGGAGCCCGGCACGCTCATCCAGCATTTCAAGGACGATGCCACGGCCTTCAACGCGCAGAAGCATGCCGTCCTGCAAGGCAAGGGCGTGCTGAACAACCGGATCAGCGAATATATCTTCACGCAACTGTCTGCGCTCCAGATTCCCAATCACTTCATCAAGCGCATCAACATGCGCGAACAGCTCGTTTATTCGTTGGAAATCATCCCGATCGAGGTGGTGGTGCGCAACATCGCAGCCGGTTCCATCGCCAAGCGCCTGGGGTTGGAGGAAGGCACACCGTTACCGCGGCCGCTCGTCGAGTTCTACTACAAGGACGATGCACTCGGCGATCCGCTGGTGGGTGAGGAGCATATCCTCGCCTTCGGTTGGTCCTACGAGCAGGAACTCGACGACATGCGCCATCTTGCGCTCAGAGTGAATGATTTCCTGAGCGGGCTGTTCGCCGGCATCGGCATCCGGTTGGTGGATTTCAAGCTCGAATTCGGCCGTCAGTATCATGACGACCACACCCATCTGCTGGTCGCAGATGAGATCAGCCCCGACACTTGCCGACTGTGGGACATGCGCACATCCGAACGGCTGGACAAGGATCGCTTCCGGCGCGATCTCGGCAATCTCATCGAGGCCTATCAGGAAGTCGCGCGGCGGCTCGGTGTTTTGCCGTCGGCCGATGTGCGCGAGATTGGATCGCGCGGCGAGCGGACGTGACATGTCCGATTTTGAGAACAGGACCATCCGCAGACAACGGGACAAGACGAAAGACAGGATCGATGGCGACCACGGCCCATGTGACGATCTCGCTCAAACCCGGTGTCCTCGATCCTGAGGGCAAGGCCATCCGTCATGCGCTGGCGGTGTTGGGATTCTCGGGTGTCGAGGACGCCCGTGTGGGCAAGGTGATCACGCTCACATTGGCCGAGGACGACCCGGAAAAAGCCCGCGCGGCCGTCGAAGAGATGGCGCATAAGCTGCTCGCCAATCCCGTGATCGAAAACTGGACGATCGCGATCGACGGCGAAAAGGGGGACTGAAAGCACCATGCGTGCCGCCGTCATCATCTTTCCCGGCTCCAACTGCGATCGCGACATGATGGAGGCTCTGCGCCAGGTTACCGGCCGACCGGCGATCCCTGTCTGGCACCGGGAACGGACGCTGCCCGATGTCGATCTCGTGGCGTTGCCGGGCGGTTTCTCCTATGGCGACTATCTGCGCTGTGGGGCGATCGCCGCCCGTTCGCCGATCATGTCCGTAAGGATCATCGCCGCCTTCGAATCCGCCATTTTGTTCAGGGTCATGTGCTTGC
>CAZJPA010000294.1:0-3003 GCA_964547755.1 uncultured Sphingomonadales bacterium
TTTCGTCTTCGGTTTGGGCCCAAGCGAGCCAGGCCTCGGGACGCAGGCGCACCGCCTCCACAAACCCCTCGATCCAGGTCTCCCACAAAATGCTGTCGTCGTTGTCCATGTCATAGACGGGGCTGTAGCCGCCTTGGTCCAACGTCCGAATGATGTCGTTGTAATGCCCCATGATCAGGTCGACGATGGTTTGCGCCTGGCGTTCGCTCTCGAACGCGGGGCCGTCCTCTCCCCAAACGACGGGCAGCCATTCACCGAGCATGATCAGGTCGGGACAGACGATCAACCCCGCCAGGAAGCCGTCGAGCTCGCTCAACGACATGGCATCGTCACCGACGAACTCGCTGAGGAGAAAGTCGTCCAGTCGCCGCAGCTTCCTCGACAGCCCGGCACTCATGCGCCGTTCCAGTGCCACGGCAGAAGCTCGTCGATCCGGTTGATCTTGTGCTCGGCGATGCGCTCCAGGACGTTGGTCAGCCAGGCCTGCGGATCAACGTCGTTGAGCTTGGCCGTCTCGATCAGGGTATAGGCGATGGCAGCGGACCTGCCGCCTCGTTCGGAGCCCATGAACAGGTAGTTCTTTCGCCCCAGCGCAATCGGCCGCATGGCCCGCTCGGCGGCGTTATTGTCCAGTTCGAGAACGCCATGCTCCAGGTATGGCCTGAGCCGGTGCATGCGGGTGACGGCGTAGCGGATCGCTCCGGCAAGCGGGGACTTGCCAGATACGCGGGGCAGTTGGGTTTGCAGCCAATCCTCCAGATCATCGAAGACAGGCCGGGCCTTGGCCTGACGGATGGCCTTGCGCTGGTCCGGCGGCCGGCCCCGCGCCTCGTCCTCGATCCGGTAGAGTTCCGCGATCCGCCGCAGCACCTCGGCGGCAACGGATGATGCCTGGGCGGCGTGAACGTCGAAGAACTTGCGCCGTACATGGGCCATGCAGGCAACCTCGCGGACCTTGCCCTGCCGATACAGTTCGTTGAACCCGGCATAGCCGTCGGCGTGCATCCAACCCGTGAAGGCCGCCAGATGTTCGCTGGGCCATTTGCCCTTGCGGTCCGGGGTGAAGCGATACCACGCCGCCGGCCGGGCGTCGCCGGCCCAGGGACGCTCGTCGCGCACATAAGTCCACACCCGCCCCGTCTTGGTCTTGCCGGTGCCGGGCGCCTGAACATCGACAGGCGTGTCGTCGGCGAAGATCGCCCGGCCAAGCGTGACGTGGCGGCCGACAGCCTCGGCCAGCGGTGCCAGAAGCGCCGTCGATCGGCCGATCCAGTCGGCCAGGATGGAACGCTCCAACTCGACCCCGTCGCGCGAGAAGATTTGCGATTGGCGATACAGCGGCAGATGATCCGCGTACTTCGATACCAGCACATGGGCCAGCAGCCCCGGTCCCGGCCGGCCCCGCTCGATGGGACGCGACGGCAACGGCGCCTGATGGATCGTCTCGCAGCACGCGCACGAGAACTTCGGCCGCACGATGCGGTTGACCCGAAACCGGCCCGGGATATATTCAAGCTCCTCGGTGACGTCTTCCCCCAGAGGCTTGAGCTTGCCGCCGCATTGGCCGCAGGCATCGCCTGGCGATAACACCCGCTCGTCACGTGGCAGGTGACCGGGCAAGGGCTTGCGCTTGGGTTGACGCCGGGGCCGGCCCTCGGGTTTTAGCGGAACCGCCGGTCGCTCCTGGTCGTGCGCGGCGGCGATCTCCTCGCCTTCCAGCACCAGTTCCAACTGGTCCAGGGCTTCCGAGCTCGAACCGAACCGGTGGCGGCGCATGCCGGCCAACTGATGGCGGAGCTTCTCAATCAGAAGGTCGCGGGACTTCAACTCGGATGCCAGGGCGGCGATCATTCCCTTCAGTCGGGAAGGGTCGTCAGGCAGGGTTCCGACGGTGTCCAGCATGGGCGATCTTATAGCCTATCGCGGCCCCAATGAGAATCCCACATCGGGCCAGATCCACGTGTTTTATGAGGCTATCCCGCCGTCAACGGCCGCCAAGTCCGCTGAGGCGCTCGCCAGTCGATCCCTTCCAACAGCATCGCCAGTTGCGCAGGCGTAACGCTCACCTTGCCGTTCGCCGGTGACGGCCAGACGAAGCGGCCACGCTCTAGGCGCTTCGAGAACAGGCACGCCCCCTGGCCGTCCCACCAGATCACCTTGATCAGGTCGCCGCGCCGGCCGCGGAACACGAACAGGTGACCGCAATAGGGATCGAGCCTCAAGACGTCCGCCGCCAGGGCCGAGAGGCCCGCGAACCCCTTGCGCATGTCCGTCACCCCGGCCGACAGCCACACCCGGGTGTTGGCCGGAACCGGGATCACGCCCGGCACCTCAGCGCCGTCACGATCCGAAGCAGCGAAGTCTCCGTGATCGCCTCCCCAAAACAAAGCCGCAGGCCCCGCTCAAGCTCAATCGACGTGCCCTTCGGCACAAGACCGCCGGGGTCACTCGGAGCCGTGCCGGGAGGCTCCTCGCTCTCCGCGACGTCCGCCGCTTCCGCCAGCACCTCCACCGGCAGGAAACACGCGTCCGATCCGGCACCATTGAACCGGGGATCGCGCCGCCAGGTGAAAACCAGGTTGGCGTTCACGTCATGGCGTCGCGCAACCATCGAAACGGACGCTCCAGGTTCATGAGTCTCCGCGACAATCCGCCGCTTCTCTTCAGACGCCCAGAAACGCCGCTTCCGTCCTCTCTCCATGCCGCAACTCCATGGTGCCCACTATCCCGTTAATGGACACGATCGCCCGCTAACGGCATCAAGTCTGAAGCCCGCAGGCAAAATTACAAGGTGGGGGAGGCCGGACGCTTACTTTGTTCCGATAATTCCCCGTTTATGTGAACGACTATCTATTTGACGGGGGGGGGCGAAAAGCAGCTCCACTGCGGATTGCGGCCGTCTCTCGATTTGCTACACTGCGATAGGCATCCTTGATCGTCTCACCTTCGCTGCGGATTGCGGCCGTCTCTCGATTTGCTACACTCGATCGCACCAAATAGACC
>CAZJPA010000295.1:0-2989 GCA_964547755.1 uncultured Sphingomonadales bacterium
AGGTGACGCTGCGCGGCGACCGGATGTATGAATTCCTCGACCGTCTGATCACCGTCGCCCTGCCGAGGGTCCGCGACTTTCGCGGCGTATCGGCCAAGTCGTTCGATGGCCGTGGCAACTATGCCATGGGCATCAAGGAACATATCGTGTTCCCCGAGATCGATTTCGACAAGGTCGACGAGGCGTGGGGCATGGACATCGTCATTGCCACCACCGCGACCAATGACGCTGAAGCCAAGGCGCTGTTGAAGCTTTTCAACATGCCGTTCAACAGCTGAGCCTGGGAGAAAGATATCATGGCCAAGAAAGCAATGATCGAACGCGAGAAGAAGCGCGAAGCCCTGGTGGCCAAGTTTGCCGCCAAGCGTGCCGCGCTGAAAGAGATCGCCAACAATCGCGACCTGCCGATGGAGGAGCGTTTCAAGGCGCGTCTGAAGCTGGCGAAACTGCCGCGCAACAGCTCGGCGACCCGGCTGCACAATCGTTGTCAGCTGACCGGGCGCCCGCACGCATATTATCGCAAGATGAAAATCAGCCGGATCGCGCTCAGGGACCTTGGTTCCGCGGGCCAGATTCCCGGTCTGGTGAAATCGAGCTGGTAAGGGAGAGAAACGCATGAACGATCCTATCGCCGATATGCTCACCCGGATCCGCAACTCTTCGTTGCGCGGCAAGTCCACCGTCATCACCCCGGCATCAAAGCTGCGGGCATGGGTGCTGGATGTGCTGGCCGACGAGGGCTACATCCGTGGGTATGAAAAAACCACTGGCAAAGATGGCCACCCGGCCATCGAGATCAGCCTGAAATATTACGAAGGCGAACCCGTGATTCGCGAGCTGAAGCGGGTTTCGACCCCCGGTCGGCGCGTCTACATGGGCGTCAAGGGCATCCCGTCGGTCCGTCAGGGCCTGGGTGTGTCGATTGTCTCCACCTCGCAAGGGGTGATGTCGGATGCAAGCGCACGGGCGGCCAATGTTGGCGGCGAAGTGCTCTGCACCGTCTTCTGAGGAGGTCGATATGTCTCGTATTGGCAAAAAACCGGTCGACCTGCCCAGCGGCGTTACCGCCTCCGTGTCTGGCCAGACCATCGAAGTAAAAGGCCCCAAAGGGGTCCGCAGCTTTCGCGCCACCGATGATGTCACCCTTGAGGTCAAGGACAACGTCGTCACCATCACCCCGCGCGGCAGCTCGAAAAGGGCACGCCAGCAATGGGGTATGAGCCGCACCATGGTCGCCAATCTGGTGACCGGGGTCACCACGGGTTTCAAGAAAGAACTTGAAATCAAGGGTGTCGGTTATCGTGCGCAGTTGCAGGGCAACGCGCTGAAACTGAACCTCGGGCTTTCCCATGACGTGGAATACATCGCCCCCGAAGGCGTCACCGTGACCGTGCCCAAGCAGACCGAAATCGTTGTCGAGGGCATCGACGAACAACTCGTCGGGCAAGTCGCCGCCAACATCCGCGCCTGGCGCAAGCCCGAGCCCTACAAGGGCAAGGGCATCCGCTATAAGGGCGAGTTCATCTTCCGCAAGGAAGGCAAGAAGAAGTAAGGACCAGACAAATGGCAAACAGCAAAAGAACCCTGTTTCTGAAGCGCCGCCTGCGCGTCCGGAACAAACTTCGCAAGGTCAACGCCGGGCGTCCGCGCCTGTCTGTGCATCGCTCCAACAAGAACATCAGCGTGCAGCTGATCGACGATGTGCGCGGTGTCACGCTGGCCTCCGCCTCGAGCCTGGAAAAGGATCTGGGCATCATTGGCAAGAACAACGTCGAAGCGGCCGCCAAAGTTGGCGCGCTGATCGCCGAGCGCGCCAAGAAGGCGGGCGTTCAAGAAGCCTATTTCGATCGTGGCGGTTTCCTGTTTCACGGCAAGGTGAAGGCTCTGGCCGACGCAGCCCGTGACGGCGGCCTGAAGATCTGAGGAGAGACGATATGGCAAGAGATACAAACCGCCGGGGCAACCGTCGCGACCGCGACGAAACGCCGGAATTCGCCGATCGTCTCGTAGCGATCAACCGGGTGTCCAAAACCGTCAAGGGCGGCAAACGCTTCGGCTTTGCAGCGCTCGTCGTGGTGGGCGACCAGAAAGGCCGCGTCGGCTTCGGCAAGGGCAAGGCCAAGGAAGTGCCCGAGGCCATCCGCAAGGCCACCGAGCAGGCCAAGCGCCAGATGATCCGCGTTCCCCTGCGCGAGGGGCGCACCCTGCACCACGACATCGAAGGGCGTCACGGCGCTGGCAAGGTTGTCATGCGTACCGCCCCGGCCGGCACCGGCATCATCGCCGGCGGTCCCATGCGTGCGGTGTTCGAGATGCTGGGCGTTCAGGACGTCGTGGCCAAGTCGCTTGGTTCGCAGAACCCCTACAACATGATTCGGGCAACCGTGGACGGCCTGCAAAAGCAGTTCAGCCCCCGTTCCGTCGCGCAGCGTCGCGGCAAGAAGGTGGCCGAGATCCTGCGCAGGCCCAGCGACGCCCCCGCCGCCCCGGCAGCCGAAAAACCGGCCGCCGAAGGCGCCGAAGCGTAAGGAGAAGCCGACATGGCCAAGAAAACCATCGTGGTAAAGCAGATCGGCAGCCCGATCCGCCGCCCCGCCGACCAGCGCGCCACCCTCGTGGGCCTCGGTCTCAACAAGATGCACAAGACCCGCGAACTGGAGGACACCCCTGCCATCCGCGGCATGGTCGCCAAGATCCCGCATCTCGTCGAGATCATCGAAGAACGCGGCTAGTCTGCGCTGCGGCTTCGGCCGCACATTGAAAAGCAAGGCACCCCGGCCCCATGGCCGGGGTGTTTTCATGTGGCCCTAGCTTCCCCGTGTCCGCATCCAGCGAAAGAACAGCATCAACCCCAGCATCAGAAAAAACAGCCCGCCGATGTCACCGATGACATAGGCAAAATAGTCCACCGGCGCGCTTCCAAGCACGAAGTTGGTCAGCAAGGCGTTGAGGACAGAGGCGACGATCCCGACACCCAAGATGCAGAAGC
>CAZJPA010000296.1:0-2933 GCA_964547755.1 uncultured Sphingomonadales bacterium
GTCACTTCCGGCGGAGGTGGGGGCAACTACGGCGGGGGGACCCTCGGCAGCCCGACCCTTACCGCCCCGCCGCCTGCAGCCCTGCCGACCACTGAATCGCAGCAAAAGTCCGGCCCGGTCTACCAGATCCAATTCCTGGGTGATGTCTACGGCGATGACGAACAACTGGCCCGCAAACTGGCCCGCCAGCTGCCGGCCGCCATTGCCGAGGCCCGGTCCTACGGAGCGCATTGATGAACCCGGTGATCCTGTATGACAATCTTCTTGAACGGGGAACGCTGAGCAGCCCCCAGGGGACTGATCCGAACGCACCTGTCTCCATGGTCATTGACGGGCGGCCGTTTACCCGTGTGCGATTCACCGACCCGGGGACCTGGAACACCATCGTGGTTGAACTACCTGCTGCAGAAACAAGCGACACGTTTGCTCTCGCCAGTCACAACCTGGCAGCTGGAGACATCATCAACCGCTATCACAGTGATGATGGTACGACATGGACCGGGGCAGGTTCCCACATAATGATCGGCACCGAGGATCCCATCATTTTTACGACGGGCACATCATCCGCCCACAAGTGGTGGCGCCTGGCGATCAACACGGCCGCGTCCGGCAATACAACCCCCGAAATCGGCATCGCCATGATCGGCAATCGACTGGAGATCCCGCAGAAACCCGAGACCCCTTACACGCCCGTCGACGAGCAGATCATCGAGGAGGCCGCCCACAGCAAAACCGGGCACCTGCTTGGCAGCGTGGTGCGCTACAGCAAGCTCAGCATCAACGCCCGGTTCAAAAATGTCGACCGCTCGTTCGTGTTCGGTGATTTCAAAACCTTCTGGGAGCAGCACGCCCGGCAGCGCAAGCCCTTCTTCTACGCCTGGGATCTCGACGCCTTCCCCGACCAGGTCTATTATGTCCGCCACGCCGGGCGACATCGCACCCCGCTGTCGATCGCCAGCCTGGTTGACCAGCTCGACCTGCAGATGGAGGGCGTGCTGTGAGCTATCAGTCTCTCGTCGACCAGGTCGTCCACACCCCCTGCACCCTTGTCGAGATCGATCTCGACTGGTGCAGCAACACCTTCGGCGTCGCGCCCTGCACTGCGACGGGTGAGCCCTGCTACAACACCTATCCGACCTGCAAGGATAAGCCGAATTTTGCCCGCACGGTCAAAACCTACAGCTTCAGCAGCGCCGACGCCCCACACCCGGGCGGCGACGCGCGCCCCTATGTCAGCAAGGTCAGCTACCAGCCGACCGAGATCAAGGACAGTCTCACGGTCAAGGCCAAGACCACCATCGATCTGCTCGACGAGCCGGACGGTGATGTCGGCATAGACCCCTACGTCGATCAGCGCGCCAGCGTCCCCTGGAGCAGCTACTGGCGTAAGCTGGTCGCCCGCAACCCCAACTACACCGGCCGCCGGGTGCGCATCTTTGAGGGCGCCATCGGACCGGCAGGCCTGGAGAAAGAGTTGCGCTGGCAGGGCAAGATTGCCGCCATCAGCATCGGCCGCGGCACCGTTCGCATCGATGTCGCCGACCTGCTGATGAGCCTCAAGGACGTCAAGCTGCCGCCCAAGCTCAAGGTCAAGCTCAATGCCGGTATCGACGCGGTCCAGAACGATATCGTCCTCGATAATTCCGACGGCCTGACGCCCAGCGGCTACGTTGTCATCGACGGCGAGGTCATCGCCTACACCGGACTCGACACCTTGCAGAACAAGCTCACCGGCTGTACCCGCGGCGCCTTCGGCACCACGGCGGCCGCGCACAGCAGCGGCGACACGGTCAAACCGGCCATCTACTGGCCGCCGACCAACCCCTTCGACATCCTCAAGGGGATGCTGACGGGTGATCCAGACCCGACCGTCAGCTATCCCGATCCACCCGGCGCCGGGCTCGACCCGACCGATGTCGACACCGCCACGTTCGACGCCGTGCGCGACTACCCCGGCGGCGAGATCGACTACTCCGCCCTGGTGACCGAGCAGGAAGATCTGGCAACCCTCTTCTGGGAGATCGTCGACCTGCTCGACTGCCGCGTCTGGTATTCCGAGGGGCAGACCATCACCATCGCCCGCAACATGCCCAACGCACCGTCACGCACCTACACCGACTGGAGCGACGACACCACCGTGCTCGACCGCTCGGCCCGGGTCGACCTCAACCCCGGCAGCCGCCTCTCACGCGTCGTGCTGCGCTACGACAAGGATCCGTTGGCCAAGGCCGACGAGGAAGCCAGTTACCGTAAGATCGATGTGACCGCGTATCCGGACGCCGAGCGGGCCGAAAGCTACGGCGACCCCGCCGAAGAGATCCTGCTCTGCCGCTGGTTGCGCAGCGACTACCTCCAGGAGGAGATCCTCGACAGCTACGTGCGCGCCCTCACCGCCCGTCGACTGGTGCGACGTATCGACGCCCTTCCCCTCGTCGACTTCGACGTCTATGTCAAAGACGGTGCCGTCCGTACCGGCGCCAACGTGCGCCTGACCACCGACGAACTGCTGCTGCCTGACGGCACCCCTCTCGACAAGGCCCTGTTCCAGGTCGTCAAGCGGCACCCCAAGGGCCACAAGCTGGCTTACCGCCTGCTCAAACTGCCCAGCCGCCGGATTGCTTTTTTTGCCCCGGCCGGGCACCCCGACTATGCCGGCGCCACCGACGCCGAGCGCGAGTACGGATTTTTCAGTGACGCCGAAGGCAAGATGTCTGACGGTAGCGCCGGCTATTACTTCTGGTAGGAGATCCACATGCCTTTTGACCCGATATTGAGTAGTGAGTACCAGCCCGATCAGCCCGTTGTCGGCCTCGGCGGATACGGCGAAAAGGTCGCCAAGAACCTCGACTACCTCAACAGTCAGCTGGCCTCGCTGGGCGCCGTCGATATTCCCAACGGCTCGTTCGAGCTGGATTCCGACAGCGACGGCATCC
>CAZJPA010000297.1:0-2918 GCA_964547755.1 uncultured Sphingomonadales bacterium
AAAGATCCGGTCAAGCCCAAGGCGTTACGGTTGCCGGCGGGGCGGGGCAGGCAATCTGCCGGATGGGCATGTTCTCGGGCGGGCGTTCATCATAAGCGCCTGGGCGCCTTGTTGCTTGCCCTTTCCGCAAGCCGGCGCGGCCTGTGAACCGGCGAGATTCCGGGGCATGTGCGGGCCGGTTCCAGACGGTGTCCAGACGCTTTGACCCGAGGATGGCGGCGGGCGAAGGACAGCCGCCGGGCGCGTTGCTGCTCGCCGCCCCGGATTCGCCCGCGCTGGCGGCGCGGTGTTTCCATCATACGACCTTTCCCGGACGATCGCAGCCCGGGCCAGACCTTGACGACAGGGACGTCTTCGGGGGAAAAGCCCGGCCACGCTGGAACGCTGTGGGAATGCGACGAAGATGGCAAACGAGAAATCCGGGCAGGAGACGATGAAACCGGTGGTGACACGATTTGCCCCATCACCCACCGGCTTTCTCCACATTGGGGGCGCACGCACGGCCTTATTCAATTATCTGTTTGCCCGCCGGCATGGGGGGCGTTTTTTGCTCCGAATCGAGGATACCGACCGCGAACGCTCCACGCCGGAGGCGGTGGCGGCCATCATCGATGGCCTCACCTGGCTCGGCCTGCACTGGGACGACGAGCCCGTCTCGCAGTTTGCCCGGGCCGAGCGGCATCGCGAGGTGGCCCATCAGCTGCTCGCGAAGGGTATGGCCTACAAATGCTTCGTCTCGCAGGAGGAGCTCGCCGCCGCCCGCGAGGCCGCGCGCCGCGACGGCCGCCCCTGGCGCTTTGAAAGCCCGTGGCGGGAGGCGGACGAGGCCACTCACCCTTCTGATCGGCCTTATGTCGTGCGTCTGAAGGCCCCGCGCGAAGGCGAGACTGTGATCGCGGACCGCGTCCAAGGCAGGGTGCGGGTCGCCAATGCCGAGCTCGACGACATGGTGCTGCTGCGCTCGGACGGCACGCCGACATACATGCTCGCCGTCGTCGTCGATGACCACGACATGGGGATCACCCATGTGATCCGGGGCGATGATCATTTGACCAACGCCTTCCGCCAAGTGCAAATCTTCCACGCTATGGGCTGGCAGCCCCCGGAATACGCCCATATCCCGCTCATTCATGGCCCCGATGGAAAGAAACTGTCCAAGCGCCATGGCGCGCTCGGGATCGAGGCCTATCGCGAAATGGGCTATCTACCGGAGGCGCTGCGCAATTATCTGTTGCGACTGGGCTGGGGGCATGGAGATATCGAGATCATCTCCACCGAAGAGGCGGCGAAGATCTTCGCCCTCGAAGACATCGGCAAAGGCCCGGCGCGCTTCGATTTCAAAAAGCTCGACGCCTTCAACGCCCATTATCTGCGCGCTCTCGATGACGACGAGCTGATGCGCCGCGCCATGCCGTTTTTCGAGCAACAAGCCGGCCGTGCGCTCACAGCGGAGGAGCGCGCCCGGGTCCGCACGGCACTGCCAGGCGTCAAAGCCCGCGCCAAGACTTTGAAGGATCTGGCGGAAAGCGCCGCTTTCCTCTATACTCCCCGACCGATTCCGATCGCGGATGACGCGGCCGGCCTGTTGACCGATGAGGCGCGCAGCCTCCTGACAGCGCTGGCCAAAGCCCTCGAGGCGATCGATCCCGCCGACTGGGACGAACCGACGCTTGAACGCGTCGTTAACGAATTTGTCGCAAGTGCGGGACACCGTCTCAAAGCGATCGCGCAGCCTTTGCGCGTCGCGTTGACGGGACGGCGCGTATCGCCGGGCATATTCGAGGTGCTGGCGGTCCTCGGCAAGGAGGAGTCGCTTGCGCGCATCGCCGATGTCACATCGGGCCGATGAATCTTTCGTTCGGCCCTGGACCGACCGCCCGCCGGTCAGATCGCATATGGAAACAAGGGAGCAAACCATGGCCAATCGCACGGACAACCGGACGCAGAACATCGCGCATCTGGAAACACCCGACGGCCGGAAGGCCGCGTTGCCCGTGCTCGACGGCACACTGGGCCCCAGCGTGATCGACATCCGCTCGCTCTACAAACAAAGCGGCATGTTCACCTACGACCCCGGTTTTACGGCGACAGCCAGCTGCGAATCCAAGATCACCTTCATCGACGGCGAGAAAGGCGAGCTGCTCTACCGCGGCTATCCCATCGAACAGCTGGCCGAACAGAGCGACTTCATGGAAGTGGCCTATCTGCTGCTCTTCGGTGAGCTGCCCACCGCCGAGCAGAAGGCGCAGTTCGTCCACGACGTCACCTACCACACCATGGTGCACGAACAGATCTCCTTCTTCTACCGGGGCTTTCGGCGGGATGCGCATCCGATGGCGGTGATGGTGGGTGTCGTCGGCGCGCTGGCGGCCTTCTATCACGACAGCATCGACATCACGGATCCGCATCAGCGGCTGATCGCAAGCTATCGGCTGATCGCCAAAATGCCCACCATTGCGGCCATGGCCTACAAATATTCGATCGGTCAGCCCTTCATCTACCCACGCAATGATCTCTCCTACTCCGCCAATTTCCTCCATATGATGTTCGCCGTGCCCTGTGAGCCTTACGAGGTCAATCCCGTGCTCGAACGGGCGATGGACATGATCTTCATTTTGCATGCCGATCACGAGCAGAACGCTTCGACCTCGACCGTTCGGCTCGCCGGCTCTTCCGGCGCCAACCCGTTCGCCTGCATCGCGGCCGGTTGCGCGTCGCTGTGGGGCCCGGCGCATGGCGGCGCGAACGAGGCGGCGCTCAACATGCTCATGGAGATCGGCACACCCGACCGCATTCCCGAATACATCGCCCGCGCCAAGGACAAGGATGATCCGTTCCGGCTGATGGGTTTCGGGCATCGCGTCTACAAGAACTACGATCCGCGCGCGAAGGTGCTGCGCAAGATGGCCCATGAGGTG
>CAZJPA010000298.1:0-2915 GCA_964547755.1 uncultured Sphingomonadales bacterium
CGATTGTTACGCCCGGCTTCGTCGACATTCATACCCATTACGACGGCCAGGCCTGCTGGGATCCGGAGCTTGGTCCCAGCTCGCGCCATGGGGTGACGACCGTGGGCACCGGCAATTGCGGTGTCGGTTCCGCCCGACCCACGCCCGGCGAGCAGGCCGATGAAGCGGCCGGCGACGGCAAACCCGACCAGGCGGCCCCGATCAATTCGCTGTTTGCCTTTCTCGGCCTCGGCCCCACACCGCAGGAGCCGCCCAAGACGCGGGAGCCGCAGGCCAATCCGCCGCCGGGCACGATCGGCACACCGATCGCCGAGCCCGTCGCCCCCGTTACGCTGGATGAGGCCGTGGCCGCCGCCAAATCCGGTCGGGCGGATGACCTGAAGAAGGTCGGCCGGTTCTTCGACAGCGCCGGCGGTGACATCCACAAACTCCGTGAGAAGGTCGTGCAGGTGCTCGATGCCCTCTCCGAAGATCCGGAGATGCGCGATCCGGCCGTTTTCGCAACCAAGGCGGCGGATATCGTGGAATTGGCCAACCAGTCCTATCAGTCCGCCTATCTTTACCGCACGCGCATGCGGGTGGATCTGGCGGTGAAAGAGCCGGCGGTTGGATTCGACCTCGGTCCCGAGGCGCGTCCCGCCCAGCCGGGATTCACCCGCGTGCATCCGCGCACCGATTTCGTCAATCGCGGCACCAGTGCATTGGTGACTGGAGATGGCCCGCCCGCCGTCTATGACGGGCTGATGAATATCACGAGCTTCGACCATGCCTTCGATGACGGGAACTATCGGGTCACCTTGCTCACGCTGCCTGAGGGGCAGAACATCACCCCCTATCCCTTCGGGACCACCGTTCAGGCCAGCGGCGCCGTCGTTCCGATCAAGGATGCGCTCAATACCTCAAAGAAGCTCTATGCCACCTTGCGCGAGAACGATTTCTACGTCGAAGACATGATTCCCGAAATACCCGGCGGCATGGAAGAGGTTTCGGCGGTCGCGATGTCGATTCCGGTGCGTGTCTCAGGCGGCAATCTGTCGATCCTGCTCAATCCAGCGGACGCGCCGACCTATGTGACGGCCATCGTCGTCTACCCCGAGGAAGAGCAGACCATTGACGACAAGACGGCCGAAAAGATCGCGGACATCCTTGCCCATCTCACACCGGCGGCCGGCCAGCGGCCGATCGGCGAGACGGGGTTTGACAGTGGCCCGCGCGCCCAAGCGGCCCCGCCTGCGGCCGGCGTGGGGCCGGGTGGCCCCGGTCGCAGCGTGCGTCCCTCACCCCGCCAGCAACCTGCTTTGCCCCAACCGCCTCCCAATCAGCCGGTCACCACGACGGTACCGCCGCCGGCCCCGGCCGACACGCTGCAGGCGGTTGCAACCGGTCCGGCCGAAGTTCTCCTGGGTGAGACGGCGTTGCTCAACGGCTGCGACACCCTCTTCAACGGCCAGAGCCTGGCGGCGGCTTTCGGCGGTGCCTGCGAATCGGGGGCGTTGACCGGATTCACGGCGGAGTGGTTCTTCAACGGTCAGCTGCTCGGCAGCGGCTTTCTGTTCAACTTGGCGACCGGGCCCGGCACGCCCTTCGATGTGCCGGGGGTCTATGAGATCACGCTGCTCGTCACTTTCTTCGGCGACGGCACGACTCCGATCCTGACATCGGTCGCTACCTTGCTCATCCGGGTGGTCGCCCAGGCCCCGATTCCGGAGCCGGAACAGCTGATCCTGCTGCTTGCGGGTCTTGTCGGCATTCTTCTCTGGCGTCGGCGGCAGGACCGGCGCGCACCGCCCTCACCCCGCATCCCGACGGGCTGACACAGCCCCATACGGGGATCACAGGGCGCCAACATCACACAAACCTTCAGGAGCACCGACCGGGCGAAACAATCCCATACGGGGACCACAGGGCTGTGCGCGGGATGGCTTCATCTCATACGCGGGTGATGCGTTTGCAGGGGCCGTGTGAGTCGGAAGGGGGACGTGTGAGGCCATGCGCCGCTGCGACCACCGGTTACGGGTCACAGGTCTCTCGTCACGGATCATCGAGCACCGAATCGTCATCCGCCGGCTTGAGATGTTCTCCTTCCCCACGTCATTCACCAACTCGAGATGCGTCTTCCTCCCCATGTCATTCGCCGACTTGATCGGCGAATCCATGGCCGGTGACAGCCACACATCGCGTCGTTCGCCAGCAGATGCGGCGAACCCAGCCGGCGGCGCAGACGACTTCGGCGCCGGGCGCTGTCTTCTCTTACCGCTGGACCCGCCGATCAAGCCTGCCCCGGGCTTATGACCCGGGGTCGGCGGGTGACGAAAAAAGGAGTCGGCGGATGACAAAAAGAAAGACGGGCGGGTGGTGAAAGAAGGCGCCGGCGGATGAGACAGCACCCTTTCGGCGTCATTCGCCGCCGAAGAGCGGCGAATCTATCCAACGGTGGTGACATTCCCGGCGCTTGCACCGCCTTCCCTTCCCGCTGGACCCGCCGATCAAGTCGGCGGGTGACGAGAAGAGGGGATGCAGCTGGTGACGTGGGAAGGGCGTGGACCCGCCGGTCAAGCCTGCCCCGAGCTTGTGACCCGGGGCCGGCGGATGACGTTCCAGTGATCCGTGACCGGTGATCAGTGATCAGGGGGCGGTGATGAGTTATCGGAGAGGGAAAGCCGTGTGACGGCCGTCTTCCCCATCCACATCGTCGCCGCTTTTGGTTCTGATCACCGATGACTGATCACCGATAACCGAATCGTCATTCGCCGGCTTGACCGGCGAACCTATCCGACGATGAGGGGGCTCCAACGCTGGATGTTGTCCCCACCGTCCGATAGACCCGCCGATCAAGTCGGCGGGTGACGAAAAGAGGGACCGGCGGATGACAAAAAGAAAGACGGGCGGGTGGTGAAAGAAGGCGCCGGCGGATG
>CAZJPA010000299.1:0-2878 GCA_964547755.1 uncultured Sphingomonadales bacterium
GGTGATAATCAGCGCCGCGCCGGCAAAGCCCAGAGCGGCGCCGATCAAATGTCCGGCCCGCAGCCGTTCACCCGGCAACAGGCCGGAAAACAGCACGATCAGCAGCGGCCAGAGATAGGCAATCAGCCCGGCCTCGGCAGGTGGCGCCAGTCGCAGCGCCGAAAAATACAGCGCGTGATAGCCAAACAGCCCAGTGGTTCCGAACAGGTAGATACGCAGGGGAATACGCGTCAGTGCACGCAATTGTCCGGTGGCAGCAGCCCAGATCAGCCCCAGCGTGCCGCCTATGGAGAAGCTGATCGCGTTCAGCAACAGCGGCGGAGTGGGCGCCGATCCGACCGTCAGCAGCGCCAGCATCGACCACAGCAGCACCGCAACAAAGCCGATGGCGGTGGCGCGGGACCGGGTCATGCCCCGCGCGCCGGACCATGGGTCCGCTCAGACGAAGAACTGACCGCCATTGGCGCTGATCGTCGAGCCGGTGATGAACCCTGCATCGTCGGCGACCAGAAAGGTCACGCAGCGGGCGATTTCCTCGGGCTCGCCAAGACGACCCACGGGGATTTGCGCGATGATGCCCTCGCGCACCTTTTCGGGCACCGCCATCACCATGTCGGTGGCGATATAGCCGGGACAAACCGCGTTGGCGGTGATGTTGAAGCGCGCGCCCTCTTGCGCCAGCGATTTGACGATGCCCAGATCGCCGGCCTTGGAGGCGGCATAGTTGACTTGCGCGAACTGCCCCTTCTGGCCGTTGATCGACGAGATGATGACGACGCGACCGAATTTGCGCTCTCGCATGCCGGGCCAGACATTGTGGGTCATGTTGAACACGCCGGTCAGGTTGGTGTCGATCACCTGATGCCATTGCTCGGGGGTCATCCGGTGGAATGGTGCATCCCGCGTGATGCCGGCGTTGTTGACGAGGATTTCGACGGGACCGAGATCGGCCTCGACCGATGCGATACCTTCCTTGCAGGCGTCGTAATCGGCGACGTTCCATTTATAGGTCTTGATGCCGGTCTCGGCGCTGAACGCCGCGGCGGCGTCGTCATTGCCGGCATAGGTGGCGGCAACGCCGTAGCCGGCGGATTTCAGGGCTTGTGAAATGGCGGCGCCGATTCCACGGCTTCCGCCGGTGACCAGGGCTGTTCGGGACATTTTTTCTGATTCCTCTCATGCACTTTTAAATTTATTACGCCGGAAACAAACGATGCGCAATAATATTGCGCATCGCGGTAGCTCTCATCGGCCTGTTTGGCAGGATCAGTCGCGTGCCACACACATGGCGATGCCCATGCCGCCACCGATGCACAGCGTAGCCAGGCCCTTCTTGGCGTCGCGCCGCTTCATCTCGAACAGCAGGGTGTTGAGGATACGCGCGCCCGAGGCGCCGATCGGGTGGCCGATGGCGATGGCACCGCCGTTGACGTTCACCTTGGCGGGATCCCAGCCCATGTCCTTGTTGACCGCGCAGGCCTGTGCGGCAAAGGCTTCGTTGGCCTCGATCAGGTCCAGATCTTCGGCCTTCCAGCCGGCGCGTTCCAGCGCGGCGCGACTGGCAAAGATCGGGCCGACGCCCATGATCGACGGGTCGAGCCCGACAGTGGCGTAGGAAACGATGCGGGCCAGCGGCTCGATGCCGCGCTTTTCGGCGTTCTCGGCGCTCATCAGCAGGGTGGCGGCGGCGCCATCGTTCAGCCCCGAGGCGTTGGCCGCGGTAACGGTGCCATCCTTGACGAAGGCCGGACGCAGCTTCTGCATCGCTTCCAGCGTGGCGCCGTGGCGCACATATTCGTCCCGATCCATCACGATGTCGCCCTTGCGGGTCTTGATGGTAAAGGGGACGATCTCGTCGGCGAATTTGCCGGCCTTTTGCGCCGCCTCGGCCTTGTTCTGGCTGCCAACAGCAAGTTCATCCTGCATTTCGCGGGAAATCTGCCATTGCTCGGCGACGTTCTCGGCGGTCTGGCCCATGTGATAGCCGTTGAACGCATCCCACAGCCCGTCGCGGATCATCGTGTCGATGTATTTCATGTCGCCCATCTTCTGACCCTGACGCAGCACCGCGGCATGGGGCGACATCGACATGTTTTCGATGCCCCCGGCGGCGACGATATCGGCGTCGCCCAGCTCGACAAGCTGGGCGCCCATCGCCACGGCGCGCAGACCCGATCCGCATACCTGATTGATGCTGGTGGCCGCCGATTCGACCGGCAGACCGGCGTTGATATGGGCCTGACGGGCGGGGTTCTGGCCCTGCGACGCGGTCAATACCTGCCCAAGAATGGTCTGGCCGACCTCTGCCTTGTCGATGCCGGCACGTTCCACCACGGCCTCAAGCACGGCACTGCCCAGATCATGCGCCGGGGTATTTGCGAACGAGCCGAGAAAACTGCCGACGCCGGTGCGCGCGGCGGATGCGATAACGATGTTGGTCATGTGAATTGGTGTCCTCTGCCAGTGACCGGGCCGGATGCCAGCGCCCAAAGGCGCGCCACGGCTGTGATGCGTCCGCGCGCTGCATCCCTGCCCTTCGGCGCTGGCATAGCCTACCTTTGCAGTTGCAGCAACCGACAGGGTGTCTCAGGCGAAACGGCGTCGTATTCGGACTGCTTTCAGGCCGATTCGCGCCCGGATTCGCGGAAAATCCAAGGCGGACGCAGGGTCGGCGCGCCAAACAGATAGCCTTGCAGGCAATCGACCCCGATGGAGACCAGAAACGCCGCGTCCTCGCGCGATTCGACGGATTCGGCGACCGTGAACATGTCGAATTGCCGGGCAATCCCGGTCAGCGCGCTGGCCAGCACCTGATTGTCGGGGTTGGCATGGATGCCGCGAACGAACTGCCCGTCGATCTTGACCGCGTCGAAATAGA
>CAZJPA010000300.1:0-2859 GCA_964547755.1 uncultured Sphingomonadales bacterium
TCGCCCTGGCACGGGTGGTGCGTGCGCGCATCGACACCAAGGATCCCGCCCGCGAAGCCGCCTGGCGCAAGGCCCGGGACGAGGCCCGGGGACCCAATCTCCAAGAACAGCTGGATGCTGCGCTCCCCCGCCGGGTGGAGCAGGATCCCCATCTGCGGGACTTCTACAATGAGCATGACATCTACACCGTCTCGCCGAAGGACCAGGCCGATTACGAAAAGCTCCTCGCCGGCCTGAGCGAGAAGGAAAAGACCCTGCTCAACACCGACAAGGCGCTCACCTTCGTCACATTCGAAAACAAGGGCGGGCTGGTCACCCCCCTGCCGCTCGCCATCCGCTATGCCGACGGAACAGAAGACCGCGTGACGCTGCCGGCAGAAATCTGGCGGCGCAACCCCCATGCAGTCACCAAGCTGTTCGTCACCGACCAGCCGATCGTCGCCATCCGCTTCGATCCCGACCGCAGCACCGCCGATGTCGATCCCTGGAATAACGCCTGGCCACGCCAGCCAGACGAAATCTCCATCACCCTCACCAAACCCAAACCCGCCCGCAACCTCATGAAAGAGATGGGCGAGGCGCCCCCGGATGCCAAGCACGAACGGCGCTGAGTGACGGTGAGCCCGAGGAATGGGTGTGGCAAGGCCCAGGAGAAAACCCAGGCACGCCCCATCCCCCGCCACGGTTGTGGCGCGTGTCCCCGGTGGGGTGAGGGAACCGTGTCCCACTTTGGTGCGGACGGAATGAGGGAACAACGGGTGACCGGAAGGAAAGCCGTAACAGACGCGGGCCGTGTGCTGTGGCCGGTGCCATGGCTTGTACTCCTCTGTCTTCTACTCCCCACCCTGGCACTCCCCACTCCGGCTCGGGGTGGAGACGGCGTGCCGGACCCGTTTGCGCAGCTCGATGACGTCTTTCCCACGCCGACCGCCGCCCGCACGGCCTCCGGCGCGCCGGGCCCGGCCTATTGGCAGCAGCATGTGCGTTACCGGATCGCCGTGCGCCTTGACGACAGTCTCGAGACGATCTTCGGCGATGCCACGATCACCTACGAGAACCACGCGCCCGATACCCTGCGCTATCTGTGGTTCCAGCTCGACCACAACCGATTCCGTCCGCATTCACGCTCCCAACTTTCACGATCCGACGCCGCCGCGGGCAGGCTGTCCTTCGCTCGGCTGACGGAAATCCTGACGGTCCAGGAATCCGGACTCGGCTTCTCGATCGAGCGGGTGGAAGACGCGCATGGCCGGCCACTCGGCTATCATGTCAATGATACGATGATGCGCGTCGACCTGCTCCGACCTCTCCCGCCTGGCGGCAAGGTGACATTGGCGATCTCCTGGCATTTGCGGATCCCGCCGGCCAAGGAGGTCTCGAACCGATCGGCGATGGAGCGATTCGACGACGGCGCTCCCAGCTATTTCGTGGCGATGTGGTATCCGCGGCCGGCCGCCTACACGGACTATGGGGGGTGGATCGTCAAGGCCTTTCTTTACGGCGAGCCGGCGCTTGAGTTCGGGGATTTCGATGTTCGGATCACGGTACCGGAAACCTTCATCGTCACCGCCACCGGCACACTCCAGAATCCGCAAGACGTGCTCTCGTCCAAGCAACGCAATCGCCTGAAAAAGGCGGCAAAGGCCGCAAAGCCCGTCTTCGTCGTCACGCCGGAGGAAGCAAAGGCACGCAGCGGTGGAAAAGCACAGGCCACAAAGACCTGGCGTTTCCGGGCGCAGGGCGTGCGCGATTTCGCCTGGGCGGCCTCGCCGCGCTTCGTCTGGGATGCGAAGGGTTTCCGCTATCCGTCCGGGCGTTTCGTGTTGGCGCAATCTTTTTATCCGCCGGAAGGCATGCCGATCTGGAATCGGTTTTCAACGGAGGCCGTCATCCAGGCGCTCGATGTCTATGCCCGGATCACCGGTCTCGAATATCCTTGGCCGCATGCGACCTCGGTCAACGCGCCGATCCGCTCGGGCATGGAGTATCCGATGATCGCGGCCAATGCGCCGCGGCCGCAGGATCCGCCGAGCTATTCCCGGCGCGAGAAATACGCCCTCATCGGCGTCGTCATTCATGAGGTGGGGCACAACTGGTTTCCCATGATCGTCAATTCCGACGAACGGCATTGGCTGTGGATGGACGAAGGATTGAACTCTTTCGTGGACGATATCGCCATGCGGCTGTGGGAGCGGCGGCCTCCTGCCGCGCGCGGAGCGCCGGAGCGCATCGCCCCCATCATGACCCGTCGTCTACAACGGCCCATCATGACGCTTTCGGATGACTATCTCGACCGCGGCGCCACCGGTTACCGCAAGGTGGTTGCGGCGTTGACGGTATTGCGGGATGTGGTGTTGGGGCGTGAGGTGTTTGACCGGGCGTTTCGGGAGTATGTGCGGCGCTGGGCATTCAAGCGGCCGACGCCCTATGACTTCTTCCGCACCATGGAGGATGCCTCCGGTGTCGATCTCGACTGGTTCTGGCGCGGCTGGTTCTATACCACGGACCATGTGGACGTCGCCCTGGCACGGGTGGTGCGTGCGCGCATCGACACCAAGGATCCCGCCCGCGAGGCCGCCTGGCGCAAGGCCCGGGACGAGGCCCGAGGACCCAATCTCCAGGAACAGCTGGATGCCGCGCTCACCCGCCGGGTGGAGCAGGACCCCCATCTGCGGGACTTCTACAATGAGCATGACATCTACACCGTCTCGCCCAAGGACCAGGCTGATTACGAAAAGCTCCTCGCCGGCCTGAGCGAGAAGGAAAAGGCCCTGCTCAACACCGACAAGGCGCTCACCTTCGTGACATTCGAAAACAAGGGCGGGCTGGTCACCCCCCTGCCGCTCGCCATCCGCTATG
>CAZJPA010000301.1:0-2845 GCA_964547755.1 uncultured Sphingomonadales bacterium
GAGGATCTCGGTCGAGATGGTTGGATGATGGTCGAAGAGGTCGTGGTCAGGCCGCGGAAGGCCGTAGCGGCGGTAGTCTCCGACTGCGATTCGCATGAGACCTTTGAGCAAAAGCTTCTGCGCCCAGACCGGTATCCGGGGATGGATCAGTTCGGCCGTCGGCACGCCGAAGAAAGTCTTGGGCATAAACCAGTAGCCGCGCCGAAGCGAAAGATGCGCCGCTTTGGCCCGCCGGGCGGCCTCGGAGACGATGTCGCAAGCCGAATTTCCACCGCCGATCACCAGCACCCGCTTGCCTTGAAGCTGATCGGGGTGGCGGTAGTCCTTGGCGTGGATGAGTGTGCCGGAAAACCGGCCTGGAATCTTCGGCATGCGCCGGCACCAGTGGTGACCGTTGGCCACCAGAACGCCCTTATAGCGGCGGCAGCTGCCGTCCGCGAAATGCACGGCATACCCGCCCTCACCGACCGGTTGCACCCACAGGACCCGGGTGTTGAATCGGATCCGGTCATACAGGCCGAAATATGCGGCGTAGGATTCGAGATAAGCCAGCATCTGGCTGCGGGAGGGGAAATCCGGCGTATCCGCCGGCATCGGGAAGTCCGGAAACGCCGTCGTCCGACGTGAGGAGATGATGTGCACCCCCTCATAGACACCATGCCGCCAGTTCCCACCGACACCGGCGTCCGCCTCCACCTGCTCGTAAGCGATCCCGTGGCTTTTGAGAGCCTTGGCCATGGCCAGTCCCACCGGGCCGGCCCCGATGATCAGGAAATGGTCGGATCCACCGGCTTTCGCCATCCTGCCGCCTTTCTGCCTGAGTTGAGGGCGGCCTGAAGTATAACGCGCCTGCGCCCCGGTGCTGACCAGCGACAACCGGCAGGATCGCGCCGATTCTTCACGAGGCGTGGCGCGGGATGACCCGCTCGCGTTCGATGCCGACGACAAGAATCAGCCCCAGTGCGATCGCGAAGGTGAACATCGCCGAGCCGCCATAGGACAGCAAGGGCAGCGGCACCCCGACCACCGGCAGGAGTCCGGCAACCATCCCGATATTGATAAAGACATAGGTGAACACCACGAAGCCCAGACCAGCGGCGAGCAGCCGTCCGAAGTGATTGCGGCAGGCAAGTGCTGTGAGCAATCCATAGCCGATCACGAGCCCATAAAGCGCAAGCACCATCAGCGCGCCGATCAGCCCGAATTCCTCGGCGAAGGCAGCGAGGATGAAGTCGGTCTTCATCTCGGGTAAAAACTTCAGATGCGACTGCGTGCCCTTCAACCAGCCCTTCCCCCACAGCCCGGCCGAGCCGAGCGCGATCTTGGACTGAATGATCTGATAGCCCGCGCCCAGGGGATCGCGTTCGGGATCGAGGAAGGTTTCCACCCGTTCCCGCTGGTAATCGTGCAGATTGGTCCAAATGACAGGCAAGGCCACGAGAAAACCGAGCAGCCCCACAAGGAAAACCAGCCGCCGGGCGCCGGCCAGAAAAGTCACGGCGACACCGATCATCACCAGAATGGCCGCCGTGCCGAGATCGGGCTGGCTTGCAACCAAGGCGGCGGGCAGCAGCGTCAGCAAGGCGGGCGGCACGAGCGCAAGCAACCGCTGAGTCGTCCACAGATGCCGGGCGTGGAAATAGCGGGCCAACGCCAACACCAGGGCCACCTTCATCAGCTCGCTCGGCTGGACATGCATCACGCCGAGATCGAGCCAGCGCTGACCGCCCTTGCCGATGACACCGACGAACTCCACCGCGATCAGCAGCGCCAGCACCGCCATATAGACGGGATAGGCAAGACGCAACCATTGGCGCAGATCGATCGCGACCACGGCGAGCAGCAGCCCCGTGGCGATGGCAAACCGCACCAGATGCCGAAGCGCATAGGGAGCCCAGTCGCCGCCGGACACCGAGTAAAGAGCCGCCACACCGATCCCGCCCAGGATCAGCCAGGCGAAAACCGGCAGCCAAGACAGACGCAAGAACCGCTGCCACCAGGCCAGACGCAGTTCGCGCGGCGCAAAAAGAGAATGGGTCGCCCGCATCAACGGCTCTCCTCTTGCGCCCATCTCCCTGCGACCGCCTCTATGCCGGCGACGAGGGGATCGTGCGGACGCACACGGGGCGCCTTGGGCGGATGTTCGAGAATGTAGCGCATCACATCGCGAGCAAGAGGGGCGGCCGCGCTTGCGCCGCCGCCACCGTGTTCCACGAGCACCGCCAGGGCATAGCGCGGCTTTTGGACTGGAGCATGCGCGATGAACCAGGCATGGTGACGTTCCCGCCAGGGACGATCCTGCTCCTTGATGGCGCGTTCACGCTCCGCAGCGCTGATCCGGCGCACCTGGGCGGTGCCGGTCTTGCCGGCCAGCCCGCCCAACCGACGCGGCAACTGGGCATGCGGCGCCGTGCCGCCGGGGGCGACCGCCGCCTGCAGCCCCGCATGCACGAGCCGCCAGTGATGCGGCGCAATGGGGCCGAGGAGACGCTTGGAGGAGTCATCGGCGTCGTCCTGCAACGGCACGCCGCCCACGGCATGGACCAGCCGCGGGACAAGGTCGAGCCGGCGGCTGGCCAGCCGCGCGGCCGCCACCGCCATTTGCAGAGGATTGGCGAGCAAGGCTCCCTGGCCGATACCGACATTGAGTGTCTCGCCCGCCTGCCAAGGCTGCCCGCGGGCACCATAGGCCCATTCGGGGTCCGGCACGAGCCCCTTCTTCTGCCCTGGAATACCGAGCGCATAAGCGCGTCCCAGGCCGAAGGCACGGAGCGCCGCGGCGATCCGGTCGATCCCGAGGCGTTGCGCAATCACATAGAAGTAGACGTCGCAGGACTGCGCAATC
>CAZJPA010000302.1:0-2836 GCA_964547755.1 uncultured Sphingomonadales bacterium
CGGAGTCCAACTGGAAGGCCCGTTTCACCATCCGCCCTGACAGGTCACTGATGACGTAGATGCCACCCGAGTGCGCAACTTAGGAGTAACAGACGCATGAGCCACAGACTGAAATTTGCAGCTTTCGCGGGGCTCATTGTCCTCGCCAGCATTACCGGGACGTCGGCCGCCGAATTCAAGATCGAGCTTGTTCCGAAGACCGTTGGGCCAAGTGAAGTCGAGGTTGAGATTACTTCGAATATCCCTGGCACAATCGAGGTCATGCTGGAACTTGGCTTAGCGGGCCAAAAACCTGATGACGTATTTATCGGCACCTACAAGCGGATCACTCTCAAGAACGGGCGTGCCATCGCAACCGTTGGCAAGCCTGGTCTCCCCGGAGGGAAGTACGAGGTCGAGGTGTCCTTCTACCCACAGTGGGGTCCCCAGGACAGCATCGCCAAGGCGGCAGGTGTGAAATCAGTCATCCACGCTCGCCAAACCGTAATACTCGAGGGCACAGGTGAATCGCCGAAGGTGGTGCAGCAGCGTAAGAACGGCCAACGCTGGGTCATGGGGAACGTTTTCGCCGGAACTCGCTGGAATCGGTCTTATTGGGTCGGTCGCTTCGGCGCACCCCAGCAGCTTACCACGACGCGCTGGAATCCGAGCATCATCAAGGCCTACTACTTCAAGTCCCTCGACATGACCATCTTCGTCAACGAACTCAAGGGTGAAATTTCTTTTTGGAGGGTGGGGCGCGCAACGGAGTGAGACAGCTCTCTGGCAAAATGCTGCAGCTAACGCCGCGCCACTCCTTCTGCTCGAGACGTGGTAGAGGTAGAGTCTGGCGGCAAAGGCCCGCAGCCTTGTGCTACCGGGCAGCAGAGCGTGGCACGGCTGAACGGGATCATCTTCCACTCGTCGCAGACCGGCGGTGCCGGCCGCAACCTGGTGCTGTTCAACCATGCCTGCGGCGTAGCGCCTGACGACCTGCCCGAAGGAACTGAGGTGACGTTCCTCATCCGCCGCGCCGACGACGATGACGATGATGACGGCGACATCACCGTATTCGAGAGCGTGCCCCCCGACCCGCCAGAGGATTCGTCTCCGACGGCACCGCGGAACCGCGTTGCAAACCTCATGGAGGTCTTCGTCTCCCTGCCGCGGTGGGATGAAGATGAGGACGAACACGACGAGCCGCCCACCTACGGCGAAGCGACACTGCGGCTCGTCATGGAAAGCGTTGTCGTGCTGCACATCAAGGGGGTGCATTATGACTGCCACCGCCGCAAGGTCAGACGCCACCGCAGTACCAGGGGCGAAGGGCCGGATTCTTAGAACGAAAGCCGCCCGGTCGAAGCAGGGCGGTTGGCCGAGTGATCAGTCTGGCAGCTCGTAGCCGGAAAAGCCGAAGTGCTTGGCAACCACCTCGCAAAGGGCCTTTTCGAAGATGTCCTGGGCTGAAAGCAGAGCGACGAGGCTCTTGGCCGGCTCATCCTGATCGGAACCGTGGAGGGCCAACGCTCCGCGCAAGAGAGCCTGCCGCGAGGCCGGCTTCTTGATGCCGCCGGTGAAGCGCTCGGGCTTGCTACCAAGTGTCTTCCAGATTCCAATAACGCCCGTCTCGCCATCGGGGCTGAGCCTGTCCGGGTAGAGCTTGGGGTCAGCGGGTAACAAAGCCTCGTCGACACCATGGATCGCATTGCCGAGGATGAAGGCCATCACACGGCCGCCGATCTTTGCCGGTGAAGCCTTCTTGTCCGGGCAGGAGCTGCCGTTTCGTCGGCAGATGGTGTCATGATGCCGGATGAAGCTGACCTCCTTGCACAGCTTTAATGGGAGGTCAGCCTCAACCATAAATTCTGACGTATATTCGCCGTTCCAGTACCAACTTCTGCTCTTGCGCCTCAAAGGTCCGTCATCGGTCGCGGGATCGTACACCTGAACATACTTGGACTTGGTGAGATCACGATCCGTGAGCAGCAGGCGATAGGCTGGCGGCCTGTATGCCGTCATCGCCTCCACCCAGTAGACTTGCCGCCCTCTGATGATACTGCGCCAGTCAAAGGTGAACTGGACGTTGCCGTAAATGGACCCGGTAGCCCATGTGTTGGCGGACAGCCACGCTACGCACAGCCGGGAACGATTGAGGCGGCTCTCGTCGTAGACGAGTCCAGCCCTGATTCGACCGTCCTCCAAGATCCGCCGCGCCTCCGGCACGTGGACCACGTGGTAAACCTCGGTCAGCTCGCTGCACGGCTTGGCCGTGAAGCGGACGGGCTTCGGTATCTTGCAGGCGTACGGACTCCACTCTGGCATGGAACATAGGTTGCCAAGCACAAGAGTAGGGGCAAAGACAAATAGTGCGGCGGCCTACTTGGCCGCCGCGGCGGTTGGGCTGGACGGACATCTTCGGCGTAATTCCAGACCTCCCATACGAGCACGCGTGCGAAGCGTGCCGTTGGTCGTTGTCCAAAAAAACGCCCATCCATGAACTGGAGCACTACGAGAGACGGCGGATAATAAGACCTTGATTCGAAACCAGAATGCGACGCTAGCCGCATCGTCTCAAACCGGTGCGCGGCCACGTGGGGCATAAGCCATTGATTTAATTGCGGTGCGCAAAATGCGCACCTCGGGCAGGAGTGCACAGCCTTCGGAGAATATGGGCGGAGAGAGACGGGAAACGGCCCGATTTCGGGTCTCGGCGGGCGGGCGCGGTGCACAGGCCGGCGCCGGAAAGCGCGGAAACCATGCGGTTCCGTGGGCCGGCCACGCGGTTGGAGAAATTGCGTCGTCGAGGTAATGGCGGAGGGGGTGGGATTCGAACCCACGGTACCCATAGGGTACAACG
>CAZJPA010000303.1:0-2833 GCA_964547755.1 uncultured Sphingomonadales bacterium
GGTCGGGATGACGAGCTCCTGGCCGGGGCGGATCACATAGGGCGGTTTGAGACCATTGACGACAGCCAGCTCCCGAACCGGCACATCGTAGCGATCGGCGATGCGATAGAGTGTCTCGCCTCGTCGCACCCGGTGTCGCTGCTGGGCAGGCAGTTTCAGGCGGTCTCCGGGATGCAGAAGATAAGGCGGTTTGAGGCCGTTGAGTTGGACGAGCTGTTTGAGCGAGACGCCGGTGCGGCGGGCAATACCGTAGACGGTGTCGCCGGGGCGCACGATCACACTGCCGGTGGCGCGAACAGGACGGGCGGGGCGGCCGCGCGGCTTGGCCGGCATGACCAGCTTGCGTGCCGGGGGCGGCGGTTTCATGCGCGGAACCGGGACCGGAAGCGGGCTGTTGCGCACCGTAGAGGACGGAAAGGCGACCTGCTCGTTCCCGACACAACTGCTCAGCCCGGCAAGAAGCCCGATCGCGATTGCCAGTCCACGCATGGCCTCACCTCTCCGCTCCGCCCGACACCATCGAGGCGGCACGCCACCGATCATAGGAATCCAGCCGAATCGACGCAACTGCGCCGGATCCAACCGGTCGGCCGGTCAGCCGGCATCGCCGTCATCGTCAAGATGCGCGGGGGAGAGCGGATGGGCCGCGATCGCTTCTTTCAACCGGGCGCGGGTCGGATGATGCGTGAGATCGAGGTGAAGCGGCGTGATCGAGATATAGCCGTTGCGTACGGCCTCCAGATCGGTCTCGGCCGGCGGCACGCCGGGTGTCCGGGACAGACCGAACCAATAGTAGGGGACGCCGCGGGTGTCGATCCGTTCTTCCACGATCAAGCCGCCCAAATCGCGCCGTCCTTGGCGGGTGACGCGCATGCCCTTGATCTCGTCTGCTGGACAAGAGGGAAAATTGATGTTGATCAACACGCCTTCCGGCCAGCCGCTGGCCAGCACCGCCTCGATGGCTGCGCGCGCGAACCGCCGCGCCGGCTGCCAGTTGGTGCGCTCGGGGCGCGGGCGCACGCATTGGGACAGCGCGATCGCGGGAATACCGGCCAGCGCCCCCTCGATCGCGGCGGCGACCGTGCCGGAATAGGTGATGTCCTCGGCAAGATTACCGCCGCGGTTGATGCCCGAAAGCACAAGGGTCGGCGGTGTTGCGCGCATGAGGTGGTTGACGGCGAACATCACGCAGTCGGTAGGCGTGCCGCGGACCGCGAAACGGCGCGCGTCCAGCCGGCGCACGCGCAAGGGCTCGGTGAGACTGAGTGAGTGACCGGCCCCGGACTGTTCGAACTCCGGCGCCACCACCCAGACTTCATCGCTGAGAGATCGGGCGATCTCTTCGAGATAGTGCAGGCCCGGCGCGTGGATGCCGTCGTCATTGGCGACCAGGATACGGGTGGTGGAAATCGGATCATGCGCGTTCATGCGGGCAATCTCTCCCGGCCGCCGAGATAGGGCCGCAAGGGTTCCGGGATCCAGACGCTGCCGTCTTCCTGTTGATGGTTCTCGATCAACGCGATCAAGGCGCGGCCGACGGCCACACCCGAGCCATTGAGCGTGTGGGGGAAACGGGTGCGCTTCTCACCGGTCGGCCGACAGCGCAGCCGCATGCGCCGTGCCTGGAAATCCCGACAGTTCGAGCAGCTCGAGATTTCACGATAGCGTTTCTGGGCGGGCAGCCATGCCTCGATGTCGTATGTCTTGGCAGCGGCAAAACCCATGTCGCCGGTCGATAACAGCATGATCCGGTAAGGGATTTCCAGGCGCTTGAGAACCGCCTCGGCGCAGGCCGTCATCCGCTCGAGCTCTGTGGCCGAATCCGCGGGCCGGGTGATAGAGACCAGCTCCACCTTGTCGAACTGATGCTGGCGCAGCATGCCGCGGGTATCCCGCCCGGCGGCCCCGGCCTCCGAGCGGAAGCAGGGGGTGAGCGCGGTGACTCGCAACGGCAAGTCCTCCTCGGCGACGATCTCCTCGCGCCAGAGATTGGTGAGCGGCACTTCGGCGGTCGGGATGAGCCAGTGTTCCTCACCAGCACGATAGAGGTCTTCAGCGAATTTGGGCAGCTGTCCGGTGCCGATCAATGCCTCGTCGCGCACCAGATACGGCGGCCAAATCTCTTGGTAGCCATGCTCGCGGACATGCAGATCCAGCATGAACTGGCCGAGCGCGCGGTGAAGCGCCGCCACCCAGCCCTTGAGCACCACGAAGCGGGATCCGGCCAGCTTGGCGGCTGTCGCGAAATCCATCGCCCGATCCCGGGCGCCGATCTCATCATGCGCGCGCACGGGAAAGGCAAAGGACGGCGGCGTGCCGACACGGCGGATTTCCCGATTGGCGCTCTCGTCCGGGCCGACCGGCACATCGGGATCCGGAAGATTGGGAAGACGCAGCAAGGCGTCGGACAGCTCGGCCTGGATTCGGCGAACGTCGGCTTCGAGAGCGGTGATGCGATCCTTGAGCGTCTGGACCTCGATCTTGCGTTCTTCGGCTTCCTCATATGCGCCGCGCTTCATGGCCGCCCCGATCGCCTTCGAGGCTTCGTTGCGGCGGGCCTGGAGCTGCTGCAGCTCGGTCAGCAACCGGCGGCGTGCGCTGTCGCGTGCAAGAATCTCCTCGATGTCCACATCGTCACCGCGTGCGGCCAGCCGTTCGGCGATCTCTTTCGGCGCGCGGCGGATCTGTTCGATGTCCAGCATAGCCGCCTCGTTTCTTCGTTTCTTCCTGGTTTCACGAACCGGGTCATCGCGAGCAGGCGCATGACCGTCCGATCATTGTCCGCCCCTGATATCGGAAGCGCGCGCGGCTGTCTATTTCGCGGAGCCGGGGG
>CAZJPA010000304.1:0-2818 GCA_964547755.1 uncultured Sphingomonadales bacterium
CGCAACCGGTGGGAGTGGAAGAGAGCCCTCCGTCGGGCAGACGGGCGCTACCAGTTGCCGACATTGGGCATGGAGGCCCAGGGTTCTCTGGGTGCCAGCGGCTGGCCCCGCTGGAGCAACTCGATCGAGATCCCGTCCGGCGAGCGCACGAAGGCCATATACCCGTCCCGCGGCGGACGGTTGATGGTGACTCCCGCATCCATCAGCCGCTGGCAGGTGGCGTAGATATCATCCACCCGGAAGGCGAGATGGCCGAAATTCCGGCCACTCGTATAGTCTTCCGGATCCCAGTTGTAGGTGAGCTCGATCATCGGCGCCCAATCCCGCTTCGCCCGTTCGACATCCCCCGGTGCCGCGAGGAAAACGAGGGTATAGCGGCCTTGCGGGTAATCCTTGCGGCTGACCTCCTCAAGCCCCAGCTTGTTGCAGTAAAAATCCAGAGCGGCGTCGAGATCCTTTACCCGAACCATCGCGTGCAGGAATTCCATAGCCATCTTGTGTCTCTCCCCGGGTCTCATCCCATGCGTTGCAAGCCCTCACAGGTCGAGCGCGTCTGCGCCGAGCAGATGCGCGTGCTCCTGCAGAAAGCGGAACCGCTCTTCGGCCTTGCGTCCCATCAGCCGCTCCACCAGCCGCCGCACGCTGGCAAGATCTTGCGACTCCTCAGGCAGACGCACCCGCAGGAGCGTGCGCGAGCGCGGATCCATCGTGGTTTCCTTCAGCTGCGCGGGCGGCATCTCCCCGAGCCCTTTGAAACGCGAGATCTGCACGCCTTTGCGTCCCTTGAAAACAGTCGCCAACAATTCTTCACGATGGGCGTCGTCACGCGCATAGGCGATCTCGGCGCCATGCGCGAGGCGGTAGAGCGGCGGCTGAGCCAGATACAGCCGGCCGGCCCGCACCACCGCCGGCATCTCCCGGAAAAAGAAGGTCATGAGCAGGCTTGCGATATGCATGCCGTCGACATCGGCATCCGTCATGATGATGATCTTGCCATAGCGTAGAGCGGCTGGATCACAGTCCCGTCCCATGCCACAGCCCAAGGCCTGAACGATGTCACGGATTTCCTGGTTGGCGAGGATCTTCTCGGCGCTGGCCGAGGCGACATTCAAGATCTTGCCGCGGATGGGCAGCACCGCCTGAAAGCGACGGTCGCGGGCCTGCTTGGCCGAACCGCCGGCCGAATCGCCTTCGACGATGAAGATTTCGCTGCGCTCGGGATCCGCCTCGCTGCAATCCGTCAGCTTGCCGGGCAGACGCACCCGATGGCGATTGGTGGCGGTCTTGCGCTTGATCGCGCGCTCGGCCCGCCGCCGCAGCCGCTCTTCCAGGCGTTCGAGCGCCAGTCCCAGAACGGCTTCGGCCCGCACCGGATCCTCCGCCAGCCAGTGGTCGAACGCATCCCGCAGAACCGAGTCCACCAGTCGTCCCGCTTCCGGCGAGGATAGACGCTCCTTGGTCTGCCCTTGGAACTGCGGCTCGGCGATGAATACCGACAGCGCGGCAGCCATCTCACCGGCCACGTCCTCGGTCACCAATTGTTGGGCGCGTCGGGTTCCCGCCATCTCGCCATAAGCCTTGAGCGAGCGCAGCAGCGCCAGCTTGAAGGCTGTCTCATGGGTGCCGCCGTCCGGCGTGGGAACCGTGTTGCAATAGCTCACCACGAAACCATCGCCATGGATCGGCCAAGCCACCGCCCACTCGACCATGCCGCCCCCATTGGGCGCGGCGCGGCCCGAGAAGATCGCATCGCCGGCGAGGCTTCGGCCGTCCAGTTCGCTTGCCAGAAAGTCCCGCAATCCGCCGGGAAAATGCAGTTCGGCCTGCGCCGGGATGTCCTCCTTGGCCCCCAGCAGCTCACGGGCGCAATGCCAGTGGATTGTGACTCCTTGGAACAGATAGGCTTTCGCCCGCAACATGCCGAAGATGTGCGCCGGCTCGAATCGGGCATTTTCGCCGAAGATATCGGGGTCGGGACGGAAGGTCACCGTCGTTCCTCGGCGATTGGGAGCGCCGCCGATTTCCTCGACGGGACCGAGCGGACGACCTTGCCGATAGCGCTGCCGATAGAGACGGCGGTTGCGGGCGACCTCAACTTCCAGCTCCGCACTCAAGGCATTGACCACCGAGATCCCGACACCATGCAGACCGCCGGCGGCGCGATAGACACCGGCCTTGAACTTGCCGCCGGAGTGCAGCGTCGTGAGAATGACTTCGAGTGCGGATTTGTCGGGGAACTTCGGATGCGGATCGACGGGAATGCCGCGACCGTTGTCCGCAATCCGCACACGCCCATCGGCCATCAGCGTCACCTCGATGCGACTGGCATGGCCGGCGACCGCCTCATCCATCGCATTGTCGAGCACCTCCGCAACGAGGTGATGCAAAGCCCGCCGGTCGGTACCACCGACATACATGCCCGGACGTTTGCGCACCGGTTCGAGCCCCTCGAGGACTTCGATATCCGCCGCCGAATACGCCTGGCTGCCCGCTGTCACAGCCGAAAACAGATCACTCATCACCCATTCCGTTACAGCGTGTCACGAACCGAAACGGCCACTTGCTGGCAAACCGCCAAGTCACACCACGGCGCATATCATGCGCATGATCGTGGACCCAACACAAGATCTGGAAAGGCGAAAGACGAGAACCAAGCTTCATCGCCTTGCCCTCTCGCTTGCCGATCGCCACGGCTACCCCAGACGCTCGGTGCAAAACAAGCACAAGGCCAAAAGAGCGGATGGAAACAATGACCATGAGAGATGATGCGTAGCGCGGGAAGGGATAGCAGGAGACGAGAGAGGGAATCGCAACGGCT
>CAZJPA010000305.1:0-2817 GCA_964547755.1 uncultured Sphingomonadales bacterium
GTGCCCTTCTCCATCGTCGGCGATAAGGCCGGCATCGTAATCGTAATCGCCATCGCTGGACTCCTTAGACCCCATCCCCGGCAGCCAGCGCCGGCCAACGCGGCAACGGTTCCACCGGCTCGTCCCAGACGTCGCGATACAAATCGGCGCGTTCGGGTTCAGATGCGTGACGGGCGAAATCGGCCGCGTCCTCGATTTCGGCTTTGACGGCCTTGTCAATCGCCTTGATCCGGTCTTCTGCGATGCCGGCATCCACCATGCGCATCCGCAGGAAATCGATCGGATCGTGATGTGCGCGCACTTCTTCCACCTCCTTGCGCGGCCGATATTTGGCCGGATCCGACATCGAATGGCCGCGATAGCGGTAGGTCTTGACTTCCACCAGGATCGGTCCGCGGCCGGCGCGCACGTAAGCGATCGCCTCTTCGGCGGCCGCGCGCAGCTTGAAGATGTTCATGCCGTCCACCAACATGCCCGGCACGCCGAGACTCTCGCCCCGCTTGTGCAGATCCTTCTGACCCGAGGCGCGATCCACCGAGGTGCCCATGGCATAGTGGTTGTTCTCGATCACATAGACGACCGGCAGCTTCCACAACACGGCCATGTTGAAGCTCTCGTAGACCTGTCCTTGATTGGCCGCTCCGTCACCAAAGAAGGTGAGCGCCACCGCATCTTCGCCACGATACTTGGCCGCGAAGGCAAGGCCGGTGCCGAGCGGGGCCGGCGCGCCAACGATGCCGTGACCGCCATAGAAACGCCGGCCGGCAGCGAACAGATGCATCGACCCGCCCTTGCCCTTACACAGGCCGGCAGCCCGTCCCGTGAGTTCGGCCATCAGCTCGCGTGCACCGCAACCGGCGGCGAGCGCATGGCCATGACAACGGTACCCCGTGATCACGTAATCCTGCTCGGCGGAAGCCCGCTCGAAACCCACGGCAATCGCCTCTTGGCCGATGTAGAGATGCAAAAACCCCCCGATCAACCCCAAGCCATAGAGCTGTCCCGCCTTTTCTTCGAATCGGCGGATCCGCAGCATGTCCCGATAGAAGGCGAGCATATCCTCCTCGCCTGCCTCGTATTCGCGGTGATATTCATCGGCGAACAGATGAGCGTAAGGGTCTGGGTGGTCATGTCCGGGCTTATGCGCGGCAGTTGAACGAGACGCCGTCTTGCCCGCAGCCGCGCGGGTGGTCTTGCGCTTGCGCGCGGACGGCTCCGCCGCCTTCTTTTTGCCCGTCCTGCCTTTGCCTTGCCCTGCCATGTGTCTTATCCACCTTCAACGAGCCCCCCCTTTGCCGGGCCACACACCGCCCGCAGGCCGCCTCTTCCGCGGCTTTCTTCCTTATCGGCTCGTTGCGCAAATTTCAAAGGATTTGGCGGACTTGGCCTAGTCGTTCGATGCAAGTCAGCCCTGCAGCGGCCGCAAGGCTCGCCTTTCAGAAGGCCATCAGGGCGCATGCCGCCCGGCACCGACGACCGGCAGGGTGAGAACCCATTCGTCGGCCCGCATGTAGCCAAGATTGCGCCGCGCCACCTCGTCCAACAGATCGAGATCACGGTGGCCCGCACGCATGGCCTTGACCCGGGCATCGAGCCGCGCGCGTTGCTGTCTGAGCACGGCAAGTTCGGCCGCGAGCGCCGCCTCCTTGGCCGCAAGCGCGCGTTCCTCCGCCAGACCGGTCCGTCCCTGCCAGGCAAGATTGGCGAAATAGGCCAGAACCGCCATCAACAGCAGCGGCCAAAGAACGTCACGCACACGCCAACGCATCGATGCGAGCCTTTCCTCCATTTTGCCGCCACCATGGAATCACAGGATTGTGGCCGAGGCAACCGTTCTTTCGCAATTGTGTGACGGATGATCTTGCAGACGGCAAGTCGGACATCCTTCGAAGACCCGGATCTCCCCTTGCCGGCTCTCCCCTTGACAGACAGCCTGACAGACAGGAAGCGGCATTTGCCCTTTGGGCCCAAATCTTGCAGGATCACCGCGAACCACTCGGCAGACGAAACAGACACAGGCGAAGGGTGAGGGCAAGCGGTATGTTCTGGCTGATACACGGGCTGCTCGTCCTGTTCTATCTGGGCAGCGGGATCGCATTCGCACTCCTGGCACCGACGCAATTCGGACTGGCGCCGGAAGATGCCCGCTGGATCGCCGGTGGGATCATCCTGCTGGGAGCGATCTTGCATCTGCTGGCAACGACCCTGCCCGTTCGCTATCGGCTCGACCGGGTGGAGGACACGACCCGTCGGCTCATACGCAGTCATCGGCGGATATCGGAAACGGTCAATGCGCTGGAGGAAAAGGAACAAGAGCGTTCGCGCCAATCGGATCTGCTCATCGACGAACTCAAGGTTCTTCAGACCCTGCTCACTCAAGCGCTCGAACGACGTGGCGGATCGAAGGCCAAGCCTTCTCCTGCCACACCCGATGCAGCCGAAGCAGAAGACAGCAGCGACGAAACCAACGCCGATACCGGGCCGTCGGCCCAGCCGGCCGATCGTCGCCGCCGCCCTGCCATGCGCGACCCGGGACGGACACGTCCCCTGCCGGTGGAAGATCTCGATGAGGAAACGCTGCTGCGGATCATCCGTGTCGCGCTGAACGAGAACCGTGTCGATCTCTATCTCCAACCGATCGTCGCGCTGCCCAGCCGACGGCACATGCATTATGAATGCTTCTCCCGCGTGCGGGACGAGGACAACCGCCTCGTCTACCCGAAAGACTTCCTGCCGCTTGCCACCTCTTCGGGACTCGTCGGCACAGTAGACAATCTGCTGCTCTTTCGTCTCATCCAGCTCGTGCGCAAACTGGGC
>CAZJPA010000306.1:0-2803 GCA_964547755.1 uncultured Sphingomonadales bacterium
GAGATCAACGACGCCTCCGCCTACGACAAGATGCCCGGCATCGGCCCACACCCTAAGGGCATCCATCACTGGTGGGCTAGGCTGCCACTCCCCACGGCTCGGGCGGTGCTTTTCGCCTCGGTGGTGGACGACCCCTCCTCGCATCCGGAGCGTTTCCCAACGGAGGAGGCTCAGGCGGCGGCGCGCGAGCGGCTTTTCGGCATCCTCCGGGCGCTCATGCAGAAGCGGATGCACGAGCACCCGGAGGTCTACGCCGAGGCCCGGGCCGAGATGCTCAAGTACTGCGACGGGAAGATGCCGCCGGTCCTGGACCCCTTCGCCGGCGGCGGTTCGATCCCCCTGGAGGCCGCCCGTTTCGGCTTCGAGGCCTATGCCGCCGACCTCAACCCCGTGGCGGTATTGCTGAACAAGTGCAACCTGGAGCTCGTCCCCCGGTGGCTGGGGCATCCGCCGGTGAACCCGCACGCGCGGGATGACGCCCTGCGCACCGCCGAATGGAGAGGTGTGCGCGGCCTGGCGGAAGACGTCCGCTACTACGGCCGTCTGATCCGCCAGCGGGCGATCGAGAAGATCGGCCACCTGTATCCAAAGATCATGCTTCCCAAGGAGTATGGGGGGCGCAAGGCCAATGTGATCGCCTGGATCTGGGCCCGGACCGTAGCCAGCCCCGACCCAGCGGCCTGCGGGGCGCAGGTTCCCCTTATGAGCACCTTCTGGCTCTCAAGCAAGAAGGGCAGCCTCGCTTGGCTTCGGCCGATTGTGGACAGAGTGAACCGCAGTTATCGATTCGAGGTCAGGACGGAACCGCCGCCAGACCGGCGGGTCGTGTCCAGCGGGACAAAGGTCGCCAAGGGTTCCAACTTCAAGTGTCTTCTGACAGGAGCTCCAATCAAAGGTGACTACATTCAGGAGCAAGCGAGGCATGGCCTTGGGAAGCGGCTCGTGGCCATTGTGGCAGACCTCGGCAGGGGACGAACCTACGTTCCAGCTACAGAGGAGCACGAGGTCATAGCGGAGCAGGCGAAGCCTAGATGGTATCCGGAAGAGCTGTTGTCTACGCACCCTCAATACATGGGTGCTCCACGGTACGGCATGGTGCGATTTGGCGACCTTTTCAGCCCTCGCCAACTCACGGCCATGGTCACGCTGAGCGACCTCGTCCGGGAAATCCGTGAGGATGTCCGAACGGATGCAGAGGAAGCGGGGCTCAATGCCGGCGACGCCGAAGACTATGCCGCGACCGTGACGACGTTCCTGGCCCTGGCGCTGGATCGGTGTGCGGATTTCAATAATGCCATTTGCCGCTGGACTTCGGGGAACCAGAAGGTGATGAACTTGTTCAGCCGACAGGCGATTCCTATGGTGTGGGACTTTGCCGAGGCCAATGTGCTTGGCGATTCCGTTGGCGCATGGAGCACTTGCAGTGATTACGTAGCCAAGTGTATCGAAGTTGTTGGACAATCTTCCGGTGAAGGCCGCGCGCGTCAGATCGACGCCGCCAGCTCCTGGAACGAACTAAAGGGGGTTCTGGTCAGCACCGACCCGCCCTACTACGACAACATCCCGTACTCAGATATCTCGGATTTCTTTTACATCTGGTTGCGCCGTACTATCGGAACCCTGCATCGCGACCTGTTCTCGACGGTACTCACCCCGAAGAATCCCGAGCTGGTTGCCTCATCACTTCGGCATGAAGGCGATTTGATCGCTGCAAAGGAGCATTTCGAGACTGGTTTCCGCAAGGCCTTCGGCGCGCTACGGGAGAAGATGGACCCACGCTTTCCGCTCACCGTCTACTACGCCTTCAAGCAGGAGGACGAGGCGGCGGGAAACGACGAAGGGAACGGTCGCCGAGGCAATGGGGTGGATCGGACGACCGGCTGGGAAACCTTGCTGGAAGCCCTGCTAAGGAGTGGTTTCCGTATCACAGCGACGTGGCCTGTGCGTGCTTCCCAATCCTGGCGGATGCGCGCGATGGGCTCAAACGCCTTGGCTTCCTATATCGTGCTGTCGTGTAGACCCCGCACGGAGGATTCGCCCCAGTGCAGCCGCAGGGAGTTCCTAGCGGCGCTTAAGCGCGAATTGCCGCGGGCGCTCAAGCACCTACAGCAGGGGAACATCGCGCCGGTGGACCTCGCCCAAGCGGCGATCGGCCCCGGCATGGCCGTATTCTCGCGTTATGCGCAAGTGTTGGAGGCTGACGGATCACCCATGTCGGTGCGCTCGGCGCTGATCGAGATCAACCGCGTCCTCGACGAGACCCTGGCCGAGCAGGAAGGAGACATGGACCAGGACACGCGGTTTTGCGTCGCCTGGTTCGAACAATATGGCACGAGTGAACGTTCGTATGGCGAAGCCGAAGTCTTGTTCACGGCCAAGAATACTTCCTTTGAGGGATTGCAGCGGGCCGGTGTGATCGTCGGCGGCAGGGGAAAGGTGCGGCTCAAGCGCCGCGACGAGCTCAACGCCGGCTGGGACCCGACAACCGACAAGCGCCTCACCGACTGGGAATGCGTCCAACATCTGGTGCGCGCCATGACTGCCGAGACCGGCGGCGGCATCGCTGAGGCGGCCCGTCTCGTTGTAGCAATGGGGTCTGCACGAGCCGAAAACGCAAGGGCACTTGCCTATCGGCTGTTTACCGTTTCTGAGCGAAAGGGTTGGACCGAGGAGGCACTGGCGTACAACATCCTGGTCACCTCCTGGCCGCAGATCCAGGCCGAGGTCGCCAAGCTCGCCGCCGGCGGCCCGACACAATCGGAACTCGCGCTGTGAGCGGATGTGAATCATGACCACCAACCAC
>CAZJPA010000307.1:0-2802 GCA_964547755.1 uncultured Sphingomonadales bacterium
CAGTCTGGCCACCAGCCCCTGGCTTCATCCGCGCGCACGCCAGCGGGGTAACAACGCTGCAAAACCTGCACGGATCCGCAAATATGATAAGAGAGCGATCAGAGGAGCTCAAAAATGTGCGTGCGCGCACCGTCCAGGAGATGAAATTCCACGGCGCGCCCTATGGGCTGAAGATGGCCTGCGGTGAAAATCCGAAACGGCTCTACGGATCGAAGGGGCGCAAACCGTCCACGCGTATGGGCAATTTCGCCGGCTATCGCAGCGCCTGGATCAAGGCGCAGGCCTACAAGCGCCAGTGGGAGGACTATCGCCGGAAGATCGCGCGAGGCGAGAAGGCCAAGCCCCCCCGGCGGGATCTGGAGCTTGAGACGCTGGCCGGCGTTCTGGATGGGGACATTCTCGTGCATATGCACTGCTACCGTGCCGACGAGATGGCCCAGGTGCTCGATATGGCGCGCGAGTTCGGCTACCATGTCGCCTCTTTCCAGCATGCGGTCGAAGCCTACAAGGTTGCCGATCTGCTTGCCGAGAACGATGTCTGCGCCGCCATGTGGGCGGACTGGTGGGGCTTCAAGCTTGAAGCCTATGACGGCATCCGGGAGAACATCCCCTTCGTGCACAAGGCCGGCGCCTGTGCGATCGTGCATTCCGATTCCGCGATCGGTATCCAGCGTCTCAATCAAGAGGCGGCCAAGGCCTGGACAGACGGCCGTCGCGCGGGTGTCGATATCGCGAAGGCCGAGGCGTGGAAATGGCTCAGCTACAACCCGGCCCGTTCGCTCGGGATCGCGGATGTGACGGGCAGCCTCGAGCCGGGCAAGGCCGCCGATCTCGTGCTGTGGAGCGGCGATCCCTTCTCCGTCTACACCAAGGCGGTCCAAGTCTATATCGACGGCGTCAAGCAATGGGATCTGAGCGATCCGAACCATCAGCCGATCAGTGACTTCGAACTCGGTCAACCCGGGGAGGGAGACGCGAAATGAGCCAGCAACCATGCAAGAAGACGGCGGCGCGGCGCGGCGGTTGGGTGGGCATGCCGTTCGCGCTCATGCTCATTCTCATTTTGGGGCTGATCGAGCCGGTTCTGGCCCGGGACGTACCGGCGCGCGGGCGCGGGGTGGCGATCCTGGGCGGACGGATCGTGACCGTCGGCCCGCAAGGCGTGATCGCGGAAGGCAGCGTGCTCATCGGCAAGAACGGGCGGATCGAGAAAATCGTCAAGGGCATCCCGCGCAGCGTCCCGCGCGGCTACATGCGGGTCAACGCCAAAGGCAAGTGGGTGACCCCTGGCATCTTCGCCGCTTTCAGCCGACTGGGTGTCGTGGAAATCTCGCTCGCCCGGTCGGCCAATGACGACAATGTAGAAGGCGGCCGCCTTCACGCGGCCTTCGACATTTCCTGGGGCGTCAACCCGCGGGCCACCAACATCGCCATCAACCGCATCGCCGGCATCACACGAGCCGCCGTCTCGCCCGCCCGGGGTGATGATGTATTCGCGGGTTTCGGGGCGCTGATCCATCTCGGCATCGCCGATGACATCGTGACCAAGAGGAAGGCCTTCGCCGTCGCCTATCTGGGCGATGCGGGAGCGGCGGTCGCCGGGGGTGCGCGCGGGTCTGCGGTCGTCTATCTGGTGAGCGCGCTCAAGGACGCCCGGCGCTATGCAACGCTGCCGGCCGAGGCCGTCTTCGACGGCATCGTCCCGCGCGTGGACGCCGAGGCGTTGGGGCCTGTCGTGCGCGGCGAGGTGCCGCTCGTCGTCCATGTCTCGCGGGCAAGCGACATGACCCAGCTCATGCGCCTGAAAGCCGAGCTGCCGGCACTCGATCTCGTCATTGCCGGCGGCGAGGAGGCCTGGCTGGTGGCCGATGATCTGGCGCGCGCCCGGATCCCGGTGATCCTCCATCCCTTCGCCAATCTGCCGCGCAACTTCTCGACGCTGGCCGCCACCCAGATGAATGCCGGCCGGCTGGAGCGCGCCGGTGTGCTGTTTGCGATCGCCGACACCGAGGCGGACGCCCATAACCCCCGCCTCATCCCACAATATGCCGGCAATGCGGTCACCAATGGCCTCAGCTGGGCGGGCGCGATTCGGGCGATCACGCGCAATCCGGCTGCGATCTTCGGGGTGGACAAAGACCTGGGTTCGCTGGAGGTCGGCAAGATCGGCGATGTCGTGGTCTGGGACGGGGACCCGCTGGAGGTGACGACTCGCCCGGATGCGGTGGTGATCGCCGGCCAACTCATGCCGATGGTCTCGCGCCAGACGGAGCTGAGAGACCGTTATCGCGACCTCAAGACCGCTCGTCCCTTCGCCTATATCCGCTAGCCCCTGCCGCAGCGGAAACGGGCAGGCCGAAAAATCGTCTGAAAGGCGGCGCCGAGGTGGGCGCGGTTGCGCCTGCGGACGGCAAGGAGGGAGCCGGACTCCATTCTCCCTGCCGGTTTCGTTGCTGGCGACCGTGATGCGGAAAGCCTAGAATGTCCGCTTGGACCCCCTCCTCATGCGTTCATGGGGTGTGTCCTGCTGTCTGGGAGGAGATGGAGATGGCGGATCGCAATGCGCAAACGGTCGAGGCCGGCAGCTTCGACTATATCGTCATTGGCGCCGGCTCGGCCGGGGCGGTGATTGCAGCCCGGTTGTCGGAGGATCCAAGCACGCGCGTGCTGCTGCTGGAGGCGGGACCGGCCGATCGCAGCCCCTTCTTTCACATGCCCTTGGGCTATGCCGAGACCCTGAAATCCACCCGCTACAACTGGCAGTTTCCCACCGCTCCCGATCCCGGCACCGAGGGCCCCCTC
>CAZJPA010000308.1:0-2796 GCA_964547755.1 uncultured Sphingomonadales bacterium
CGGGCCGAAGTGCGGGCGGTGTTCCAAGCCGGCAAGGCCGGCAAGGCGGCGGGTTGTCTGGTCACCGAAGGCGTGATCCGGCGCAGCGCCCATGCCCGCCTCATGCGGGACGATGTGATCGTCTATGATGGCCGATTGTCCTCGCTCCGGCGCTTCAAGGACGATGTCGAGGAAGTGCGCGCCGGCACCGAATGCGGTCTGACGCTCGAGAACTTCACCGACATCAAGCCGGGTGACATCGTCGAGGCCTATGAGACGAAGGAGGTCGCGCGCAAGCTCTAAGCACGGCCGGACGACGGTCTGTGAGGAACGTCCCGTTCTCGCCCGAGCGAGGCCTGCGGCGCATGAAGCGATTTTCGCACAGGGAAAGCCATGAAAGGTGGCAGCGCGAAAGGACGGATCCGTCTGCTGCGCGTGGCTGAGACCATCCGCCACGCGCTCGCCGAGATTCTCCGGCGCGAGGACATTCATGATCCGCTGCTTGCCGAGACGATGATCACGGTCAGCGCAGTGGAGGTCAGTCCCGACCTCAGGCATGCGCGGGTCTTCGTGATGCCGGGTGTTGCGGCGGATCCGCAAGCCCTGGTGGCCGCGCTCAATCGTCATCGTCGTTTTTTGCGTGGTCGGCTTGCCCCCTATATGCGCACCAAGTATCTGCCCGATCTCGCCTTCCGGCTGGACCGCCGATTCGAGACGGCTCAGCGTGTAGAGGAGCTGCTGCGCTCGGATCCGGTGCGGCGGGACATTCTGGGCGAACAGGACGAAACCGAATCGTGAGGGAAACAGATAATGGCGAGACGACGGCGGCGCGGACGCGCCATAACGGGCTGGATCGTGCTGGACAAGCCGGCGGGAATGACCTCGGCCGAGGCGGTCGCGGCGGTAAAGAAAGCGCTCGACGCCCAGAAGGCCGGACATGCCGGAACCCTGGATCCCCTTGCCGACGGTATCCTGCCGATCGGTCTGGGACGCGCGACGAAACTGATGCCCTGGCTGGTCTCGGCCAGCAAGGAGTACGTCTTCACGATGATCTGGGGGGCCGAGACCACGACCGATGACCGCGAGGGCGCGGTGCTGGAGACCAGCAACCATACCCCCGATGAAGAAGAGATACGCGCCATCCTGCCCCGTTTCACGGGCCGGATTTTGCAACGCCCGCCGCGCTTCAGCGCTGTCAAGATCGAAGGCGAGCGGGCCTATGAGCGCGCCCGCGCCGGCGAGGACATCGATGCCAAGCTCGCCCCGCGGGAGGTGGAAATCCACAGCCTGGAGCTGATCGCCCATGACCCGGCCGAGCGCATCAGCCGGCTGAGAATGGTCTGCGGCAAGGGCACCTATGTGCGGGCGCTCGTGCGCGATCTTGCGCAGGCCTTGCAAAGCCGCGGGCATTTGGGCTATCTGCGCCGCACCAGGGTCGGGCCATTCTCCGAGGAGGAAGCCGTCGCCCTGGATCGGCTGCGCGAGGCGGATCCCGCTACACGGGACAGCTTTGTGCTGCCGATGACGACCGCGCTGGCCGACATCCCGGCGCTGGCCGTCACCGATGACGAGGCGCGGCGCCTGCTCACCGGGCAGACGATCCGCTTGCCGACCGAGACCGAAGGCACGATGCTGCTGCGCAATCTGGCGCGCGCACCGGTGGCGCTGGTCGAGGTTCACGGCGGACAGGCGCGCCTTCTGAAAAATCTGTCAACCCCGATGTCGCGGAGATAACGAAACCATGTCGATCACGCCCGAACGCAAACAGGAACTGATCAAGGAATTCCAGCGCGATCCTTCCGACACCGGATCGCCGGAAGTGCAGGTGGCCATCCTGACGGAGCGAATCCGCAATCTCACCGAGCATTTCCAGACCCACAAGAAGGATCATCACTCGCGCCGCGGTCTCATCAATCTCGTCAACCAGCGGCGCAAATTGCTGAGCTATCTCAAGCGCAAGGATCAGGAGCGTTACAGCGCGCTGATCGCGCGGCTGGGACTGCGCCATTGAGGATGGACGACGAATCAGACGACCTTTTCCGCATCCTGAGGATGGACGGTGGCCTCAAGGCAGGCGGCCCGGCAGGGGCCTGTCTCGCCCGCAGTGGGGACGCGGGCTTGCGCTGGGGCCGTCGGCTTACCACATGGTCCGGCGACAATCCGCTTGAACCGATCGAGACACCGCGCATCGGGTGCGGCGTGAGGGATGCCGTACGCGAGGCGCAAACCGGTATTTGGGAGACGGCCGGCATTTGAGAAGATGAATGAGGAAAGGAGCGTCCGTTCTTCGGGCGCTCTCATGTCAAGGAAGACGAAAGAGATGTTTACGATCACACGAAAAGAAATTGACTGGGGCGGCCGCAAGCTCGTGCTCGAAACGGGGCGGATGGCCCGCCAGGCGGATGGTGCGGTGCTCGTGACTTATGGGGAGACGGCCGTGTTGTGCGTCGCCACCGCCGCCAAGGAGCCCAATCCGAACGTCGATTTCTTCCCCCTTACCGTCAACTACATCGAGCGCGCCTATGCCGCCGGCAAGATTCCCGGCGGCTTTTTCAAGCGCGAAGGCCGGCCGTCGGAAAAAGAGACTCTGGTCAGCCGCCTCATCGACCGGCCGATCCGCCCACTCTTCCACGAAGATTTCCGTAACGAGACCCAGGTGGTGTGCACCGTCCTTTCCCACGACATGGAAAATGATCCCGATGTCGTGGCGATGATCGGCGCGAGCGCGGCATTGACGCTTTCCGGCATCCCCTTTCTGGGCCCCATCGGCGCCGCCCGCGTCGGCTACAAGGACGGCCGCTATATTCTCAATCCCAC
>CAZJPA010000309.1:0-2786 GCA_964547755.1 uncultured Sphingomonadales bacterium
AAGAAGTCGGATGCGCAACAGACATATGATCGATCCACAGCACCCCTCAGGCCGGGCCATGGCATCCTCGACCATGGAGGGGGACGCGTCGTATCCACCAGCCGAGGGAACGCATGCGATGAGCATATCCCGCCGATCGCGCCGCCATCGCCCTCCCGGCCTTTTGCGGGCGGGCTGGATGTTCATCCTGATGCTGCTTCCGACAAGCTGCGGACCGCAAACGGATCACCAAGCCGACCGCTTGGAAGAGCCGGTCGTCAATTTTTACAACTGGTCGGACTATATCGCGCCCGAGACCATCCCCCGTTTCGAGAAGGAGACGGGCATCACCGTCCATTATGACACGATGGATTCCAACGATCTCCTCGAAGGCAAGCTCCTGGCCGGTGCGACGGGTTACGATCTCGTCGTGCCCTCAGGCAACTTCTTTGCCGTTCAAGTACAAGCCGGCCTCTTCCAGCCGATCGACCGCCGTCGGCTGCCTCATTTCCGGCATCTGGATCCGGCCATCCTCGCCCGGCTTGACGCCCTCGACCCCGGTCTCGCTCATGGCGTGCCCTACATGTTCGGCACCACCGGCCTCGGTTACGACATCCGCAAGATCCATGCCCGCCTCCCCGATGCGCAGCTGGATAGCTGGGATCTCATCTTCAAGCCTGAGATCGTTCGTCATTTCGCCGATTGCGGTATCGCCATTGTCGATGCGCCGGACGAGCTGCAATGGATCACCATGCATTATCTGGGGCTGGACCCCGAATCTCCTACACGGGAGGGGATCGAGGCCGGCATGCGTCTCATCCAGCGTATCCAGCCCTATGTGCGCTACTTCCACTCCAGCGCCTATATCGACGACCTGGCAAGCGGCGAGATCTGCCTGGCGCTTGGCTGGTCGGGCGACATCTACCAGGCCCGACGCGACGCCGCCGAGGGAATCGATATCCGCTATGTCATCCCACGCGAAGGCACGATCATCTGGTTCGACATCCTTGCCATTCCAGCCGATGCACCGCACCCGCTGAACGCCCACAAGCTGATCGATTTCCTGCTCAGACCCGAAATTGCAGCCGCCAACAGCCGAACGACATGGTATGCCACCCCCAACCGCGACGCCCGTGCCTTGCTGCCGGCGGAGCTGCGAGGGGACCCATGATCTACCCCGACGAGCGGACCATGAAGCGCCTCCACCCCGATCTGCCGGATCCCCCCTGGGTCGTGCGGTTCCGTAACCGCAGCTGGGTAAGCGTCAAGGCCGGCCGGGATCCCGGCGGAAGTGGACGCACGACCGACAAAGAAGGGGGACGGTGATGGTTACAACACAGATGCCGCCGGCCCGCACGGACCGGCCTACGGGTGACGCATCTCTCGACCGGCCTTGGGAAGACCCCGAAGCCCGTCCCTTTCTCCTGATTGACGGCCTGCAAAAAAAATTTGCCGGAGTGCCGGTACTCGATGGGATCTCACTTGCCGTCTACAGGGGCGAGTTCTTCTCGCTGCTGGGCAGTTCCGGTTCCGGCAAGACGACACTGCTGAGACTGCTGGCCGGTCTCGAGACTCCGGACGCAGGCCGTATTCTCATCGATGGCGAGGATGTCACCGCGATCCCGCCACACCGCCGGCCGGTCAACATGATGTTCCAATCCTATGCCCTGTTCCCACATCTTGACGTGTTTGAAAACGTCGCTTTCGGGCTGCGCGAGGAGGGATTGCCCAAGGCCGAAATCCACTGCCGTGTCGAGGAAATGCTGGAGCTGGTGGAAATGACGACCTTTGCCCGGCGGCGCCCTGATCGGCTCTCCGGGGGCCAACGACAGCGGGTCGCGCTGGCCCGCTGTCTGGTGAAAAGACCAAAGCTGCTGCTGCTCGACGAACCGCTGGCCGCCCTCGACCGCAGCCTGCGCGCCCGCACACAGCTCGAACTGGCCCGCATTCAGGACCAGCTGGGCATCACCTTCCTCATGGTCACTCACGATCAGGCCGAGGCAATTGCCCTGTCCTCCCGCATTGCGGTGATGCGCGATGGGCGGCTGCTGCAAGTCGGCACGCCACAGGAGATCTATGAGCACCCTGTCAACAGCTTCGTCGCCGCCTTCGTCGGCTCGATGAACATCTTTCCGGGCCGGGCGGCCAAAGCCAACGAGCATGAACTGGAGATCATAGTCCCGGATCTCGGCTGTCGGATCCGCACGCGCCATAACCGTCCCTGTCCGCCGGGAACCGAACTGCTGGTGGCGCTTCATCCCGAAAAGATCGCGATCATGACGAGCCCGCCGGCCGAAAAAAGAGAATGGACGAATGCAACCCGAGCGGTGGTCGAGGAAATCGCCTATGGCGGCGCCTTGTCCACCTACCACCTGACCCTGGCATCAGGAGCACGCATCAAAGTCACACGGCCCATCCACAGCCGAGAACACCACACCGATATTCTCTGGGACCAGACAGTATGGATTCATTGGGCCGACAGTGCCCCAGTCATCTTGCAGGAATAGCGGTCTCACAGAAAACGACTTGACGGAACGCAAAGAGGAAACGCGCCTTCTCATGATCCGTCACATCGACCACGAGAGAGAGGCCCGGTTCAACCGCAAGCCTTCCTGGCGCCGGCGGTTGGTGATCGCTCTGCCGCTCCTGTGGATGACGGCTTTCTTCCTGCTGCCCTTTCTCTTCGTAATCAAGATTTCCCTGGCCGAAGCCGTAATCGCCCGCCCTCCCTATACCGCACTCATCTCCTTCGCGGACGGACGGCCGAAGATCGCGCTTTCGTTTGCCTCCTATGCTTATATCTTCTC
>CAZJPA010000310.1:0-2767 GCA_964547755.1 uncultured Sphingomonadales bacterium
CTGTTCTCTGCAAGTCCATGGGGATTTGCGCAAAATTCACGACAGTCCTTAACCGGCCGCCAGCAGGACGTGGGATAGGGTCCGATTCGCCATGACCGGTCTCAAGGCGGAGAAAACGAAAGGGAGTGATCGCCATGATACGCTTGATGGCGGTGCTGCTCGCAGGATGGATGGTGGGGGTGAGCGCTTTTGTCGTGCCGGCGCGCGCCGGTGACGAGGCGGCTCAGGGGGCACATTCGGCTGCTCTCGGCGAAGCCAAGGCGCTCTATGCGCTTCAGCGTTTCGATCGGGCGCGTCAAGCCTTCGCCGCTTTGGCACGAGCCGGTCATGCGGAAGCGGCCTTTCGGTTGGCATTGATGCTGGAGACGGGCGAAGGTGGTCCGGCGAATCCGGAAAGGGCGCTCCATTGGCTCCATATGGCCGCCCGTGCCGGCTATGAGCCCGCCTGCCAGGAACTGGCCGCCCGCCGTGGCATCGCAGGCAAGGCGTTGTCCTGCGGCAAGGAGGATGCGGACGGAGACCTTCTTCTGCACGAAGCCGAAGCCGGCGATGTCAAGGCCATGCTCCTGCTGGCCCGCGCAAAGGCCGCAGCGCAAGACGGCAAGCTCGACCTTGAAGGCGCCGTTGCGTGGCTGACACGAGCGGCGGCCCGCGGGGATGTCCGCGTCAAGACCTATGTTGCCGAGGCACTCGCCCGCATCTGCGCACAGCCCGCCGCGCCGGTCGGCTGCCGGAAGGTGGCGGCGGGTCCTGCGCAGGTCACGCCGCCGGTTGCCGTCGCAGCAGACGCCGGAAAGTGAAGGCCGGGCGCCCGTCCGCAGCCGGATGTTGCTCGCGCCAGATCTCCTGAAAGAGGGACTCGTCGAAATCCGGAAAGACGGTGTCCCCTTCCGGCGTGAGCGCGACTTCCGTGAGCTCCAGGCGTCTGGCCCGCGGCAGAAAGGCCCGATAGAGCGCCTCGCCGCCGATCACCATCACCGCCTTGCCGGGCATTTCTCGTGTGGCCAGCATGAGCGCCTCGTCGGGATCGTGGGCATGGCGGACACGGGGGGGCAGATCCAACGCCTCGCGACGCGAGAGCACAATATTGAGGCGGCCGGGCAAAGGCCGCGGAAGGGATTCGAAAGTGCGGCGCCCCATGACGACCGGATGGCCCCAGGTAAGCGCCTTGAAATGGCGCAGATCCGCCGGGAGATGCCAGGGGATCCGGCCACGGTGGCCGATGACGCCGTTTGCAGCCCGCGCCGCCACCAGCACGATTTCCGGTTCTGTGGTCATGCCGCTTTCTGCCGCTTCGCCCATCATGCGCTCCTACACCGCGACGGGGGCGGGAATATGCGGATGCGGGTCATAGTCTTCGAGCGCGAAATCCGCGTAGCGGAAGGCGAAGATGTCTTGCACCTCGGGATTGATCCGCATCCGCGGCAGCGGCCGGGGGGCGCGTGCAAGCTGCAGACGTGCCTGGTCAAGATGGTTCCGGTAGAGGTGGGCATCACCGAGCGTGTGGACGAACTCATAGGCCTCCAGGCCGGTCACCTGCGCAATCATCATGGTCAGCAAGGCATAGGAGGCGATATTGAAGGGCACGCCCAGGAACACGTCGGCCGAACGCTGATAGAGCTGGCAGGACAGCCGTCCTTCCCGCGCATAGAACTGAAACAGGCAGTGGCAGGGGGGCAGCGCCATTTTCTCGATCTCACCAACGTTCCAGGCGCTTACGATCAACCGCCGCGAGTTGGGATTGCGTTTGAGCTCCTCCACCACCCAGGCGATCTGATCGATCTCGCGCCCCTCCGCCGTGCGCCAGCGTCGCCATTGTGCGCCGTAGATCGGGCCGAGATCGCCGTTCTCATCCGCCCATTCATCCCAGATGGTGACGCCGTGCTCCTGCAGCCAGCGGACATTGGTGTCGCCGCGAAGGAACCACAGCAGCTCATGGATGATCGATTTGACATGCAGCTTCTTGGTGGTGAGCAGCGGGAAGCCTTCGTCCAGACATCATGTCTCTCCGACAATCGCCGATGCGCTAAACAACCAGGCAGCGATATTCACGGAGATTTATTCGGATAATGCGGCAGGGGGACAGGCACGATCGGAAGCGTGCGAGGCACATGATGATTACCTCTGGGCGCTCAATCAGGGCAGCGCGCCCGGCACGGACCGGGGCGACGTCAGCTATTCCTCATACTACGTCTGCGACGTCAACGGCCAGGAACGGGCCGACGAGATTTGGGCGGAAGCGAATGCTCCGATACTGAATCAACTGCAGGAAGAGGGCAAGATCGCCTCCTGGAGCTGGCAAAATCACATCATCGGCGGCAAGTATCGCCGTCTGCAGACGATTACGGGTGCTGACTATGCATCTGTCGTGTCGGCAAATGCCGCATTGGTGCAGTTCGCCGGCGAAGATAAAAGCGGGGTGGGAGAGGAATTCTCCGATATCTGCGGGACTCACACCGATTACCTGTGGGACATCGTCCACGAAGCACCGTAGCGAATATTCTTCAGTAACAGGGGAGCACAACCACTCGGGCGGCTCATTCGAGCCGCCCTTTTTTGTGCAGGCGGACACGTTAGACTACATACAATATGGCCTCACAATCCCCGAAGCATCCCGCTCAAATACGCGTACGAGACCTTTGCCGCAGTTACGAGGAGGGCGGCAGGCAGCACGTTGTAATTGACCAGCTAAATGCCGATTTCATGTCGGGCGAGACCGTCGCGCTTCGCGGGCGCAGCGGCTCCGGCAAGTCGACTCTGCTGAACC
>CAZJPA010000311.1:0-2767 GCA_964547755.1 uncultured Sphingomonadales bacterium
AGCCCGCCCGCAATATGGAGCCGGCGCAACGCCAGCGGCTTGTCCGGTCGGTGATCGAGTCTCTGGCCGAGCAGACGGGCGCATTCGAGGACCTTGCCCGACAGCGCGCCGCCGATCTTCTGGCCGACCACCGCCGGGTGAGAGCGGCCAGCGAGGCCAGGGGGCTGCGGTATGACGTCACCCCCTGCCTGCCGGTGGACGTGATCGGCATCTATGTTCTGATGCCGGCGGCCGAACTGTAGGGCCGGCGGCGGGGGAGCGGGGCACCATGCGGCGTTCAAAACAGGATCTGGGATTCGTGGCGCTGCGGCTGGAAGGGGGTATTCTGCCGGCCGAATTCCTCCAGAAGATCGCGGCGCTGGACGCCCGGCAGCAGACGGCCGCCGACTATGGCTTCCCGAAGGGCCTGCTTCTCAAGGACGAGATCGGCCGCGCCTGGCGGATTGCCAGCGCCGCATGGCGAGACTATCGTGACCGCCGCCAGCGCAAGGATATCGATGCAAAATCGGCCTGCATCGACGGCTGGCTGACGACGCTGCTCGTCAACGTCCTCGGCTACGCCGATCTGAAACCGGGCCGCCGGGCGCGCATCGGCGAGCGCAGCTTTCCGATCAGTCACCGCGCCGGCGGTGGCGCGATCCCCCTGGTACTGACCACGGAGGCGTTTGATCTCGATCGCGGCGATCCGGCGTTTGGCGAGGAAGGGCGCCGGCGCTCGCCGCACGGGCTGGTTCAGGAATATCTGAACGCCGAGGATGCCTGTCTGTGGGGCGTAGTCGCCAACGGCAGCCGCATCCGGCTGCTCCGCGACAATCCGAGTCTCACGCGCCCGGCCTATATCGAGGCCGATCTTGAGCGCATGTTCGAGGAACAGCTTTACGCCGACTTCGCCGCCTTCTGGCTCATCTTCCATGCCAGCCGCCTGTGCCCGAGCGATGACAAGCCGGAGTCCTGCATCCTTGAGCGCTGGCGCGATGAGGCCCACGAGACCGGCGAGCGGGCGCTCGCCAGCCTGCGCGATGGCGTCACCCGGGCGCTGACCGAGCTTGGCAACGGCTTCCTCCGCCACGCCCACAACGGTGATCTGCGCACCCATCTTCAGGACGGCACGCTGAGCCCGCAGGCCTATTTCCAGGAGCTGCTGCGCCTCGTCTACCGGCTCTTGTTCCTGGCGACCGCCGAAGAGCGCAACCTGCTTCATGCGCCTGATGCCGACGAGACGGCCAGGGCCCTCTATGCCCACGGTTACAGCCTGGCACTGCTGCGTGAGCGGGCCTTGAAGCGCCGCCATTACGACGGCTTCGGCGATCTCTGGGCCGGGCTCCAGGTCACCTTCGACGCCCTTCGCCGCGGCGCCGCCCCCCTGGGCCTGCCGGCACTGGGCGGGCTGTTTGCCGGCGATCAGTGTCCGATTCTGGATCGTGCCGCCATCGATAACGGCTCGCTGCTGCGCGCCATCCATGCGCTGTGCTTCTTTCGCACCGGCACCACGCTCTCGCGGGTCAATTACCGGGACATGGGCACCGAAGAGCTGGGCAGCGTCTACGAAAGCCTGCTCGAGCTCCACCCCCGCATCGATGTCGATACCAGCCCATGGACATTCGGATTCGCCGGCGGGAAGAACGGCGAAAAGACCAAGGGCTCGGAACGCAAGCTCTCGGGCAGCTATTACACGCCGGCAAGCCTGGTCAACGAGCTGATCAAAAGCGCGCTTGAGCCGGTCATCGAGGCAACGCTTGCCGACAATCCGGAACGCCCGCGCGACGCCCTGCTCGCCCTCAAGGTCATCGACCCCGCTTGCGGCTCGGGGCATTTCCTGCTCGCCGCGGCGCGCCGGCTGGCGGCCGAGATTGCGCGGCTCGATGCGCTCGCCGACGTGCCGGACGAGGCCTTGCGCCGCCACGCCCTGCGCGAGGTCGTCCAGCACTGCATCTACGGGGTTGATAAGAACCCGCTGGCGGTCGAGCTCTGCAAGACGGCGCTGTGGATCGAAACCATCGAGCCCGGCAAGCCGCTCAGCTTTCTCGATCGCCATATCCGCTGTGGCGACAGCCTGGTGGGTGTCTTCGACCTTGGCGTGTTGCGCGACGGCATTCCCGACGGCGCGTACAAGGCGCTGACCGGCGATGACAAGGCTGCCGCGGCCCATTACCGCGCCAAGAACCGGCGCGAGGTGAAAGAGCGCGAGCAAGTCGAATCCGGCTTCAGGCTCGCTGCCGGCTGGGACGAGCTGTCCCAGGCCTTCACCGACCTCGAGGCCCGGCCGGAAGACAGCCTTGCGGATATTGCGGCCAAACGCCGTCAGTTCGAGGCGCTGATGGCAGAGGGCGGCGCGGCCTGGCGGCTGAAGATGGCCTGCGACCTGTGGGCCGCCGCCTTCTTTGCGCCCAAACGCGAAATTCCGACGCGTGGGCGCGAGACGGTGCCGACCAGCGGCCAGGTCTGGGAATATCTGCGCGGCATCACGCTGTACGGCCCGCTCATCGCCGAGGCCGACCGCTGCGCCGAATTGCATCGTTTTTTCCACTGGCCGGTGGAATTCCCCGATGTCTTTGCGCGCGGCGGCTTCGATTGCGTGCTGGGCAATCCACCATGGGAGGTATCACAACTGGGCGAGGAAGAATATTTCGCCACCATCGCGCCGCTCATCGCCAGTAAGAAGGGCAGCGAACGCAAGAAAGCCATCCAGGCACTCCAGACGGAGAATCCGCGGCTCTGGGAGAAATATCAGTCTGATCTAAGGGACGTGGAAGCGGGCAATAACTTC
>CAZJPA010000312.1:0-2752 GCA_964547755.1 uncultured Sphingomonadales bacterium
TGTACCGCATGGGGGATTTCTACGAACTGTTCTTCGACGACGCGGCCGAGGCGGCCCGCCTGCTCGACCTGACCCTGACCTCGCGCGGGGAATCCGCCGGTCAGCGGGTGCCCATGGCCGGCATCCCGCATCACGCCCTGGAGAACTACCTCGCCCGTCTGCTCAAACTGGGCCGCTCGGTCGCCATCTGCGAACAGATCGGCGACCCGGCCAAGGCCCGGGGGCCGGTGGAGCGCAAGGTGGTGCGGGTGATCACCCCCGGCACCGCCACCGACGAAGCCCTGCTGGAGGAGCGGCGCGACAATCTGCTGCTGGCCGTGGTTCCCCTCGGGCGGCGCTTCGGCCTGGCCCACCTGGAACTGAGCTGCGGCCGCTTCCGCCTCCAGGAGGTGGCGGACGAGGCCGCCCTGGCCGCGGAACTGGAGCGCCTCGACCCGGCGGAAGTCCTGGTGCCGGACGACCGGGACCCGCCCGCCTGTCTCGGGGATCATCCCTGCGTGACCCGGCGTCCCGCCTGGCATTTCGATCCCCGCAGCGCCCGCCGCCTTCTGCTGGAGCAGTTCCAGACCCGGGACCTGAGCGGCTTCGGTTGCGAGCACCTGGAGGCGGCCGTCGCCGCCGCCGGTGCCCTGCTGACCTACGCCCGGGAGACCCAGAAATCCGCCCTCTCCCACCTGGACGGCCTGCAGGTGGAAAGCAGCGCCGACACCATCGGCCTGGACGCCGCCAGCCGCCGCAACCTGGAACTGGATCACCACCCCTCGGGAAAGCGCGACTTCACCCTGCTGGGGGTGCTGGACACCACGGTCACCGCCGCCGGCGGCCGCCTGCTGAAACGCTGGCTGCACCGCCCCCTGCGTCGCCATGACGCCGTCACCGAACGCCTCGACGCGGTCACGGAACTGCTCGAGGCCGACCTGGCCGCCCCCGTGCGGGAGCGGCTGCGTCAGACCGGGGACATGGAAAGGGCCGCCTCCCGTATCGCCCTCCGCACCGCCCGCCCCCGTGACCTGGTCCTGATCCGCCAGACCCTGGGACGGCTGGCGGAGATCCGCACGCTGCTCGAATCGTGCGCCAGCCACCGGCTCCGGCGCCTGCACGCGGAAATGGCCGATCTGCCGGAAGTGCTGGAACCGCTGCGCCGGGCCATCGTCGACGATCCCCCGGTGCTGATCCGCGACGGCGGGGTGATCGCCCCCGGTTACGACGCCGAACTGGACGAACTGCGCCGCCTGAGCCAACATGGCGACGACTGGCTGCTGGAACTGGAACGGCGCGAACGGGAGCGCAGCGGCATCGCCAGCCTCAAGCTGCGTTACAACAAGGTCCACGGCTATTATCTGGAAGTGCCCCGAAGCCAGAGCGACGCCGTCCCCGCCGACTACGTCCGGCGCCAGACCCTCAAGAACGCCGAACGCTTCATCACCCCGGAACTCAAGGCTTTCGAGGACAAGGTCCTCAGCGCCCGGGAAAAGGCCCTGGCGCTGGAAAAGGCCCTGTACGACGCCCTCCTCGACCGCCTGACCCCGCTGGTGGGCGAAATCCTGCGCCGCGCCAGGGCCCTGGCGGAACTGGACGTCCTGGCCTGCCTGGCGGAACGGGCCGGGACCCTGAACTGGTGCCGGCCGCGACTGACCGACACCCCGGGCATCCATGTCGAGGGCGGCCGCCATCCGGTGGTGGAGGGCCAGGTGGACACCTTCGTCCCCAACGATCTCCACCTGGATCCGGAAAGGCACATGCTCATCGTCACCGGACCCAACATGGGCGGAAAATCCACCTACATGCGCCAGAACGCCCTCATCGTCCTGATGGCCCACCTGGGCAGCTACGTCCCGGCGGAACGGGCGGTCATCGGGCCGATCGACCGCATCTTCACCCGCATCGGCGCCTCCGACGACCTGGCCTCGGGACGCTCCACCTTCATGGTGGAAATGACCGAGACCGCCAACATTCTCCACAACGCCACCGAGCACAGCCTGGTGCTGCTCGACGAGATCGGCCGCGGCACCAGCACCTTCGACGGCCTGTCGCTGGCCTGGGCGGTGGCGGAACACCTGGCCCGCAAGCGGACCCTCACCCTGTTCGCCACCCATTACTTCGAACTGACCGCCCTGGAACAGGCGTCGCCGGGCGTGGTCAACGTCCATCTGGAAGCGGCGGAATACGGCGACCACATCGTGTTTCTCCACGCGGTGCGCCCGGGACCGGCGAATCAGAGTTACGGGCTGCAGGTGGCCGCCCTGGCCGGCGTTCCCCCAGCGGTGATCGAACGGGCTCGGGAGAAACTGCGGGAACTGGAAAGCCGCGACCGGGACCGGCCGGATCCGCCGCAACTGGACCTTTTCACCGGCCGGGAACCGCCGGTGGTGGCGCGGCTGCAGCAGATCGACCCCGACGACCTGAGCCCGCGTCAGGCCCTGGCCTTGCTCTACGAACTGAAAGCGATGCTTTGAAGGCACGGGCCCGCGTCCGCGGGCCCGGATCGACGGGATTACCGACGCCGGACCCGCCGGGTTTTGTTGGCGCGCTGCCGGTTGGTGTGGGCCAGACTGGCCACCGCCGCCTCGGCCAGCTCCTCCAGCTCCTCGTCCTCCGCCTCGCCGGCGTCATCGTCCGGCGCCGCCTCCGCTTCCGCCGTATCCGTTGCGGCCCCGGCATCACCCCCTTCGGTGCTTTCCTCGGCCTTGGGGGACCTGGCCCGGCCGGACCACCAGAAGGCCAGACCGATGACCCCGAGGGCGAAGATCAG
>CAZJPA010000313.1:0-2730 GCA_964547755.1 uncultured Sphingomonadales bacterium
GTTTTTTTATTACTGCAAACACAGCCGCTGAGGGGAAATCTTTTTTGCTGACGGGGATTAGTGATTGGTGATTGGTGATTGGTGATTGGTGATTAGTGATTGGTGATTAGTGATTGGTGATTAGTGATTGGTGATTGGTGATTGGTGATTTGAGGGAAGTAGCCTCCCGGCTGTTCCCAAAAGGCCTTAAAGGCATTTCGGTAAATGCTTCCTGCATTGATTTCCGGGCAGGGCACCCTTCGACTTCGCTCAGGGTGCGGGTTATTTGCAGGGACAAGCCGAAAGCAGGTACGGAGTAGGACGAAGGGCATTTAGCAGACCCATTTCAGCCCTGCAGATACCTTTTTGGGGTGGGAGTGACTGATCTCTTACTGATTGCCGGAATAGACATATTCGAGGGGCAGACCGAGTGTTCGGGCTGCATCGACCGACAGGGGGGCTTCGTTGAATATACCGTACACGGCTGAGCCGCTTCCGCTCATCGAGGCATAAAGAGCCCCCATTTTCTTTATTTTCTCTTTCAGCTCTCCGATGGCCGGAAAGACCTCAAAAACACTTTCTTCGAAGTCGTTGACCAGAAAGTCATCCCAGACTGAGGGCGGTTCGGCAAGCAGGCGCTGACGCTCGAGAGGCTGCCCGCTGGGCCGGCAATGCCGGTAGGCATCCGCAGTGCTGACAGCAATGCCGGGATAGGCAATGAGAAACTGATAACGGTCGAGAGAAAGCGGAAATTCCTCCATTCGCTCACCTCTTTCATAAACAAAGGCCGGCCGCTTTTGGAGAAAGAAGGGACAATCGCTGCCGATGCGGGCTGCCATCTCATTCAGTTCGGCTTCGGCCATATTCAGTTCGAAACTTTTATTCAAGGCCGTCAGCATGGCCGCAGCATCGGAGGAGCCGCCCCCCAGTCCGGCTCCGGCCGGTATGCTTTTCAGCAGGGCAATGTCCAGCGCGGGAAGCGCATATTTTTCTTTGATCATGCGATAGGCACTTTCGCAGAGATCGATTTGTCCGTTGCGCTCAACGGGCAGGCCGTAAGAGCGGAAGCTCTGATGCGCAGAAGGCAAAAATTCGAGGCTGTCTTTCCAGGCAACCGGGTAGAGTACGCTCTCGATATCGTGGTAGCCGTCAGGGCGCCTGCGGAGAATGCGCAGGCCGAGGTTTACTTTGGCAAATGGGAATGCTATCATCTCCTCAAAGTTAAGGCTTGCCGTTGATCAGCAAGAGCTCAGTAAAGGCGGCCCCGTTTCATCAGGTAGGGCTGCAAGACCTGTTTGAAATCTTTGTTGATGTCGGCCTCCACAAAGTCGATTTTGTATTGGGCACATCGGAGGCGCAGATTTTTTTCGAACTTGCGCACCCGGGCGATGTAGTGTTCTTTTACGGCATTCCCTCTCAGGCGCACTTTTTCTCCCGTCTCGAGGTCAACAAAAAGGTAGGGGCGGTTGTCATATTGAAACTCCAGCTCGCGCTGGCGGTCAACTGTGTGGAAGAGAATCACCTCGTGTTTGTTGTATTTCAGATGCTGCAATGCCGCAAACAATTCGTCCTGCGAGCGCTTCTCGTCCAACGCATTCTCAAACATATCGCTGAAGATGATGACCAGTGAGCGCTTGTGGATGCGCTCGGCTATCTGGTGCAGGCTCCTGCCGGCATCGGTGCGGATATTCTTTTTCTTTCTTTGCAGCAGTTCCTGCAGATAATTGATCAGGAGGCGGTAGTGCATGGAGGTGCTGCGTACACCGGTGTGGGTATCCACCTGCTCCGAAAAAATGCTGAGACCGAAGGCATCGCGCTGCATTTTTAGGAGATACATCAGGGCGGCAGCCGAAAGCACCGAAAAGTTGATTTTGTTGGCCCGGGGCCGGCCTTCCCGGTTCTTGTCTTCGGGGAAAAACATGGATGAACTGCCGTCAATTACTATCCGGGCCCGCAGGTTGGTTTCTTCCTCATATTTTTTTACGTACATCCGGTCGCTACGCGCATAGACTTTCCAGTCCACATTCTTGATGCTTTCGCCCGGATTGTAGAGCCGGTGCTCGGCAAACTCGACCGAGAATCCGTGAAAAGGGCTCTTGTGCAATCCGATGATAAAGCCTTCGACTACCTGCCGGGCCAGGAGCTCCAGGTTGTCGAACTGATGCAAGTCGGAAAGGTTTAAAATTTCTCGGGGCATAGTCGCTTGTTTACCGAAATTGTAAGCGCTCAAAGTTAGGGTTTATTGCTTTCCCAATGTCTCTGCTTCCTTTTTAAAAATCAGCAGATAGCTGTCTTCCACCGTAAAAGATCGCACATTGCCAAAGTGGAAAACCACATCAAGGCGGGTATTGCTGAGGCTAAATTTTTTCTCCACAATATTGACGCGTTTTTCTTCGGAGACATCTTCTTCCATGGTATAGGTGATCACCCGGGTGCTTTTCGAGTCTTCGAGTGCGAGGGTGGGTTTTATTTTCTTGCTGCCGATGACGATGATGTAGAGCTCACTAATTTCAGGTGTAATCTGAAACGGATAGCGGCAGAGTTCTCCGGGTGCTTTGTCGCAGACTTCCCGGTGCACCAGTTCATAGCCTGCTGAACTGTATTCTTCGATAAATTCATCCACCACCTGCCTGACCAGTTCGGCCCGTTTGTTCTGACCCCGGAGGCCGGCAGATGTGCACAGAAAAAGGATTGAGATAAGGAAAATTCGATGCATATTCGGGCATGGAAATTAGCACATAATTTTCATAT
>CAZJPA010000314.1:0-2724 GCA_964547755.1 uncultured Sphingomonadales bacterium
CATGTTGCACATCTTTGTCCGGCGCGGGAACTTCCAAGGCTTTTAGCATCCCACCATTCAAGTTGGCTTGGTTGCCCCCTCTGTCTTCTGACAATGTCCGTAAATCCTGGTAGGAAGACTTGAGCCACTGAAAGAGAAATTCAGGCTCCCATGTGTCATTTGGTAAGATTGCAAAACAGGCTTGATTGGTTGTCGCAGGCACTTTAAGAATAGCCGACTGGCCTCGCGTTTTTCCCTGTCCATACATAGCGATCAGTACGGTATCCGGCGGCAGCAATTTTACCGAACATTCATCGAGTGCTATCTTAGAAATTGCTTCTTCTATTTCTGTAATGGGATTAAAAGCGACCTCTGCCGTTTTCACCCAGGGTATCTCTGCCGGCTGCCAATAGCGTTTATTACCCCGAGCTGGGGTCGAACCACTGACGCAAACTGCGTGCTCGCCCAGCACCTTTTTTGGTGCCGCGTCCAGTTCAGAGAAGATGCCTTTCAACAGTCGGCTATGGAGAACGCCTGCATCCCGCAACTGCACCTCTGCCGCCTGTCGCGCCTTGTCCACTTCGGCCAGTTGGGCTTTCAGGCGGGCGGCGATTTGGCGTTGTTTATCGAGTGAAATATTGGGAATCTCTATATTCTCGAGAAAACCTGATATCAGACTGTTAACAGTTGGTCCTTTCTTAACCCCGTTTTTTAGGACATGGGCTTGGCTCGCCAATAAAAATAGAGCGAGATACTCGGGATTAATTGTTTCCTTTGGAACGATGGCCTTAATGTCCTGATTGAAAGCAGAAGGTTGCCGAACTATTCCAACGGGCAAGGTGTTCGCTATCATACGGGCAACAACAAAAATTGTTCCGGGATTCATCAGTCGAGTTGAAGATTCTTGTATTGCAGCTTCGCTTATGTAGTCTTGAGACGAAGTTAAATCAAAACTCTTTATATCTTTTGGTGAAAACCAAGGTATTTCACCATTCCAATACTCTGCTTTGCTTTTTGTTGGAGTGCCACCACTGAAAAACGAGCAACAGTCAGCGAGTTTCATAGTTTTCGTACCGCAAACAACCTCTCCTTCGCCTCGTGCATCACGCACACCGGATTGCCCAGCACCCGCAGGGCATCCAGCCCGCCCGCATTGCTGATCTCCGGCACATCCCACAGCGCTGTGGTTTCCAGCGCCTCGGTGCCACACCGGGCGAACTGGTGGCCCAGCCCCTTGAGCACGATGGCGGCCTTGCTATTCATGTTATCGAACCAGCTTTGGTTGCGGTCGATGTATTCCCGCCCTCTATCCGGGCGCTTGAGGGCGCAGTCGTGGTAACAGTGGTGGCCGAAGAAATCGTAGAGGTCGAAGTCGCTCATCTGGTCGATCTCGCGGATCACCTCGGGGCTGAAGTTGTCGCCGAGCAGGTTGTCGATGAGCTGGCGGCGCTTTTTGGTTTCGATCCACAATTCGCGGAAATCGTCGAGATTGTCGGCCTCGGCGAGCACCCGCTGGATCACCTTGTGGCGGTATTCGTCCACCGGGATGGGGGTCTCCCTGCCGTCTGCGCCACGGCTGAGGATGAAGCGGCCTTCGGGTTTGACGATGACGGTCTGGCCGCCGATCTCACCGACGCTGGGGCCATCGTCGTCACCGCCATCGCCGCCGCCGTTTCCACCCCAACCGTCGCTACCACCTCCGGGACGTGGTGGCTTGGTGATGAAGTCAGTGCCAAACAGACTGGTAACATCGGTGTAGTCATAGAGCCAGAATTTGTATTTTTGTGTTTCTTCGTGAATGCGGGTGCCGCGCCCCACCATTTGGTAGAACTTGATGGGTGATTGCAGGTAGCGAAAGAACACCACCGCATTGAGGCGTTCGATGTCCACGCCCGCTTCGAGCAGATCGACGGTGCAGGCAATGAAGGCGCGTTCGCCGGAGCCGCGCATGGATTCGATCATGTCCGCGCCGTTGTTGGGGCCGCCCATGCATTTGAAGGCGTAGTGGTCTTTCGGGGTCTGGTCGTGCTCCCGGCACCAGTGGGTGTAGAGGTTGTTCATGTGCATGGCGACGCGGTCGGCGTGGATTTCACGGGTGCAGAAGATAATCACCTTCTGTTCCGGGCCGCCGTTTTCACACAACAACCGGAACAAGTCCTCACACATTTTGGGTGTGCGCAGTTCGATAAACAGCTCATTATCGAAGTCCTTGCCGGTGTATTCGGCCTTGGGCAGGTCATCTTCGGTGAGCGGTTTGCCGGTGCGGATGTCCGTGACCCCGGCCTTGAGGATTTCTTCCCGTGTGAATACGGTGTTATCAATACTGGCCTTGCGTTTGACGATCTCGCAGGCGGCCAGGTAGCCGTCTTCCTGCGCTTCGATGAGGGTGTATTCGTACACCGACTCGCCAAAGTATTTGTGATTGTTGGCGGTGATTTCCTTGTCTTCGTCGGTGGCCTTCTTGGATTCGTGCAACTGGCGCGGGGTGGCGGTCAGACCGATGTGGATGGCGTTGGGGTTGCGCCTGAGCACTTCCGACCACTTGCCCCAGGCGGAGCGATGGCACTCGTCGATAATGATGACGCTGAAGGCATCCTCGCCGTAGTGGTCGCTGAGGAAACTGGCAAAGCCTTCCTCGTCGTCATCCAGCCCCAGGGTCTGGTAGGTGGCGACATGGATACGGGCGTTGCGGCTGGATACCGGGTTGAAGGTGCGCCATCCGTTTGACGAGGCTTGGGAACTGCC
>CAZJPA010000315.1:0-2702 GCA_964547755.1 uncultured Sphingomonadales bacterium
CCCTTCGGCGCCTATGGCTACAATCCGGCCGGCGTGCGCATTGGTCAGCGGAGCTCGCGCCATCGGCGGGCCATCAAGGTCTGGGACAGGCGCGAATTCCGGAACCTAGACGACGACGAGGCTCTGTCCCGCCGCAACATCCAGGTGGCGCTGCGTCGGTTGCGCCGTTTTGCGCGTATCGGCGCCCCCACGGAGCTCGACCTCGACGCCACGATCAAAGCCACCGCCAAGCAGGGCTGGCTCGATCTCAGGCTCAGGCCCGAACGGCATAATGCCGTCAATGTTCTGCTGATGCTGGATGTCGGCGGCTCAATGGATGATCATATCCAGCTCAGCCAAGAGCTGTTCGCGGCCGCCCGCAGCGAATTCAAGCATCTCGAATTCTTCTACTTCCACAACTGTGTCTATGAGAGCGTCTGGAAGGATAATCGGCGTCGCCATGAGGAGCGCACCCCGACGGCCGATATCCTCCACCGCTACCCGGCTCACTATCGCCTCATCTTCGTCGGTGACGCCGCGATGGCGCCCTATGAGATCACCCATGCCGGCGGCTCGGTCGAACATTGGAACGAAGAGCCCGGCGCGGTGTGGCTGAAACGTCTGCTCGACGTCTATCATAAGGCCGCCTGGCTCAATCCAATCCCGGAAGAACACTGGAACTGGACGCCCTCCATCGGCCTCATCCGCGAGATCATGGACGATCGCATGTTCCCGCTGACCCCGGAAGGGATAGAACGCGCCATGCGCGCGCTCAGCTGATGCTGGGCGCGGCAAACACATGCCAGTGATCCGCGGTGGGAAGACGGGTGCACAGGCCGGCAGCGGAAAGACGGCCTCGTCAGCTGCCTTTGGGATCGACCACCTGCCGCCCGCGATACATGCCGGTCTTCAGATCCACGTGATGGCGGCGCACATACTCACCGGTATGCGGATCCTCGGCAACATTGATCGGCTTCAAGGCATGATGGCTGCGCCGGTTGTTCCGCCGCATGCGCGAAACCTTTTTCTTTGGAACCGCCATGGTGACCCGTCCTCATTCGCTGTCCATACACGGCACCCCTTCAAGCCGGCCCTTGCTCGGCGGGGCGCGAATCGTCGCGGGAACCTATGGAGACCATCGGCAAAAATCAAGAGGCTTGGATTCGCGGTGACCATTCGTCCATCTTGCCGAGGGCAGGCGCCAAGACTTGAGTCGGCGGCCATTCGCGCCTAAAGCCTGTGCAGAACGATACAGCCAATCGCGCAAGATGGGCGGGTTGGCGACCCGCAGGGGCAAGGAGTGGTGCATGTCGGAGCGTGCCGAAAGCCGGAAGACGGAGATGGCCGAAACGCAGGATGCGACACCCGCAAGCGGCCTTGTATCCTGGCTGCGCGAGCTGATGACGATCATTGTCGTGGCGGTCGTCGCTTCGATCGGGATCCGCAGCTTTCTCGTCGAGCTCTTCAACATCCCCTCCGAATCCATGTTGCCGACCTTGATGATCGGCGACTATCTGGTGGTGACCAAATACAGCTACGGGTATTCCCGTCATTCCTTTCCCTTCAGCCCACCCTTGTTCAAAGGTCGGCTCTTCGATCGTACCCCGCAGCGCGGCGACGTCGTCGTCTTCAAGCTCCCGCGCGATGGACGTACCGACTATATCAAGCGGGTCATCGGCCTGCCGGGAGACAGGATCCAGATGGTTGGCGGTCAGCTCTTCATCAACGGCAAACCGGTCAAGCGCGAGCATGTGGCTGATTTCCGTGTGCGCGTGAGCCCACACAACCGCTGCCCGCATTTCATGCAGGAGGAGGACAGTCAGGGGCGGCGTTGGTGCCGCTATCCCCAGTATCGCGAAACCTTGCCCAATGGAGTCAGTTACCTGACCCTCGACATCGAACAGCAGAGCCGGGAAGACAACACACGCACCTTCACCGTGCCGCCCGGCCATTACTTCATGATGGGAGACAACCGCGACAATTCCGCCGACAGCCGCCTGCCCCGCTCCATTGGCGTGGGATATGTGCCGGCGGAAAACCTGGTCGGTCGGGCGGAATTCATCTTCTTCTCCACGGACGGCAGCGCCCGTTGGTGGAATCCGATCAGTTGGTTCACGGCCGTGCGTTGGGAGCGCCTGTTCGTCAGTCTGCGTCCGCAACATGTGGAGGAGACGGCGGTGCCGGCCTCCATCCATCGGTCTTCGTCGCAGGCAGCGGCCCATTAGATGCACAAGCCACCTCCTTCATCCTCCACGACAGCCGCGCCCTCTCTCACTGAGAGGGACGATTCCGAGATACGGAACGCGCTGGCCAAGCTGACGGACCATCACTTCCGCGACCTTGCGCTCGCCCGCACGGCGCTCACCCACCCAAGCCTCGAAGGCGCCGAACACTATGAGCGCCTCGAATTCCTGGGGGACCGGGTGTTGGGGCTCATCATCGCCCGCTGGTTGTTCGAACATTTTCCCGATGAAAACGAAGGCCGGCTCAACCGGCGGCTCACCGCTCTGGTGCGCAAGGAGACATTGGCCGAGATTGCAGAGAGCATCGGGCTTCACCGCTTCATAGCCGTGGCCGAGAACGCACGGGCGGCCGGCGTTCAGCAGCAGGCCAATGTGTTGGCGGACGTATTGGAAGCCCTGGTGGCCGCACTCTATCTGGACGGCGGAGCAATGGCAAGGCGATTCGCTTCTCGGAAAGTGATGTCCGCCCGATGGGGCGCA
>CAZJPA010000316.1:0-2670 GCA_964547755.1 uncultured Sphingomonadales bacterium
GAAGGCCTCATTGAATGGCTGCAATTTGTCATCCTGCTGGGGGGCATGGTGGCCTCCATGCCGCGTATCCGACTTGTCTGCTTCGGTCAGACATAGCAGTCGGACGGGCGGCCCGAAAAGGGGAGGAAGCCATGAATGACCGTATCGAGACCGCAGCCCGTCGCGCTCTGCTCGTGCAACGTCTGGCGCTGGCCGTGTTCCTGCTGGTTTGGGCGGTGGACAAGATCCTGCGTCCCGAACATGCAGCCGGCGTGTTCATCCATTTCTACGGAATGACGATCGGCCACACCGCCCTGACTTGGATCGGGGCGGCGGAGGTGGTCGTCGTCATCGCCTTCGCGGTCGGTCTGTTCAAGTTCTGGACATATCTTGCCGTGTTCGTCTTTCACCTCATCTCTACGGTTTCGAGCTGGAAGATCTATCTGGCGCTGTATGGCGAGGGAGGAAGCCTGCTGTTCTGGGCCGCGATTCCGGTGGCGGCGGCCTTCTGGGTTCAGTTCGCGCTCCGGGACTTGGATACTGTGACAGTGGACGACTGGCTGGCCGACGCCCGCGCCGGCCGCGTGTAAGGGGGAGCGGTCCGCCTGTCGTCTTGCCAAACCGCCGTCTCATGGCCCATCCATGCGGGCCTGTGTGAAAGATGAATGGTGACCGGGCAAGAGACGACAGGCGATGGCAGGAGGCGACGGCCGCTGGCATATTTTCGTTGATCGTGGCGGTACCTTCACCGATCTCGTAGCGGTGGACCCTATGGGCCGGCTGCGGGTGGCGAAGTTGTTGTCCACCGATCCCGGACATTATCGGGACGCAACCGTGGAGGGGGTGCGTCGGCTCTTGGAACGGGCACCCGGCGAACCGCTCCCGACAGACCGGATCGCCGAAATCCGCATTGGCACGACGGTGGCCACCAATGCGCTGCTCGAACGCAAGGGCGCGTTGACCGCTCTGGTGACCACCGCAGGCTTTCGAGACGCCATCTGGCTGGGGCGCACCCACAGACCGGATCTGTTTGCGCTTGCGATCCGGCGGCCCGCGCCCTTGTATGCGGCCGTCATCGAGGCGCAAGAACGCCTTGCCGCCGATGGCAGGGTGGTCACGCCGTTGGATGAGGCGGCGCTCGCGCGCGAGCTTCTTGCGCTCAGGAAGCAAGGGATCACCAGCATCGCCATCGTTTTCGTCCATGGCGCCCGTTTTCCCAAACATGAGGAGATCGCAGCAAGGCTCGCGCGTCAGATCGGGTTTGCGGAAGTCATCACCAGCCATGAGGCGGCGCCGGTGACCGGTTTCTGGTCGCGCGGGCAGACGACGGTGGCGGATGTCTATCTGACGCCGGTGCTGCGGGAGTATGTGGCCACCCTAGCCGACGAGCTGGCGGGCGTGCCGCTGACCTTCATGCAATCTTCCGGCGGTCGCATCACCGCGGCGGGTTTTCGGGGACGCAATGCCGTGCTCTCCGGTCCGGCCGGCGGTGTCGTCGGTGCGGTGGAGGCCGCCCGCGCCCATGGTTTTTCGCGGATCATTGGCTTCGACATGGGCGGCACCTCGACCGATGTCTCGCGCTACGACGGCCGCCACCGCCTTTCCGACCGCAAAGAGATCGAGGGCATAACCTTCCGGGTGCCGATGGTGGCGGTGGATACGGTCGCCGCCGGCGGTGGCTCGGTCTGCTCTTTCGACGGCGAGCGGCTTAAGGTGGGGCCGCAATCGGCCGGCGCGGATCCCGGTCCGGCCTGTTACGGCAAGGGCGGGCCGCTGGCCGTCACCGACTGCAACCTGCTGCTAGGGCGCCTGCTGCCTGCTTTCTTTCCTCATGTCTTCGGACGCGGAGCGGATGCGCCGCTCGATCCCGAGGCCGCCCGCCGGCGGCTTGCGGAAATCGTGGACCGGATCGCCACGGCCGAAAACAGCGCCCCGGCGCCGGAGGACGTGGCGGAAGGCTTCCTCGATATCGCCGTCGAGCGCATGGCGCGGGCGATCAAACGGATCACGCTCGAGGAAGGGGCCGACCCCCGCGACTATGTGCTCGTGGCTTTCGGAGGGGCCGGCGGTCAGCTGGCCTGTCGGGTGGCGGAGGCGCTGGAGATCCGCCGCGTTCTCGTGCACCCGCTGGCCGGTGTGTTGTCTGCGCTTGGTATCGGCTCCTCGGGGTTGGAAACTCGGCGGCTTGCGGGGCTCGATCTGCCGCTGGATGCCGAGGGTCTCGCCCGGCTTCGGACAGTGGCCCGCGAGCAGATGCAGGAGCTTGCGGCCCAGCTGCGCCGGGCGGCCGCTGAAGCCGGGCTTGTGGTGGAGCGCCTGGTACCGGAGGTCTCTTATCGCCTGCGCCTGCGCTATGCGGATGCGGACAGCGATCTCGAAGTGGCGTGGGCGGCAGGGGAGGATGCATCCGCATCGGATCTCTCCCATCTCCGGCAGGCGTTTGCGGCCGTGCATCGGCGGATGTTCGGCTATGTGGATGAGACACGGCGGATCGTCATCTCGGGTCTCGTGACCAACCTGCGATTGGGAGAGGCCGTGACCGCGTTGCGGTTGCCCCGCCCGAACGGGTCGGGCCGCCCGGCCACGACCACCCGGATTTATGCGCGTGGCGAGTGGTTGGAGGCCGCCGTGTATCGCAGTCATGATCTTCGGGCCGGTCAGATCATCGCGGGGGCTGCCGTGATCGCGGAC
>CAZJPA010000317.1:0-2654 GCA_964547755.1 uncultured Sphingomonadales bacterium
CCGATATGGCGGAGAAATTCCGCGAAGGCGGTGGCGAGATCTATCGCCCGCTCGATGAGGACGCCGAGGCGGCACACAAGGCGCCGGTCGAGGCCGCCGAATAGCGCACGCGGCCCGGCCCTCGCCGATTATCGTCGCACCGCCGGCGCCAGTCCGCGGGCCATCAGCGCGAAGAAGGGCAGCGCCCCGAACACCGAGACCACGGTCGCCCCGGTCGGCAGATCGGCGGCATAGGACAGCCACAGCCCGGCGATGCTGCCGATGAGCGCCAGCACCCAGGCGATGATGAGGCGCAGGCCGAAGGTTGCGGCCAGGATCGAGCTCGAAAAGGCCGGGATGATGAGAAAGGCGAAGACCAGCAGAATGCCGGCAATATTCACCGCCAGGGTAATCACCACGGCGAACGAGGCAAAAAACAGAAACTCCCAGAAAAAACCGGGCCGGGCGTCATCGTTCTCGAAGGAAAGCGCGTAAAAGCGGCGGCGATACACCGCGTGCAAAACAGTCAGCGCCGCATATGCCCCGCTCATCACCGCGATCTCGCGCCAGTTCACCCACAGGATGTTGCCGTTGAACAGAGCCTTGAGCTCCTCCATGCCCTGGCTGGAACGGCTGAGAATGACGATGGACAGGGCGGTAGCCACCACATAGACGCAGCCGATGGTGACCTCGCGCGCCGTCTTGCTGGGAATTCCGCGCAATCTGGCAAAGGCCGCAGCGGCCGCCAGCGTCGCCCCGAAAGCATAGGCTTGCGCCTCGGCGCCATGCGCCTCCTGGCCGAGCAAAAAGGCGACGCTCAGTCCCAGGGCGGCGACCTGGGCCAGCGCCAGATCGATGAAGATGATGCCACGCGCCAGCACATGCAGGCCCAGATAGGCATGGGTGAACAGCATCAGTGCGGCAACGCAAAATGAAGGAAGCAAGATTGCCATCGCATCCATGTCAGCCTCCCAGGGCGGCAGTGATCCGGGAAACGATCCCGTCGAAGAGGTCGAAATAGGTCTCGATGCCCGGGAGCGCCCCGACCGACTGTGGAATGACAGCCACATGAATGCCGGTCTTTTCGCTCAGAAACCGGCCGGAGCGGCGCTCGTAATAGGGTTCCATGATCAGCAGCGTGATGTGCTGGTTGCGGATCCGCGCCATCAACTGGTTGAGATGGCTGGCGCTGGGCGCGATGCCCGGTTTGGGCTCGACCTCGGTGGCGATCTGAAAGCCGAAGGCCCCGGCCAGATAGACCATCGAATTGTGGTAGGCAATCACCGGGCGCCTGCGCAGCGGTGCAAGGCGCGCCTGCCAGTCGGCGTATCGGGTCTTGAGCTGCTGGAGGAAGGCATTCAGCCGGGCGCGGTAGGCTTGCGCGTGCGCCGCATCGATCTCGGCCAGCCGGGTGGCGATGGCACGGGCGATGCGGGCGCCGTTGCGCGGATCCAGCCAGTAATGGGGATTGCCCTTGGGGTGCACGTCGCCCATGGCGCGGCTGACCGGACCGGTCGGCACATCGAGCAGCGGCACCACGGTGGAGAGATCCAGATAGCCCGGCGCACCGGGCTGGATCTTGCCGTTGCGCGCCCGTTGCAAGAGCGGCGGCAGCCAGCCGATTTCCATATCCGCACCTATGACCAGCAGCAAGTCCGCCCGGCTGACGGTACGAATCATGCTCGGCTTGGCGACCGCGAAATGGGGATCGCGCGGACCCGGCGTCAGGCTCACCGCCTCGATGTCCTCGCCGCCGACGGCGCCGGCAATGGCGGCCAGATCGGTGGTCGTGGCCACCACCCGGACCGCCGCGGCGGCCGTCATCGTCACCCCATAAATCAAGGTGGCGGCAACCGCCGCAAACAAAATCCTGCTCATCCCCTGTCTCCTAAAACACATGCGCCAGATGGCTGCCGATGCTGAACTCGAACTGCAGCCAGATTGCATCCGCCCCACGCCCGGCCAGGTGCTGCGCCCAGTCGTGGTTGTATTGCAGCCGCAGCTTGCTGAATTCGGTCGGATACCAGGTGAGATTGGGCGAGATGCGCTTGCGCCGGTCGCGCAGAAAGTCGTTTGGCCGGTCAAGTCCGCCGCTGGCATCAGCGTAATCGAAGCGCAGGCCGCTCACCCAGCCCGGCCTGAACCCCCACAGAAGCTGCGCGTAGCCGCCCCAGTCCTTGAGCGTTTCGCGGGTCGCATCGCCGGGATCGCCGGCCGCATAGCGCCGCTGCATGAATTCGCTTTGCAGGGAGATGAAGGGAAAGCCGCGCTGGGCGTAAAGACTTTGCCATTTGATATAGAGATCGATGCCGAGGATCGAGGTATTCGTGGTTTCGCCGCCCGCATTCGGCCCCCACAGGCCGGAGACGCCGAGATTGACACTGGTTGCCGGCGAAACGTCAAAACCGTTGAGCCAGCGCCCCAGATACAGCAGATCGCCGACGTTCTTGACCTGACGGTCGACCAAGGGGTGGCCGCCGATCTCGGCCATTCCATCGTCACCCGCGCCTTGGGCCAGAAAGCTCGTGACCGTAGCGCCGCCGGCGTTCTGGACACTGAACGTCAATTCCGAAAACCACGGCAGGGGCATCAGCCACGACAGGCGCGCCCCCTGGCTGCGCAGGCTGTCCTCGCCGAACAGACGCGAGATGATCACCGGCTGATCGACAAAGCCC
>CAZJPA010000318.1:0-2642 GCA_964547755.1 uncultured Sphingomonadales bacterium
ATGAACAGATTGTGCATGATGGTGAACATCCACGAGCGTAAGTCGGTACCGGGCTGGAACTGGTCAAGCCGGGCGATCGCGCGCTCGAGCGTGTCCTGGACCAGGTCGTCCGCATCGTCAGGATCGCGTGTGAGCGCGCGCGCATACCGACGCAGGTGGGGAATCTCGCGTTCAATTCCATCCAGCAAGCGGCGTTTCATGGCGATCCTCCCTGATCGGACTTGAAGGCCCTGTCGCAGCAGGAGATATGGGAAGTCCGCAGGGAGGCTTCAAGAGGAGAGGGGGGCTGTTATGACCCTCTGTCTCCCTGAGCTTGTCGGGAACCATCGGCAGCGATCGGGCGTTGGTGGCGTGGACGGTCTTGCGAGCGGATGATAACGACAAGCTGGGTGCAGGATCGCCTGATCAAGGGCGCGAAAGTGGGAAACGCCATGCGGAAAGAGATCACCTTTTGGCGATTTTATATCGCACCGGGCGATGATCTGCTGTGGCGCTACGCCCAGGGACGCGCGAGCGTGATGGAAATGCGCTCGGTGGCCTTCGCGGTGCGGCGCCATCGGCATGTGCGGGTGATGGTTTCCCAAGTGCGCAAACAGCTGCCCATCTATCTGGCGGCCGAGGCGGGGAGTTTGGAAGAGGAGGTGCCGGCGCGGTTGAGCGCACTCGTCGATCTGGCGCGTCGCCGCTTGGCCGGTAGAGGACCCCAAGGCGGCTCCAGCCGCAGGCGATAGCCCCGATGTCGTCCGTCCAGAGAGGGGCTTTGTGCCACCATCATCCTTTCCTGATTCCTGATCACTGGTCACTGAAGCGTCATTCGCCGACAGATACGGCGAACCCAGCCAGTGGTGAGGCCATCTTCAGCGCTGGAGATTGTCTGCACTGTCTGCTGGACCCGCCGATCAAGTCGGCGGGTGACGTTCCAGTGATCAGAGACCGGTGATCAGTGATCAGGGGGCGGTGATCAGTTATCGGAAAGGGGAAGCGTGTGAGGGCCGTCTTCCCCATCCATATCATTCGTCGCTTTCAGGTCTGATCACCGATAACCGAATCGTCATTCGCCGGTTTATCCGGCGAATCCAGGCGACGGTTTCGCAGCTCCAACGCTAGGGGCCGTCTTCCCTGCCTGCTGGACCCACCGATCAAGTCGGCGGGTGACGAAGAGGGGATGGACCTGCCGGTCGAGCCTGCCCCGGGCTTATGACCCGGGGCCGGTGGGTGACGGGGAGGGAGAGCGGATGAAGAGGGGAGGATGGCGGATGATGACGAAAGAAGGGCGGCGGTGCCGATTCGGCGATCGCTCAAGACACGTATTCAAGGCCCATCATGAGGTAGTGGCGGCGATCCTCCTGCCAGCGGGGAGAGACCTTCACGAACAGGAACAGGTGCACCGGCTTGCCGAAGACCGCCCGCATTTCCTCGCGCGCAGCCTGACCGATCGCCTTGAGCATCCGCCCCCCACGACCAATCACGATCTTCTTCTGGGACTCGCGCGCCACATGGATCACCTGATGGATGACGAGATGGCCGTTCGCCTGCTCCTCGAAGCTCTCGGTTTCCACCGTAATATCGTAGGGCAGTTCCTGATGCAGCCGCAGATAGATTTTCTCACGCGTAATTTCGGCGGCCATCACCCGGTTCGTGACATCGGTGATCTGGTCCGGCGGATAGAGGAACGGTCCCGCGGGCAGGTTGGAAGCCAGATAGTCCTTGAGATCGAGAAGGCCGTCGCCGGTGGCGGCCGAAATCATGAAGATGCGCTTGAACAGTCCCGTTTCGTCCAGTCGCCGGGCCTGCTCGAGGAGGATCGGCTTTTTCACGAGATCGATCTTGTTGAGGGCGGCGACGATCGGCCGGCCGCGTTCCGCAAGGCCGGAGAGAATGAGACGGATCTCATCATCGTCAAGCCCCCGGGCGGCATCGATCACGAGCAGGATCTCGTCCGCCTCCTCGGCACCGGCCCAGGCGGCGCGAACCATGGCGCGGTCGAGTCGCTTGCGGGGGTGAAAGATGCCTGGGGTGTCGACGAAGATGATCTGGGCATGGCCGTGCATGGCGATGGCGCGCAAACGCATCCGCGTGGTCTGGACCTTGGGAGTCACGATCGCGACCTTCTCGCCCACCAGCGCATTGAGCAGGGTGGACTTGCCGGCATTCGGAGCGCCGATGAGCGCAACGAACCCGGCGCGCGTCTGCGTGGCGGCGGCATCTTCCAGAGCGGGAGAGTGGGTGGCCTCTCCCGGACCGTCCGTGCCCTCTTGCGCGGCCTGCCCGTCTTGCGGGCTTGCGGATGGGTGCTTGGTCTTCTCCGGCATGGTCAGCGGTCTCCCGAAGAGCGGCGTTTGCGAGCTCTGCCGCGGCGACGCCCCTGACCGGTGGCGAGCGAATCCAGCAACCGGCGAGCCGCTTCCTGCTCGGCGGCACGCTTGGAGCCGGCCTCGCCCCTGGCCGATTTGCCCAGATCCACCAGTCGTGCTTCGACCATAAAGCGCGGAGCATGATCCGGCCCGCTCTGGGCCAGCAGCTCATAAACCGGTGGGGCCAGGCGATGGGCATGCGCCCATTCCTGCAGGCTCGACTTGGGATCGCGCAGCAGGCTCGCATCCTGGTCGTCAGCCAGAAATTCGAAGAGTACGGCAGGGAAG
>CAZJPA010000319.1:0-2637 GCA_964547755.1 uncultured Sphingomonadales bacterium
CACAGTGGTTGGTGCGTCATGGAAGGATGGCGTTGCCGCAGCGCTCATTCTTCCATCGGGTCTTCCGATCGCAAGATCACCCCAATGGAAGGACTTGCTGGCCGACCGGGAAAGCAAGACCGGCCGCCCCCGGGAAGGATTAAGGAGACGAGCTATTGGATGCGAACGACGCGTCCGCTGCTCCCGACACCTTGGATCTTGATATGCCAGCTCCCGAAAAGTCCCTTCTTGATGACCACGCGGCGATTTGTGAACCGGTTGCTGTCCCGCAAACGGCTTTTGGACGCCTCCTTCCAGACCTGGCCGTTGTCCAGCGTGAAGATCCAATAACCCAGCTGATCACGGCGCGCCTCGACGATTACGCCTTCGACCCGTTTCGGCGTGGCCTCGGCCAGCGCCTGACGATATTCGCGCCGGGCCTTGGGTGAATCGGCGACCGGCGGCGGCAAGGCACCGGAGACCGGCGGCACCGAAGCCACGGACGGCAGGCCCGCGCGGCGCGTGGTCTTGCGATGGGGTTGTCGGGAGTTGAAAAACGCGGCTGGATTGTCACGCGCCACATCCTCCACCCGGCCCGACGACAGTCCGAAGCGCCGCTTGTATTTCTTGAGCGCGGTCCGGAAGCAGATCAGCTGTTCGGTGGGATCGGGCACGGCTTCACAGGCCAGAAAGTCGGAAAAAACCATGCTACCAGATGGCGCCTCCTGTGCCCCAGCTTGAACGGGTAGAACACCCCAGCAAAGCACCAGGATCGCAACACGCACCACAAGCGCTGCGACACGTCCATTTCTCGTCGTCCTCCATTTGCACATCTCAGCCCTTTGCGTGAGCACGTGAAACCACCATGCCGCTTTTATAATCTCGTCCCGTTGCTGCTCGTTCCTGTGACCTTGGCCTCGTCCTTGCCGGTTTTGCACAAGCTCATCATTTTCCATCTTCCTCACCCCCTTGGTAGCCCCTGCTATGCCCTACCGTTCTACCGAATGCGCTTGAACCGGCCAACTTCTCGGTAATCCAGAATCTTGAAACGCCAGCCTCCCATCCAACCGCGCTTGGCCACAACAGTCTTACCTTCATAATCGGTGTGCTTGAGCCAGGTGCCGTCAGCGGCTTTCCACACCTGACCATTATCGAGTGTAAAGATCCAATGACCGACCTGATCGGTACGCGCTGCGACAATGGTTGCCTCGAAGCGCCTGCCCATCTCCTCCTCGGCCATCGCTCTGGCAGACGGCGGGGCGCGTCTCCCGGATGGGCGCGCCCATGTGGAGTCGCCGCTCCGGTTCCCAAGCAGCGGCGCAAGGTCGCGATCCGCACCACGCCCACCAGTCACCCCAAAGCGCCGTTTCATGACTTTCAGGGCCGTTTCATAGCAGATCAGGCGGTCAGTCGGCAGGCTGAGCGCATCACAGGCCAGAAATTCCGAAAACACCTCGCCGGCGGTGGGCTGTTCCTGTTGCGCGCGTGCCGACCCCGCACCCACAAGACAGATCAGCGCCAACCCGACCGCCACCGTCCCGATCCTGGACGCCGCGCAATTTGCCATTGTCACACCCTCTCCCGTGCCTGTCCCATGACCGTGACGCACCATCCGCCTCCTCGCATAGCGCGTGACGAGCACAGAGGCAAACGCCACCGTCCGGACCGCCCCCTTCACAGCCGCATGCAACCGAACCATCCCGGCCCGCGTCCTGAGAATCGGACGTGTTTTTGCGAATCGGACGCGCGTCTTCATGTCTCTTTATGCCTCTATGCCTCTATGTCTCTATGCCTCTATGTCTCTTCATGTCTCCGTGAGCGAAAGAAAGGGGCGCCGGGTCTACCCCGACACCCCTTTCCGTTCCTTGCCGATTCCGGCGGATTCGCGCGATCGCCTAGAACCGCACGGTGCCGCGCAGGAACCAGGTCCGGCCGATGAGATCGAAGCCTGAGGATGTCACCGCATTGTTGCGGTTCGGCCCCGAGAAGGCCTCGATCAGCGGCGGCTTGGTATCTGTCAGGTTCCGGACACCGAAGGTCAGCGCGAAGCGATCGAAATTCGCCGTCAGCGAGACATCGTTGTAGAGCCGACGATCGGCGACCGCGTCGTCATGGGTCGGCACCGTCGTATTGAACTCCGGATTCACCCGGAACGGCTCTTCCGGATCCAGCTGGTCTTCCGGAAACTCCGTCTGGCCGATGTAGCGCAGCTGCCAGAGGAACTGATAGCGCTTCCACTGGACATTGACGGTGGACGAGACGAGCCACTTCGGATTGCCGATGCGCCCGACATTGTCGATTTTCGCCGAATCGGGGAAGACCTGCCGAACCTGATCGAGCATCCGCGTCGTGCCCGTCGTCCAGGTGATGTCGATCAGCGCGCCATCATATTCGCCCACCGTCGCCCGCAGCCGCGTGACGACGTCGAGCCCCTTCGACGTCTCCCGACCGATGTTGATGAAGGAGGCGTCGATCAGGCTGATGATATTCGAACGCGGATCGCCGCCCGGCCCCACGCCCGGCCGCTCGACGCGGTCGCAGAAGGGGCTTGCCAGTTTCGGCTCGTCGAAGAAGCAGCTGGTCACCATGGTCTCTGGATCCAGCTCCTCGACCGTGTTCTTCACCTTGATGGAGGAATAGGTGAAGGCGATGTAGAAG
>CAZJPA010000320.1:0-2634 GCA_964547755.1 uncultured Sphingomonadales bacterium
GTATAGAAGATTCCGCCATCCTCCTTCGCCCTCTTCAGCCGAGTCCGGATCGTGGTACGTGAAGTGCGGGAGCAGTGAGCAATGGGTCAGAAGGTCAATCCCATCGGGCTGAGGCTGGGTATCAACCGCACTTGGGACTCGCGCTGGTATGCCGACAACCCGGATTACGGGCGGTTGCTGCAGGAGGATCTCAAGATCCGGCGCTTTCTCGAAAAGCGCTTGAAGCAGGCGGCTGTCAGCAAGGTTGTGATCGAGCGCCTGGCCAAGAAGCCGCGGGTGACCGTCTATTCGGCTCGCCCGGGTGTCGTGATCGGCAAGCGCGGCGCGGACATCGAGCAGCTGCGCCAGGAGCTCAAGAAGATGACCGGCGAGGAAACCGCGCTCAACATCGTCGAGATCCGGAAGCCGGAAGTGGATGCCCGGCTGATCGCCGAAGGAATCGCGCAGCAGCTCGAGCGCCGTGTTTCTTTCCGGCGGGCGATGAAGCGGGCGGTGCAGGCCGCCATGCGGCTGGGCGCCCAGGGTATTCGCGTCAATGTTTCCGGCCGGCTGGGCGGTGCGGAGATCGCGCGCATGGAGTGGTATCGCGAAGGGCGCGTGCCGCTGCACACGCTCAGGGCCGATATCGACTATGGTTTTGCTTTGGCGCGCACGGCCTATGGGGCGATTGGCGTCAAGGTTTGGGTGTTCCGCGGCGAGATCATGGAGCATGATCCGTTGGCTCACGAGAAACGGATGCTTGAGTTCCAGACCGCCGCCGCCGGGTCTTGGCGGTAGGGTAAGCGGCTGAGAAGGCCGGCAGACGAGGACAGGTCAGATGCTGCAACCGAAGCGCACGAAGTTCAGAAAGGCGCACAAAGGGCGTATCCATGGCGTGGCCAAAGGCGGCACGGAGGTCAATTTCGGCGCCTTTGGATTGAAAGCTCTGGAGCCGGCGCGGATCACCGCCCGTCAGATCGAGGCGGCTCGGCGCGCCATCACCCGTCACATGAAGCGCGCCGGTAAGGTGTGGATTCGGATTTTTCCAGATGTGCCCGTTTCCACGAAGCCGGCGGAGGTGCGTATGGGTAAAGGCAAGGGCTCGCCGGAATACTGGGTGGCGCGCGTGAAACCGGGGCGGATCATGTTCGAGGTTGACGGTGTGCCTGAGCCAGTGGCGCGGCGGGCCTTCGAGCTGGCTTCGGCCAAGCTGCCGATCGCGACCAAGATCGTCGTGCGGCGGTCGTAGAGGATGGTGTGCGAGGATCGAGGAGCGCGCAAGCAATGAAGGCGGCGGATTTGCGGCTGAAGACACATGATGAATTGATCCAGCTGTTGCGGGATCTGAAGCGCGAACGGCTCAACCTGCGCTTCCAGCAGGCGTCAGGGCAGCTGGAGAAACCTTCGCGGATGAAGGAGGTCCGGCGCGACATTGCACGGATCCTCACGATTCTGAACGAACGCAAGCGCGCCGGCGGTGCCGACAAGGCGGCCTGAGCGCCGGGCAGGACCGGACAAAACAGGAAGACAAGGACGAGGCGATGCCGAAACGCGTATTGCAGGGACGGGTGGTCAGCGACCGCAACGACAAGACCATCGTGGTGTTGGTCGAGCGGCGTTTTCCCCATCCGTTGCTGGGTAAGATCGTCAAGCGCAGCAAGAAGTATCACGCCCATGATCCGCAGAACGAGTGGAAGGTGGGCGACAAGGTCTGGATCGAGGAATGTCGGCCGATCAGCCGGAAGAAGCGTTGGCGGGTCGTGCAAGGTGAGCATGTGACGACGGTCTAGGTCGATGATGGCCTTGGCGCGTATGGAACGAGACAGGGTGGTTGAGCCATGATCCAGATGCAGACGAATCTCGACGTCGCCGATAACTCCGGCGCCAAGCGCGTGATGTGCATCAAGGTGCTGGGCGGCACCAATCGGCGCTATGCGCGCGTGGGGGATGTGATCGTCGTCTCGGTGAAGGAGGCGGCGCCCAAGGGACGCGTGAAGAAGGGGGATGTCTATCGGGCGGTCGTTGTGCGCACCGCCAAGGACATCCGTCGGCCGGATGGCTCGGTCATCCGTTTCGATCGCAATGCGGCGGTGCTCATCAACAAGCAGGGCGAGCCGATCGGCACGCGCATCTTCGGCCCCGTGGCGCGCGAGCTGCGGGCCGCCAACCATATGAAGATCATTTCGCTCGCTCCGGAGGTTCTGTGATGGCTGCGAAGCTGAAAAAAGGCGACAAAGTCGTGGTGATCGCCGGGCGCGACAAGGGCAAGACCGGTGAAATTCTCAAGGTGATACCAAAGGAGAACCGGGCGATCGTCTCGGGCGTCAATCTCGTCAAAAAGCATCAGCGGCCGACGCCGCAGGAGCCGGGCGGGATCATCACCAAGGAAGCGCCCATCCACCTGTCCAATCTGATGCTGGCCGATCCCAAGGATGGTCGGCCGACGCGGGTGGGCTTCAAATTCGTCGAGGGACGCAAGGTACGGTTCGCCAAGAAGTCAGGCGAGGTGATCGATGGCTGAGAACAAGACTGCCGAAAACAAGCAGCCGACGGGCGAGCGCTATGTGCCGCGCCTGAAGCGGTTCTACTTGGAAAAGGTGCGGCCGACACTGATGGAAAAGTTCGGCTACAAGAATGTCATGCAGGTGCCGCGGC
>CAZJPA010000321.1:0-2596 GCA_964547755.1 uncultured Sphingomonadales bacterium
CTTCGGATCGCCGGTGCCGAACAGGGTGATCGCCTGGAAGGTGGCGATCATGCCCGTCACGGTGCCGAGCAGGCCGAGCAGCGGAGCCACCGCGGAGATCAGCTTGATCATGGTGAGACCCCGTTCGAGCGCGGGGGTTTCGCGCAGGATCGCCTCGTCCAGCTTCAACTCCAAGGTCTCGACATCGACATTGCGGTTTTCTTCGTAGACCTTGAGCACACGTCCGAGAGGATTGTTCTCGCTTGCGCTCTCGGCCTTCATCTGCGCGCGCACCTTCGCATTGACGATGGCCAAGGCCAGCATCTTGTAGATGGCGATCAAGACGCCAAAGATACCGAGCCCGATCGTGACATAGCCGATCACGCCACCCTGATCGATGCGCTCACGCAGCGAGGGGGCCTGGACGAACATCGACAGCAGCTGACCACGCGTCGGATCGATTCCAAAACCGACGATCTCGCCGGCCTGAGCCTCCGCGAGAGCCGCAGCCGTGGACGTGAACCGCGAAGACGGCTGCTTGGGCAGCTCGACCACCTTGTCGTTTTCCGCGTCATACTTGTAGTAGACGCCCTTGCCGTCGGAGACGAGATTGAAGTTGCCGACGCGCACCAGATCCACCGTCTTCTTGTCGCCGGCCGCCGTGATGACCGTGTGTGGGAACTTCGTCACCTCGCGCGATTTGACCATCTCGCGCATCATTTCAGTCCACAGCACGCGGATTTCGTCGATCGACGGCAGAGCGGACGAGCTTGAAGCCTTCTGGATCAGGTTCTCCAGCACCGGCACACGCGCATCACGTCCGGTCTCGACGGTAACCAGCGAGCTTTCCACTTGGCCGCGCACGTCACCTGCGACCTGCTGGATCACGCCGAACATCTCCTTGAGCTCGCCGAGACGTTCTTGCAGCGTGCGCTGCAGCTGGCGCAGCTTTTCCTCGTTCTGCTGAATCTCGCGCTCCAGCCGGGTGGCGCGCGCAGCTTCACGATCACGCTGGGCCTGCGCCTCGCGCAGCAGACGCTGCTGCTGATTGCGGCGTGCCTTGAACTCGGCCTCCCGCTGACGATGCAGCTTGTTTTCCGTCAGCTGCCCTTGCTCGACAAGCTGCAGAAGGGCATCGAGATCGGCGGGCTTGGCCGTCTCCGTCTGGGGTTTGCTGGCCTGCTGGCCCGATTCCTGGGCGAGCGCCGGGCTCACCATGAGGGCGGCCGCGAACAGGCCGAGAGAAATCATGGTCTTCTTCATCTTCATTTCGCTTGCTCCGGACCCGTCACAGGAAGGATGTAGAGATTGGGCGCCGCCTGCTTCTGGGCGTAACGCAGCGCATCCCGGATCTGTGTGGAATACTTGGCCGGCAGCGGCTCCCACTGGCGCGTATTGGGATTCCAGAAGCCCTGCTCTTCGCCGTCCGGCGTTTGATAGGCCAGCACGACACGGCCGATCCGCAGGAAGTTCACGACACGGTCGTTGCCGTCGATATTGACCGTGCCCTCATAGGCCTCGATCGTGCGACCGTATTCAACCTCGGTCTGATAGGCCTCGAGCACCAGACGGAACTTTTCGGGCGCAGAGATGTCCGAGTCGTCCATATAGTCCTTCAGGCGAGCCAGGCGCGCCTTGCGATCCTCGATCTTGAAGGGCACGTCGAGGTCCACGAACTTCTCCAGCGCCTCCAGCATTTCGAGCATCAACGGCGTGATGCCCCGGCGCACCGCGACCACTCCATCGATCGACTTCTGGATCTCGGCCATCTTGGCCTTTTGATCCCGGATCACCCGCTCCTGCTGGGCGTTGTAGGCCTGCAGGCTCTCGATCTCCTTGAGCTTGGTGGAGTATTCACGGAACAGACGGTCGGTCTCGGAAGCGACCTTGTCGATACGCTCCTGTGAGGCCTGTGCCGTCTTGATCACATTGAGCGCCTCCGAAAACACCTGATCAAGCTTCGGACCGGGCTCGATCACAGGCGGTGCGGGTGGCGGCGTCTGCTCGGCCTCCTGCGCCCGCGCGGCCGCACCGAATGACCACAGCGTGGCAGCGATCAGGCCCGTGCAGGCGAGTGTCTTGAATTTTCGCTGCATTGTCCGTCCCACTGAACCTTCCCTAATGCATTCCTGGCCCATTTGGGGCCTTCCATCCAGTTCTTCCTGCCCCCGCCCAGCGGACGAAGGACGCGCGACCGCGTTCACCAGCCGACAGCACCGCCCCAAGGAATGCGGGAAAAAGATACACCTCCCCGCCTCACCTCGTCCTCCGCTACCCGGAGGCTCCTGGCGGGACGGCGCCCGACAACCGGGCAAAGAGCAAGAGGCCAAGACGCAGCGTCTTCATCCTCTGCCTCCAGCCCATCCTGTCGTCGAGACGGTCTCCTCTTCCCTCGTTCCTCGGACCGGCCGGACAGAACCTGCCTCGCCATGCGAGGCGATCCCGTCCCCCGCTGCCGGTGTGCTCATGCGCTCCTCGGCTGAGAGGAAAAGCTTCTACGGCATCGCCTGCCTTGTGGCAAGGGCGGCGAGCTGCGGCTTCCCATCTCCTACGGCATGCCGCAGCACGAGCGCGGCGCACCATATTCCATGGAAGACCGCCTTTGCCAAGGGAAAAT
>CAZJPA010000322.1:0-2589 GCA_964547755.1 uncultured Sphingomonadales bacterium
TTTTGTCGTCGCGTCATTTCTGCCACGCGTTGGCTACCGCAGGGCGATGATGACGCGACATCGGCACCCGTTCCTCGCGCGGAGCCGCTTCCGCCGCCGGCGGCGCCGGAGCAACCGGCGTGCGCGACACCCAATCAGGCTTCAAACGGGCAAGACCGGAATCGATGGCCCGAAGGACATCTTCCTTCGTCAGCCGTCCGTCCTTTCCGGTGGCCGGAATGGAGTTGGGATCAAGATGATACTGCTCGATGATCCGGCGCACGGCAGGCGACAAGGGCGGCCCGGCCTCAGCCGGCACCGGTTCCATCGCCGCCGCCTCGGCTTCGGCCCGTTCGGGCGCAGCCGGAGAGGCAGGGGAAACAGAAGACGCCGGTGCTGCCGTCATGGATGCCGTTGCTCCCTTGGCTATGCGCCCGATCACATCGCCGGGATGGACCGTCGCCCCCTCCTCGGCCAGGACTTCACGCAACACGCCTGAAACCGGCGCCGGCAGCTCCATGGCCGCCTTGTCGGTCTCCAGCTCAGCGACCGTCTCACCTTCGGCCACGGCCTCGCCGGCCTGCTTCAGCCAGCTGGCCAGGGTCGCCTCCGTGACCGATTCTCCCGCTTGGGGCACGACGATATCGACCAGCTCTTCCGCCGACGCATCAGCATGGCCGGCCTCCTTGACCGCCGTTTGATCCCCCTTGGGTGGATGCGGCTTATCCGCCGCACTCTTGGCTGGACCGGCCGCAGCGCCCCGGCCTTCACCGATGCGCGCGATGACCGCCCCGACCTTGACCGTCTCGCCCTCCGCAACAAGCGTCTCCTCCAGGACACCGGCCTCGGGCGCCGGCACCTCGACAGCGACCTTGTCGGTCTCGAGCTCGGCGATGGGCTCGTCGCGCTCCACCTTCTCGCCTGGTTGCTTCAACCACCGAGCCAGAATGCCTTCGGTCACCGACTCGCCCAGTTGCGGCACCACCACATCGACGCTCATTGTCCTCATCCCATCTCGTTGTTCTCACCAGGTCCCTGCGACCCGGCGCACGGATCAGATCGTGAAAGCTTCTCTTACCAGCGCCGTCTGCTCGGCAACGTGACGACTGTACAGACCGGTGGCGGTGGCGGCACTGGACCGACGGCCCGCATAGACCGGGCCAATCTCCGGTCTCCCATCTTCGGCCAACGCCTCCTCCAGATAGGGGCGGATGAAAGCCCAGGCGCCCATGTTTTTCGGCTCCTCCTGGCACCACACCAGCCGCTCCAGCTTGGGAAACCGCTTCAGATAGGCGGCAAATGCCTCGCGCGGGAAAGGATAAAGCTGCTCGACGCGCAGGATATAGGTATCGTCATGACCGCTCTCTTCCCGTTCGGCCAACAGGTCGAAATAGACCTTGCCGGTGCAGCAGATGAGCCGACGAATCCGGCCGTCGGGCTTCAGGGTGACTTTCAAATCCAGCAGGTCACGCTCGGCATCGTCATCCAGCAAACGGTGAAACTGCGTGCCTGGTCCCATCTCAACCAGACGCGAAACGCATTGCGGATGTCTGAGCAGCGACTTGGGCGTGAACACGATCAGAGGCTTGCGGAAATTGCGATGCAGCTGGCGGCGCAGGATGTGGAAATAGTTGGCTGGCGTCGTGCAGTTCGCCACCTGCATGTTGTCTTCGGCGCATAGCTGCAGGAATCGTTCCGGCCGCGCCGAGCTGTGCTCGGGCCCCTGCCCTTCGTAGCCGTGCGGCAACAGCATCACGAGCCCGGACATCCTGAGCCACTTGACCTCGCCGCCGGCCACGAACTGATCGATGATCACCTGGGCACCGTTGACGAAATCACCGAACTGCGCCTCCCAGATCACCAGCGCATTGGGTTCCGCGAGAGAAAAGCCATACTCGAACCCCAGCACCCCGTATTCGGACAGCGGGCTGTTGTGCACCTCGAACCAACCGGGAGCATTGAGCGCGGCCAGCGGAATGTGTCGCTCCTCCGTCTTCTGATCCACCCAGACCGCATGGCGCTGCGAGAAGGTGCCGCGCTCACTATCTTGCCCCGACAGACGGACATGATAGCCGTCCTTCATGAGCGTGCCGAAGGCCAACAGCTCGGCGGTCGCCCAGTCAACCGGACCACCTTCGGCGAGCGCTTTAGCCTTGTTGTCGATGATGCGCTTCAAGGTGCGATGAATATTGAAGCCCTCGGGCACCTGGGTGAGCACCTCTCCGACTTCATGAAGAGTCTCCAATGACACACCCGTCTCGGCCCGGCGGGCGAGATCCGTCTTCGATGGCGTGGTCAGACCAGCCCAGCGGCCTTCCAGCCAGTCCGCCTTGTCCGGACGGAAGCTGCGGCCGGCTTCGAACTCGGCCTCCAGCATCTCGACATATTCACGCGTCCAGGCGTCGATCTCCTCTTGGGTGACCACGCCCTCCTCGATCAGGCGCTGACCATAGATCTCGACAACGGTAGGATGCTTCTTGATCGCCGCATACATGAGCGGCTGGGTGAAGGCCGGCTCGTCGCCCTCGTTGTGGCCGTGGCGGCGGTAACAGAACATGTCCACCACCACCTCCTTCTTGAATGTTTGACGGAATTCGGCCGCAAGCTTGC
>CAZJPA010000323.1:0-2576 GCA_964547755.1 uncultured Sphingomonadales bacterium
AGGCCGCCGCGGGGCGCGTGGCGCGCGTCGACGATGGGATCGTGGTCGTCAACGAGCCCGAGCCCGAGGCTGAAGAACAGCAGGACGAAGAAAAGCCCAGGCGCCGGCGGAAGGCGATGGGAAACGGCGCGCGGGCGGCTGCATGACACTGAGATTTTCACGCACGGCCCGGCTCGGCAGGGCCGGGCGCGGCATGGCGCGGCCCGGCGCGGCAAGGCAAGGCAAGGCAAGGCAAGGAACAAAACAAGGAGGGCAAGATGACACTCCCCATCGCGCGGAATGGCACCGGCCACGCGGTGAAAATTCACAGGGGCACGGGGGAATCGGCGAGAAGCCGGGATGTCGACACGGCGCAAGCGCCGGTGAAAATTCACCGAGCGCCCGAGTGCAAGGCGATCGGATGTTCTCGGCGCACGCGGCATCCCACCGGCTACTGCTTCCAGCACACGCAGATGGCGGATGCGAGGCAGCGGTTCCTCGCACTGGTCATCGCGCCGACGGTGGCCTGGGCGGCCATTATCGCCGCATGGTGGCTGTCATGAGCGCGCGGGATCCAATTTTCGCCAAGCAGGCGGACATGGATGCGGTGCTTGCGGCGCTCGAACGCATCGAGGCCCGCGGTGACGAGACGACCTCAATGGCGGTCCTGGCCGAGACGCGGCTTTCTCGCTGGAAATATCGTAATGCCGTCGCCGCGTTACGCGCCGAGGGGCGCATCCGATGCACGGGACGGTCGAAGGACCGCGTCCTGACCATCGCGCGGCGGGATGTGCAGCCGGTCGGGTCGATTGAAAAGGGACCGTTGACGGCGCCGCCGGTGCCGCCGTGGCTGAGCGAGCGGACCGGGATCGACGCGCCGCCTGTCAATACGGCGGACAGGCCAGCGGAGCGCATATGCCTGCGCTGCCGCAAGCCCTTTGAGTCTCGAGGGATCGGAAACAGGCTGTGCAGGGCCTGCAATGCACATGCTCGGAGCGTAGGCGACAGTGGCCTCGCGGATATGCGCGTCTCGCCGCCGACGGAGTGGGCCGGCGCATGACGACGCGGCCTAAGCGCATCCAGCGGCGGCGCGTCAAGGGATGGCGGATGCCCGAGGGGGCCGTCTATGTCGGGCGGCCGACGGTGTGGGGGAATCCGTTTCCATGGACCGCCGCGCCGGGAGGGCGTCCTCAGTCTGTTGCGATGTTCAAAGCATGGCTGGCCGATGAGGAGTTTGATTGGGGGCTTCGATTTGGCCGCGCCTATGACCCGAAAAATCTCCGTGCGAAGCTACTTTCGCGCATTAGAGATTTGCGCGGCAAAGACCTCGTCTGCTGGTGCCCGCTCGACCAGCCCTGCCACGCCGACATTCTTCTGGAGATCGCCAACAAATGATCCGATTCGCCATCCTATTTGCTCTGCTCACCACCCCAGCCCTCGCCAACGAGATCGAGGCCCGTGTCGTGTCGGTCTACGACGGCGACACACTGACGGTCGAAGCGGATATCTGGCCGGGGATCACGGCGAGGTCCAGCGTGCGGATCGACGGGATCGACACGCCGGAGATCAGAGGGAAGTGCGAGAAAGAGAAGCGGATGGCCCGGCAAGCGCGAGAGCTGCTGGCGACCACCGTGGGCGACGCTGTGGTCCTGCGCGACGTGCGGAAGGGGAAATACGCGGGGCGGGTCATCGCGCGGGTCTACACGTCAGACGGTCGAGACGTCGCAGCAATCATGCTGCGGAGCAATCTTGCGCGGGAATACCACGGCAGCAAGCGGGAGGGGTGGTGCGATGAGTGATAACCCGCGATTGGTAAGCCCAGACACTCACCATGATTTAGTGGGAGGAGCCCTTCCATGTCCCTGCCCTACGAGAACGCGCGCAGCGGCCAGAACGCCCGCCAAGAGATCATCCGCATCCTCCGCCGGTTCGGTTGCGAGAAGGTGGGCTTCATGGACGAGTTCGAGACCCGCTCCGTGCTCCTGGCGTTCGTGTGGCGTGGCAGACATATCCAGTTGCGGGCAAGCGCCCAAGGATGGGCCAACGCCTACCTTGCCGAGCACCCATGGACGTACCGTCGTCGCTCTAACAAACATGAATACGAGGCCGCAGCACTGGAACGGGGCATGGTCGCCGTTAACTCCGTCCTCCGCGACTGGGTGAAGGGACAGGTCACGGCCATAGAGACCGGCATCATGACGTTCGAGCACGTCTTCATGCCGTTCATGCTCGCAGCGGACGGAAAGCCGCTCGTTGAGCATGCCCGCAAACTGCTGCCTGCGCAGGAAGGCGAGGAGTCGGCTCGCGCATAACGATGCCCCGCGCAGCGGCCATACCAATCACGCCGCGCGGCATGAAGACGTGCGAAGCAGCGGCGTATCTCGGCCTGTCACAGGCTGATTTCTTCCGCAAGCGCGCAGCGATGGAGGCCGCAGGGTTCCCGCTGCCCGATCCAATCACGCGCCGCTATGACCGCCGCGCCATCGACGCATGGCTTGACCGCCGCTCCGGTCTCGACCCTTATTCTGCTGACGAGGAGGCTTGGATGCGGAGGCTGGACGATGGTCGAAGCGCGGCTTAAGTGGGTCAAGAAGGTC
>CAZJPA010000324.1:0-2564 GCA_964547755.1 uncultured Sphingomonadales bacterium
GTGCCCGTCGGTACACCCTATGCTAGACTTCCAGAATTAGACGGATTGCCTTCGATGGCGGGAAGGGACACTTTTCCGACGCTTTGCGAGCGCACCGTTACGCTGCTCGTCAACGTCGCCGTATTTTACGCGGCCTTCGTCGCCGCCACGGGCCGCCTGTTGCCAACCGGCGGGATCGAGAGCGTCTGGCTACTCAGCGCACTCGCGCTGTGGTTTCTTAGCCTGCTGTCCGCACCGTGGTTCATCCCGCCGCGCGACGCGCTGGCCAATGGCATCGCCGCCGCCGCGATTCTCATTACGGTCGATCTCTCCCCGGTCCCACAATTCCGAGCCGAACTTGACATCATCCGGTGGGTCGCGGCTGTCTATTGCGCCGCAGTAGCGGCGCTCGCCCTTGTCGCTCTCTTCCTGCACGACCGCGATCAAAGGGCAGGCTTCGGGCGCTTTGCATTCCGCTTGACCGACATCTTCGGCAAAGGCGAAATCCTTTATACGCCGCCTGCGCTCATCAGCATTGTCGGTGCCTACCAGCACACCTTCACCTCGATCGCATGGCTCACGATCCTATGGGTATTCTTCACCGTCGCCCGGCCGGTCGAGAGGTTTGCCGCCGCGTGGCGGCAATGGAGCGCCGACAACGCCTCGCATGACGGTGCACCTTCCGTGGGCGTGATCGATCGCATTGACCATCCGAACATCGTCCGCGTGCGCCTGAAGTCAGGCAGCACTTGGAAACCCCAGACCCTGTATGTCGCCGCCATGCCGGACGGGGACCAGCAATACGTCCTTTCCCTGTTCGCGCAGGTTCAAGGAACCGATGTGATCGGGACCGGTCTGTGTGTTGCCGCTGTTGCCGACAAACTGGAACTGCCGACCGGCCATGTTTGTGCTTCCCACGACGAGGAAAAGACTGCCGGCTTCATCGAAGGGCTCAGCGGCACGAAGGGAGCCGCGCTTATCGGATTCACGGTCGAAAATTCGACGATCAGCACCCTTAGCTTCGAAGTCGCTGCATCGTCAGGTCTTGCCGAAGGCAACGTTGTTTTCGCGCGGATCGCCGGCGAGGAAGTTTTCTACCAGATTCTCGATGCCGAAACGTCCGAAGAAAGCTTCGATCGCAATCCCCGCGGCACTCATATCGTTCGGGCGGCGCAGCTCGGTCGCTATTCGGCCGACCGGGGCTTCACGAAGTACCCGTGGCTTCCGGCGATGAATACGCCGCTCTTTGCTGCCCGTGACCGTGAATTCTCTGCGCCGCGGATCAGCGATCGGGAATTCGAGATCGGCAAAGTGCCGTCCACGGACATCGGCGTCATCGCCAGCATCGACGATCTCGTCGAGTATCACGCCGCGATCCTGGGCGTGACCGGCACGGGCAAAACCGAGTTGGCGCTCGATATTGTCCGAGAAGCCGTGCAACGCGGCGTCAAGGTGTTCTGCGTGGACTTCACCGGCGACTACCGTCGCCGCTTTGCCGATCTCGACCCAGTATTTCCGGCCCCGACGCCGGAGCAGGGGAGCGATCTTGAGGCCAAGCTGTTTGCGGCTGAGACCGGTGAATATGGAGCCAAGAAAGAAAAAGCTGTTCTCAAGGAGGCGACCGACACCTTACGCGCCCAGACGGACGAACAGGTCGATGCCTTCCTGCGCGACGACGGGAAGAACCTCGCGATCTTCGAGCTTGCCGAAATTGCCAACACCAAAGCGACATTGCGGCTGACAGAACTGTATCTGTCCTCGATCATGAACTGGGCGCGCCAGAACCGGCGCGCGCGCCAGATCATGCTTGTCCTGGAAGAAGCCCACACGATCGTTCCGGAAACTTTCGGGGCCGGATTTGACTACGACACGCAATGGGTCGTGAGCCGTATCGGGCAGATCGCCTTGCAGGGCCGCAAATACGGCGTCGGGCTGCTCGTCATCACCCAACGGACTGCTCTTGTCAGCAAGACGATCCTTTCCCAATGCAATACCTTCCTGACGCACAGCCTGATCGACCAGACCAGCCTGAACTTCCTGGACAGCGTTTACAGCAGCCAGCACACGCGGCTCATTCCCAATCTCGGCCGCTTCGAGTTCCTGGCGTTCGGCAAGGCGCTGCGCGCCGAACGGCCCGTCCTGCTTAGCCGCCCCTTCGACCCGGACAAGAAGGCGGCGAGCGAGGCTTTGCGCCGCCCGCTACAGGAGCAGCCTCCGGAAGCTGCGGCCTCTGAAGTCGCCGAAGAGTGACAGCAAGCGGGTACTAATCATCGATCGCTAAATCTCGTCTGACGCGCCCGGCCGGAGGAGGAAGCGGGCTCTAATCGCGCCGGCTAAAGCACCGCTTCCCCGAGTCGTCGCAGATCTCCTTGTCTGACAATCCCTACCTACTCTGGCGCCCACCACCGAGCGAAAACTTAAGGAACATCGCACAAGAAGCCCGAGGATAGCGTGCACGGACTCTCCGCCGTCTAAACCTGTTTGAGCCGCCTGAGAGCGAGAGGGCCGGTTCCCGTCGGCGACGGGTCTACAGGCGAGAGAGAGGCTTTCGCCGCCCGTCGCTAACGGGAGCTCCCCCATGAAGC
>CAZJPA010000325.1:0-2562 GCA_964547755.1 uncultured Sphingomonadales bacterium
CGTCATTCGCCGGTTTATCCGGCGAATCCAGCTGGCGGCAGAGGCCATCTCCAGCGCCGGGGTTATCACGGCTACCCGCTGGACCCACCGGTCAAGCCTGCCCCGGGCTTGTGACCCGGGGCCGGCGGGTGACGGGGAGAGGAGGGGTGGTGGATGACAAACAGACAGTGTCGAGGATGACGAAGAGCGGGTGGCGAAGAGGAGGAAACAGCGGGTGACGTCTCTCTATTCCTCGCCTGGTTCTTCCCTGCTCGTGCTGTCCATCGCCTGTGCTGTGTCGGTATCTCTGATCGCCGATGAGCGATGGTCGATCACGGAAACGTCACTTCTTTGGCCCGCTCCGATCAAGAATCGGAGGTTGCGAGGGCAAGCTGCTGTGGTGCACTCATCCGAAAGCAATACGCGCGGCCGCAAGCAGCAGGAAAATCCCGAAGACGGCTGAAAGCGCCCGGTGCGGCAGGGCATGCGCAGCTTTTGCTCCCCAGGGGGCGGCCAGCATCGCCGCAGGCGCCATCACGAGTGCCGTCGGCCAGTGCACGAAGCCCAGATAGCCGGTGGCTTCGGCGAGTTCCGCGATCCGCCAACCGCCCAGGACATAGCTGGCGACGCCGGCGGTCGCGATCGCCGCACCGATTGCGGCTGCGGTGCCGACGGCTCGATGAATGGGCAGACCGAAGAGTGTCATGTAGGGGACGGAAAAGGTCGCCCCGCCAATGCCCATCATCGCCGAGACGAGCGCGATCAGAAAAGGGCTTGCCAGCGTCCAGATCCCGTGAGGGATCCGCGCACCGAGTCGCAGATCGTCGAGCGGCAGAAGCATCTTGAGCCCGAGCAAGGCCGCAATCACGCCGAAGATATCGGCAAGTGTCGCGCTGGATAGTGCGCGGGCGAGCACCGCTCCACTTGCCGCGCCCAGCAGAATCCAGGGCAGCCATCGCTTGAGCAGGGAGGCGTCGGTCGAGCCGCGGCGGAAATGGGCGCGGGCGGAGACGAGCCCCGTCGGCACGATCACCGCCAGCGATGTCGCGACCGTGACATGCATGTGCCAGGTCTCCGGCACCGAGAGGCGTTCCAGAACGATGAACAACACGGGTGTCATGACGATCCCGCCGCCGATTCCGAGCAGTCCAGCCAGAAATCCGGCCAGCGCGCCGGCGGCGAGCAGAAGGAGAAGATAGGGAAAAAGAGCGCCCATCGACATGCGCCGTCCTTTCGACCATCCGCGCCGCCAAGGCGCTGCTGCGGTCTCCTGTCCTTGCCCCCTAGCAAATTGTCCATCTCCTGAGCCAGGCAGAGATGGGCCTCCTTGCCAAGCCGGGCGGGCTGAGCGGTGTCGGCCTGGGCTGTGCTTCCGCTCCATTGCCGCCACTGGGTTTAGCGGGTCGTGCGCGATCCCTTTTCCTGGAAGAACATGAGAAAGACCAGACGACCGTTTTCCGGACGGTCGCCGAAGCCGGGACCGGCGGTGTGGAAGAACCAGGGCCGGAACAGCACGAGGCGATTGTAGCGCATGGGAACCGTCATGATCTCCTCCCAGGCGTTGCGGTCCTTCGATTGGGGGACCAGCACCTCGTCCCAGAAGGCCTCGAAGCTGTCCACGCCGAAACGCGTAAGCTCATCGCGCGAGAGCGGCGCATGGTCCATGCCGCTGGCTTTGTGGCGGAAGAAAACCGTACCGCCCTGACAGTCCTCCGGTCGGCTGAGGTAGAGAATGCCCGACCAGAAACATTCGTCGATATGCACATCCCCGAGTCCTTCGTCGCCGGCCAGCGTCAACCGGAAGCGACCATGGCCGGTTCCCTCGGCCGCCTCCACCGGCACCCGGAGGATACGCGAGATTTCCTCTTCCAATCCGCTGATGTCGAGCCGCCCGGCGGAATTGCGCCCCGGGAAATATGTCGGTTTGTCGGGGCGCGGATACGCCTGCTGGAGTCCGATGGCGCGAATCTCATCGACATTGACGAGAAAGTCGTCGCAAATCAGAAGGCTGAGAGGCATCGCCACATCCTGTCAGTGAACGGCTTTGTGCGCTCAGGGTTCGAGCTCGGTATCCCAATACAGATAATCACGCCAGGATTCATGGAGATAGTTGGGGGGGAAGGCGCGCCCAGCCTCTTGTAGCTCGCGCCGGGTGGGACGGTAGGGCTTGATGCGTGGAAACATGCCGGCTGCCTGGGGTGTGCGGCCACCCTTGCGCAGATTGCAGGGCGCGCAAGCCGTCGTCACATTTGTCCATGTCGTGCGCCCCCCCAAAGCCCGAGGAACCACGTGATCGAAGGTCAGGTCTTCATGCGCGCCGCAATACTGGCAGCGGAAGCGGTCGCGCAGGAATAGATTGAAGCGCGTAAAAGCCGGCCAGCGCCCCTGCTCAACATATTCCTTGAGCGCGATCACGCTCGGCAACCGCATCGCAAAGCTGGGGGAGCGCACGATGCGTTCGTATTCGCTGACCACCATCACACGGCCCAGAAAGACGGCCTTGAGCGCAACCGGCCAATGCCAGAGAGAGAGCGGAAAATAGCTGAGAGGCTGGAAATCCGCATTGAGTACGAGGGCAGGGCA
>CAZJPA010000326.1:0-2557 GCA_964547755.1 uncultured Sphingomonadales bacterium
AGATGTCGACCGCTCCTTCCATCCCTACCGCAACTGGAAGCCCCATGTGGATGGCATCACGCCCGGCATGGTGATCGATACGTCCAACTGGCAGGTCGCCAAGGACGTGCTCGATCCGGCCATGCTGGAATTCGTGAAGAAAGGCTGGGTGAAAATCACCGTGGGCGAGACGACGTCCTTTGATCTCCACCCGAACTACGAGAAGGCCACGCGCGCGCATCTCAACGAAACAAAGCTCGGCACCAAACCCGGCGAATTGATCGGCTTTGTCGCCGGCCGCCCATTTCCCGCGGAGCCGAACCCTGACGATCCGCGCGCCGGTGAGAAGCTGGCGTGGAACTACAAGTATGGATACAATTGGGGAGACAATGCCGCCATCTATCCCTTCTATTGGAAGTTCCGGAATCTGAAGACCGGCAAGGTGGAGCGGACGATTAAGTTCAACTTCCACTTCCTGAACTTCATGCATCGTGTCAACCAACAGCCGCTGCCGGAATTCCCCAATAATCCTAGCAAGATCTTTCGCGGCATCTATGTTCAGGTGCTCGAGCCCTTCGACGTCAAGAACACCCAGCTGCTGATCCTGCGCTATGACAATGACCTCAAGCGCGACGACGCTTGGCTGTATCTCGGCTTCCAGCGGCGCGTGCGGCGACTGGCGACCGGCCAGGTGACAGACGCTTTCCTCGGCAGCGATCTGATGATCGAGGACTTCGAAGGCTACAACGGCCGGATCTCGGATATGAAGTGGACCTACAAGGGCACCAAGATCCTGCTGATGCCCTTCTACAACCACAACGACCTCAAGCTGTCCAACGAATACAAGGATCCGGACGGCTACCAATTCGTGGCTTTCGGAGGGCAGGGCGGCTGTTTTCCGGAGATCACCTGGCAGCTGCGCAAAGTGTATGTCCTGCAGTCCGAGCCGGTTGACAAGAACCACCCAATCAGCAAGCGCATCCATTACGTAGATGCCCAGACATTCACACTGCCGCGCACATTGATCTATGACCGCAAGGGCGAGCTGTGGAAGAGCTTCATCATCGGTCAGGCGCATCCCGAGCATCATCTGCCGATCAACAAAGGTTCCGGCGTGTCGATCGACGACTCCTTCAGCATGATCGACGTTCAGGCCGGGCGCTGCACGACCGGGCAGTTCAAGGGCCAAGTGGACCCGCGCTTGAGCCCGCGCACCCTGTTCACAGTCCAGAACATGCGTGTGCGCGGCCGGTGACGGCCTGAAACAGGTGTAGGGGTCGAACGACGGCGTGCGATGCCCGTCGTTCGACCCCGTGCCTTTTTGCAGGCCGCAATCTACGACGCGCACAGAGATGTCCGGCGACCGACTGGTCCGCATGGTCGATGAAAAACCGCGCGCCGAGTGGATGCGCCGACAAGGAGGTGAGAGATGGTCGAACCTGTCGATGTCAAAGTGTTTTTTAACTTTCGCAGTCCCTATTGCTACCTTGCTTCCAAGCGGATGTTCCAGATTTTTGACGCGTTTCACGCCCGGCTCATCTGGCGGCCGCTGGGTGGCTGGGACGGGCGTTCTCCGCCGGAGCGGGCGAAGGTGAAGGTGCCTTTGGTGCGCCAGGATGTCGCGCGCTTTGCGCGGCGCATGGGCATTCCCCTCAATCCGCCGCCCAAAACAACCGACCCTACGAAATCCGGCGCAGGCTCGCTGTTGGCCGAAGAGCAAGGGCTGTTGCGGCCGTATATCGTGGAGATGATGCGCGCCGAATGGGCGGAGGGCGCGGATATCGGCGAGGAGGATGTCATATTGACGGTGGGACGGAAAATCGGCCTCGATGTCGGCGCGCTCCGCGAGGCGATCGGCGATCCGGTGCGTTACGCCCGCCTTAAGGCCAATTGGGAAGAGGCCCGCTCGCTCGGCGTGATCGGTGTGCCCACTTTCGTCATCGGCGACCAGATCTTCTGGGGAAACGACCGGATCGAGTTCGTGTGTGAGCATCTGCGCGAACTCAGGCTGGCGCGACTGTGATGCGTGATGCGGCTCTATTACCGATCTGATTGTCCTTTCTGCTGGAAGGTGCGGATCGCCCTGCACGAACTGTCGGTGCCGTACGAGGTCGTGCGCATTCACCTTGGTGAAACGCACCCCGACGTCCTGCGCCTCAACCCGAACAAGACGATCCCCGTTCTCGTCATCGACGATCTCGTCTTGTGGGAATCGAACACGATCCTCGAATATCTGGAAGAGCGTTTCGGCCCCCGCCTGTTGGCCGGGGAGCCGGCGGCACGGGCGCGCGCAAGGACGCTCGTCGATTATGCCGATACCATCGTCGGTCCCGCCTTGCGCGGTCTGGTGTTCGAGAAGCGTGCGAAGCCGAAGGCGGCATGGGACCGGAAGGTGATCGCCGACAGCGAAAGACGCTGGCGGGCCAGCCTCCGTTATCTGGAGACTGCCCTCGACGGCCGGATGTGGTTCGGTGATGCCGTCGGTTTCGCGGAGTGCGCGCTGATCCCCCGCTTTGGTCTTGCCGAGCATTACGGGGTGGGAGTGGATTCAGCACAGCCCAACCTGTTGCGCTGGTAT
>CAZJPA010000327.1:0-2530 GCA_964547755.1 uncultured Sphingomonadales bacterium
GGATCGAAGGGATGGCGCACGTCGATCGGTGTGCGGTAGCCTTTCTTCTCCGCGGTCTCGATCGCAACCACGGATGTTCCCATCCGGTTGCATTCGGCGATGAAGGCGGAAAGTTCGGGATCGGTTTTCGCCAGCTCTTCGGCGAGCGGATGGTCGGGGGCGATGGCGACGAAGCTTGCGCCGAAGATGGTGTCGGGGCGCGTCGTGAAGACCTCGATCTCGCGGGGTGGCTCTTCGGTGGTCCGGAAGCGGAAGGCGAGACCCTGGGAACGGCCGATCCAGTTCTCTTGCATGTGGCGGACCTTCTCCGGCCAGCCGTCGAGGGATTTCAGGCCGTCGAGCAGTTCGTCGGCGAAGGCCGTGATCTTGAGGAACCACTGCTTCAGCTTGCGCCGTTCGACCGGCGCGCCCGAACGCCAGCCGCGGCCGTCGATCACCTGTTCGTTGGCGAGCACCGTCTGGTCAACCGGATCCCAGTTGACCCAGGATTCCTTCTGGTAGACGAGTCCCGCCTTGAAGAGATCGAGAAAGAGCGCCTGCTCCTTGCCGTAGTATTCCGGATCGCAGGTCGCGAATTCCCGCGACCAGTCGATGGCCAGTCCCATGGACTGCAATTGCGCGCGCATGGTCGCGATATTGTCATAGGTCCAGTCGGCCGGATGCACGCCCTTTTCCATCGCCGCGTTCTCCGCCGGCATGCCGAAGGCGTCCCAGCCCATGGGATGCAGCACATTGCGCCCGCGCGCACGGTAATAGCGGCACAGCACGTCGCCGATGGTATAGTTGCGCACATGGCCCATGTGGATGCGACCCGATGGATAGGGGAACATCTCGAGGATATAGATGGGCTCGCCTGGACGATCCTCCTCGGCGCGGAAGACCTGCGCCTCTTCCCAGCGCTTCTGCCACGTCCGTTCGATCACCTTCGCGTTGTAGCGCGACATGGATTATTCAGCTCCCTCTGTTTACCGCCTCGAAATGCCGGGCCGACTCGGTTCGCCCGCGCCCGTTTTGCGGGGGGTCGGCCGCCAGCCTTCTCCACCGAGAAAGCCTGAGGATTCTGGGCCGACGGATTGTTCCTTCCCAGGAGGGCGCGTTTGCCCTCTTGGGAAGAGCGCAGGCTTGCCGGTCACCCCTTCGGGCGCTCCATCCTGAGTTGGCGTGCGCGCGCCAGGACGGCTTCCGCGATCTTGAGTTCGGTGGCGGCCTGGACCGGTTGATTGACCCAGAGCCCCGCGCGGTTACGGGTCTGGCGCACGACATGCACTTCCAAGGCATCCGCCCGCAGTTCACGCGAGAGAATGAAGACCGAGACCTTGAGCCGTTCGCCCGGCGCGGCCGGATCGCTGTACCAGTCGGTCACGATCACGCCGGCCTTGCCGTCCGCCTCGATGAGCGGCATGAAGGCCAGCGTGTCCAGAGCGGCGCGCCAGAGATAGGCGTTGACTCCCAGATGCGCCGCCGAAATCTTCGGCACGCCCGGGCCGCGCTTGCCCCCGCAGGCGCTCGGCGCCGCAGCGAGCAGCAGCACGAGAAGCAACACCGGCGCCCGTTGCATCCAATAGCGAATACGCCATCCGAATCCGTCCACGCCCCGTCGTCTCATCCACCTCACCTTCCTGGCTCAGTTCCGGCCTGTACCGCATCGCGAACCGCTTATAGTCGGGCTTCCCGCTCTTGACCAGAGTGGACGACCGGCATCTTTCATGCGGATTTTCATTCAGTGTTGCCGAAATGTCACTGGCCATGGAGGCCGTTTTGTGGCAAGAATATGTTCTCCGTGTTGCAGCTTGGCGGTGGTCCGGACGCAAAAGTGGCAGGCAAGGGCCGCCTGGAGGTGGACACGGTCGCTGGACACGGTCGGGAAGAGGGGCGATGAAAGGGGGGCTTGCCGCATGCGCGGCCGGGCCCCATATGTCCGGCAAGGACGGGAGTGACGACAGTGAGGCGATGGCGCACGAGCGTGATGGGAGCGGCCCTGATGGGGGGCTTCTTGTGCGCGCGCGCCCTGGCCCAGGACGCGTCGGTCGCCAGCACGGGTGCGGCTGACGTCAACACCACCGGTGACGACCGCTACCTCTACCTGCGGGAGGAGCCGATCTCGGCCTTGCCCTACAAGAAACGTCACGAGCAGGCGGGCAAGCCGCAGACCGAGCGGTCTTTCACCTTGACATTCACGCCGCGCATCGGGGTGGCCGATCCGCTGGGGCGTTCGCTGTCTCTCTCGGGCACGCTGACGCCGCTCTCCAGCTTCACGCCGCGTTACCGCGAGAGCGAGGTGACGATTCATATCGCTCCGCCGCAAGGCCGGCCCGAGAAGGCCATCGGGATCGCCCTGTCTTCCGAATATCTGATCCAGGACGGCAGCGTCTTCGGCTTTGCGGCTGCGGGGTCTCCGCTTGACAGCCGGGCCTATCAGATCGGTATCGCGTTGCGGATGAGCGGCTTTTCATTGGGTGCCACGGTTCAGCGTCAAGAAGGCGGTCTGTTCGGCGAGCGCAGCCAGGGTATCGACCTCGGATTTGGCTAT
>CAZJPA010000328.1:0-2526 GCA_964547755.1 uncultured Sphingomonadales bacterium
GCTCAGCTGATCCAGCACGCAGCCGGTATACATGGCAAAGCGCGGGATTTCCGGCATGCCGACCTCGATCGCCATGCTGGGCAGGTTCCAGGACCCGCTCTTGAAGGTATGCGTCTTGTTGGTGGTGCCAGTGGTGGTCGGACTGCCGAACGCTGCCTTCAGCCAGAAGCCGAAGGCCTCGGCGTCGAGCGGCACCTTGATGTCGCCGTCGGCCGTGACCGCGTCCTTGATCGGTGCCAGCGGGTCGCGGCCATATCCAAGAAGCTCGGATGCCAGCAGGGGCTGCTCGGCTCCAAGCGAAGCGCTGGCAAAGGGCATCTGCATGAAGCCGGAGGCCGGCGCGGTGCCATAGGTGGTTTCGAACGCGGCCGCCAGCTGCGACCGCGCGCCTTGTGCACGGGGCATTTTTCCGTCCTTTCAATTGCGGGATCAGCCCGTCGGGGCCGTAGTGGTGTAGATCAGGGTGATGGGGAGAACGGCGGCTTTCAGCGCCTGACCGCCCTCGATGGGCAGGTCGGTGGGGGCCGGCGCGCCCGGCTCGATCCAGTCGCATGAGCCCCCCAGCGTACGGTCGGCTACAAGTACGCCATTGATCTGCTCGACCAAAACATCGAACAGGGCGGCGCGGAGGCTCGCATCCTTGTCCTGGACGATGACTTCGACCTCGGCCTGGTGGTGCCAGTGATAGCGCAGGGGCGACAGCGTCACCTCGGGTTCGCCGGGGTCGCCATCGCGCAGTATGACAAAGCCGCCCGCCGGCACCCGCTCGGGCAGCACCTCGCCGCGCAAGACGGTGGCGGGCAGCGTCGAAAGCCGCGCATGCAGCGCGGCGAGGATGGTTTCACGGGTTGATGGCATGATTTCCGCACCGGACTTTCATTCGGCAGATGATCGTGTTAGGTATTACCTATCGATACTAAAGGGGATTCTTCACATGGGAGCCATCAGACCGATTGCCGTGAAGCTCGACCAGGACCTGCGCGACCGCCTGCAGCATCTGGCCGAAGCGCGCGACCGTTCTACTCACTGGTTGCTGCGCAAGGCGATCGAGCAGTTCGTCGAGCAAGAGGAAAAGCGCGAGGCGCTGCGCCAGGATGCCCTCAGGGCCTGGGCCGAATACCAGGAAACCGGCCTTCACGTCACCCATGACGAGGCCGATGCCTGGCTGGCCCGGCTGGAAGCGGGCGAAGAGGCAAAGGCCCCTGAATGTCACGAGTGATCTGGACGCCCGAAGCGCTTGGCGACGTTGAACGGCTGCACGATTTTCTCAAGGACAAGAACCCGCTGGCCGCGCGCCGGGCCGTGCGCGCGATCCGCGAGGGGCTGGGCCTGCTGGCCGACCAGCCACAGGTTGGCCGCCCGGTCGAGAACATGGAGCCGGAGTTTCGCGAATGGCTGATCAGCTTCGGCGACAGCGGCTATGTCGCGCTCTACCGTTTCGATGGCGAGGAAGCTGTCATTCTTGCCGTTCGCCATCAGAGGGAGGTCAGGTATTGAGGGGCACTTTTTTGAAGGATGATTTCCCGAAAAAAGTCTTTTCGCCCTCTCCTAGCTCCGACGCAGTGCCGAAACGGCAACTGACGTTCCCAAGCCGATAAAGGCCGCTCCGATCACTACCGAAATCCGCCTTTTCCATGACGCGAAGAGTCTCATCGCGGGGCGGGTCGAAAAAACCGTTGCTGTAATGGAATGCAATACAACACCAAGCATGCCACTCAGCAGGATGATCAGGATCAGGAACGAAATCGGGGCCGCTTCAGGGATGAACGTCGTCATGATCGACCCGAAAAACAATGCAGCCTTGGGATTGGTCATGCTGATGATAAACCCGCTGCGAAAGGAACTGGCAATGGATCGTATCTGCCGAACGGAAAGTGCAACGTCATTTTCCTTGGCCAGACCGGTTTTCAGGTTCTTCACGCCGAGCCAGATCAGATAGACGGCTCCGGCCAGTTTGAGAAAGAGCACGGCTGTGGGAAACAGTTCGAACAGAACAGCAACGCCCAGAACGGCGAATACCGCCCAGACGAACGCAGCACATGCCAAACCGAGACCAGTCGCAATCCCGTGCTTGCGTCCGTGTTCCAAAGAAGCGCTTGCGACCGCGATCATGTTCGGGCCAGGCGTTAGCCAGGCAATGACATTCACCAGAACGATCGCACCAAGCGCAGTGATCGAATCCATTCGATGTTTCCTTTCACGACGACGCAAGCATATCCGAAAAACGTCGGTTACAGCAATTACGGCCTTTGTCGGTAATTGAATTCAATTATTTTCCGGACCCAACCCACCTCTCCACCAACAACTCCGGCACCTTGCCCGCGACCCTCTCCACATCTCGCGCCAGATCCAGCCGCTTGCGCAGCTTGACCTGCGGCACCAGCAGGAAGATCGGCACCGTGGCGCGCCCGCGGCCGGTTTTCGAGCGCGACGCCACACCGAGGCCCCGGCTGTTCAGCCGCCCGTCGGCGACCAGCAGGCTGGGCCCGCGCCGGCGATAGACGAACCGCAGGCGCATGCCGCGCC
>CAZJPA010000329.1:0-2523 GCA_964547755.1 uncultured Sphingomonadales bacterium
CGCCACCATGTTGATACCGAAGACGTTCTGCAGCTGGGTGTGCTGGTAGAGGTTGTTGAGGATGACGTCGGGCTGTTCGCCGCGCTTGAGTTCGATGACCATGCGCATGCCGTCCTTGTCGGACTCGTCGCGCAGGGCGGCAATGCCCTCCAGCTTGCCCTCCTTGACCAACTGGGCGATCTTCTCGATCAACCTGGCCTTGTTGACCTGGTAGGGCAACTCGGTGACCACGATGCTCTGACGGCCGCTGTCCTTGGCGGTTTCCACGTGGGAACAGGCCCGCAGGTAGATACGGCCACGGCCGGTTTCGTAGGCCTGGCGGATGCCCTTGGCGCCGTTGATGATGGCACCGGTGGGAAAGTCGGGACCGGGGATGTGGCGCATCAGTTCGGCGATGCCGATGTCGGGATCGTCGATCAGCGCCAGGATGCCGTTGATCACTTCGGCGAGGTTGTGGGGCGGAATGTTGGTGGCCATCCCCACGGCGATTCCGGCGGAACCGTTCACCAGCAGGTTGGGCAGCTTGGCCGGCAGCACGGCAGGCTCCGATTCGGATTCGTCGTAGTTGGGCACGAAATCGACCGTCTCCTTGTCGAGGTCGGCCAGCAGTTCATGGGCGATCCGGGCCATGCGCACTTCGGTATTGTGATTGACGAAACCATTGCCCCAAAAGGCATGACAGTCGCTGTCCACCCGCACCGAATACACCTGACGCCAACCTGCCGGCAAAATGGAGGCGACCTGGTCAAACAGATAACGTCCCGTCAAGAACGGTGCGATACGGGCAAAATCCTCTGGCGGCAAAGCTTCCAGCAAACGTTCCCGTACCAGCGGAAAACGCTGTGTCCGATCGACATTGTGCTTGGCCAACCATTCCCGATGACGTACCGCACGCTGACGGACAAAATCGGCCAGATAAGGAACGAAATCCCGCCGGGGCAAGACTTTACCCCGATGCAATCCCAACACTTCGTCCAACGCCTGCCGCTTATCGTGGGAAAGGAAGACGATTTCAGCGGCAAAACGCGCCAGATTGTCGCGGCCGCTGATGAGCAGGCGATAATGCGTTCGGCTGCGACGCAGCGACGCTACGATGCCGAAACGCAGCAGTAACAACTGGATTTCCTGCAACAAACGCCGGCTGGCAGAATGGGCACTCACCCTTAACAGGGAATGGCCGGAACGTTCTACACTCCCGTCCCCTTCGAAATAAGCCCGCAGGAAAGCCGCCACCACTGCCTTGGGCGAACGGAGAATCAGCCTGGGAACACGGCGCTCGGGAGAACGCACCGGTTCCAAACCAACCGCTGCCAGGAACTCGATGACTTGACCGGCCACGATTTGATACTGGCGGAAGGGCAGACGCCCATAGCCTACCGCTTGACGATCGAAGCAATGCACGCGGCAATCGGGAAAACACGCTTGCCACGCTTTCTCGAACGCATCGGCGAACTCGCCGGGCACTTGAGTGAATTCGATGCGCCCGCCGGTCACGGTTCCTTCCGCCGTCAGCGCCCCTAATACCAATGCCAAAGACTCGTCCAAATAGACCGGCAATTGACGACTCCGGCACCGCCCTGCCTCGGGGTGATACGCCTGGACATCCAGGGGTTCGGCGGGCCAGAGCACTTCACTGGAACGGTCAATGGCAACGTAATCGCCTTCCCGGAGTTGATCCAAGCGTTTCCAGGTCAATCGAGGCGCGCCATCAGGGCCAATCACCAAGGTCAGGAGCGGATGGTTGTCCGTCCCGACGATTTGAAATCCATGTCTGGTTTCCAGCAAGAGGGTGGGATGGGAACCACAGTCAAACCAACGGCTGGCTTGTTGTACCTTGCCGTCCAGGGATAACACTTGCACCGCCACGGCTTGATCGACGCCTTGCTCGGGATCGCCGATTTCGCCGATGGGTACCAACCCCCGGTCCGTGGCGATCAGGGTATCGGCGGTGACACAATAACGCATCGCCGCCGGCGGGTCGCCGTCCACCGAACCGAAGTTGCCCTGACCGTCGATGAGCACGTAGCGCATCGAGAACGGCTGGGCCATGCGGACGATGGTGTCGTAGACCGCCGCGTCGCCGTGGGGGTGATACTTACCGATCACGTCCCCCACCACCCGGGCCGACTTCTTGTAGGGTTTGTTCCAGTCGTTGCCCAGTTCGTGCATGGAGTACAGCACCCGCCGGTGCACCGGCTTGAGGCCGTCGCGCACGTCCGGCAGGGCCCGACCCACGATTACGCTCATGGCGTAATCGAGGTAGGACTGTTTCATCTCCTCTTCGAGGGAGACGGGAAGGATCTCTTTAGCGAATTCACTCATAAACTTCCGATTTCCGACGGCTGGCGGATCGTTCGACGCAGCATCGGCGGGTTCAGGGAACCCGGCTCCCCACCGCGACAAATTTTTGAATTATACCACTTTACCGGATCTAGACGCGGAATCCGGCGGCAAGTTCAGCAAAATCAATAACGTATGAAATGCTTCCGGTAATACTTCAGCTCCTCGATGGATTCGAGGATG
>CAZJPA010000330.1:0-2497 GCA_964547755.1 uncultured Sphingomonadales bacterium
CATCGAAATCGCTGGCGAGCAGCGCCGCACGGGCTTCCGCCGGAGAAGAGGCGCCGCGAATGATCGCCACCACCTCGTCCAGATTGCTCACGGCGATCACGAGACCGAGCGCCAGATGGGCGCGTTCACGCGCCTTGGCCAATTCGAATTTCGTCCGCCGGGTAATGACTTCCTCACGAAAGCGCAGAAAGGCCTTGAGAATAGCGACGATCCCCATCTGGCGCGGACGGCCGCCATCGAGCGCCAGCATATTGATGCCGTAGGAAACCTGCACCGGCGTGTAGCGGTAGAGTTGGTTCAAGACGACATCGGCGACGGCGTCGCGCTTGAGCTCGATCACCACGCGCACACCATGGCGGTCGGACTCGTCGCGCAGATCGGCGATGCCCTCGATACGCTTGTTTTTCACGGCATCGGCAATCTTTTCGATCATCGCCGCCTTGTTGACCTGGTAGGGCACCTCGGTGATCACAATCGCCTCGCGCCCGCGCAGTTCCTCGATATGGGTGCGCGAACGAATGACGATCGACCCGCGGCCTTCCCTATAAGCTTTCAGAATTCCGGCACGTCCCATGATGATACCGCCGGTCGGAAAATCCGGCCCCGGCAGGCGCGCCATGATCTCGGCGAGGTCTGCTTCGGGGTTTTCCACCAGCAGCAGTGCCGCATCGATCACCTCGCCCAGATTGTGGGTGGGGATGTTGGTCGCCATACCGACGGCGATCCCGGCCGCGCCATTGACCAGAAGATTGGGAAAGCGTGCCGGCAGCACCTCCGGTTCGTGCTCGGAACCGTCGTAGTTGGGGCGGAAGTTCACCGTGTCCTTGTCGATGTCGGCGAGAAGCTCGGCCGCGACCTTGGCCAGCCGCGCCTCCGTGTAGCGCATCGCCGCCGGGGGATCGCCGTCCATGGAGCCGAAATTGCCCTGGCCGTCGATCAGCGGCAGGCGCATCGCGAAATCCTGCGCCATGCGCACCAGCGCATCGTAGATCGCGGCATCGCCGTGCGGGTGATATTTACCCATCACATCGCCGACGATGCGCGCCGACTTGCGATAGGGCTTCGACCAGTCGTAACCGTTCTCGTACATCGCGTAGAGAATGCGGCGGTGGACGGGTTTGAGCCCGTCGCGCACATCCGGCAGTGCCCGGGCGACGATCACGCTCATGGCGTAATCGAGATAGCTGCGTTCAAGCTCGTCTTCGATCGCGACCGTCGGAATCGGCGCGCCGGCCGCAGGCGGTGTGATCTCGTTCACGGATCCAAATCCTGTCCGGTTGTCCTGACGTTCGTGGCCCTGTGCAAGCCGGCCTTACAGCCCCTTGCGTGCAGGTCGGCCGAGGGGCTTTGCGGATCGACCTCTTCTTGCATGGATCGCGACCGGCGGGCAAGCCGCCCGGCATGAGACGGCAAGGGCGCGTGACTACTCTTACAACCGCGGCAAGGTCACCCCGCGCTGCCCCTGATACTTGCCCTGCCGGTCCGCATAGGAGACAGCGCAGGGCTCATTACCCTGGAGAAAGAGGAACTGCGCGATTCCTTCGTTCGCATAGATCTTGCAAGGCAGGGGCGTCGTGTTCGAGATCTCGATCGTCACATGCCCTTCCCAGCCCGGCTCCAGCGGGGTGACGTTCACGATGATCCCGCAACGCGCATAGGTGCTCTTGCCGAGGCAGATCACCAGCACGTCGCGCGGGATGCGGAAGTATTCCACCGTGCGGGCCAAAGCAAAGGAGTTCGGTGGGATGATGCAGACATCCGCCACCCGGTCCACGAAGCTTTCCTGCGCGAAATCCTTCGGGTCGACGAGCGCGTTGTTGACATTCGTGAAGATCTTGAACTCATTGGCAACCCGTGCGTCATAGCCGTAGGACGACAGACCATAGGAGATCGTGCCCTCCCGGCGCTGGCAATCTTCAAAGGGCTCAATCATGCCGTGTTCGCTCGCCATACGGCGGATCCAGCGGTCCGACATCACGGGCATCTGTGTGTCTCCTCCCTGTTCTTGTCCGTGTTCTTGCGGCCCTGACCTTGCCGGGCCGCGGTCGTGCGGGAGGACGCCGGAGCAGATCCAGGCCTGGATCCGCCGCCATGCGTGTCCCGCACTGTCTGTTGCGCGGCCTGCTGGGCCCGTGCGCGGGCCTGTTCCTTGCGCCGTCTGAGATTGGCGCGCAACTGCGCCTTCAGCCTTTCCGCACGCGTTTGGTCCCGCGCCGCCATCATCGGCTCCCGACCAGTCCCGACCGCCCCGTCCACTCCACAGCGGCCGTCTCGCCCCCTGCTTAGCGACAGCAGAAGCGCCCGGCAAGAACCCCACAGCGCCCGGCATCAGATGGTTGTCCGTGATCGGTGATCAGATATCGGTGCTCAGTGATCAGCAATCCCTGCGGCGGATGACGTGCAAGACAACCTTTGCAGCGAATGACGGAAAAAGGAGATAGGTCATCCGCCGTCCCCGCTTTCGTTATCCGCCATACCCCTCCCTCGTCATCCACCG
>CAZJPA010000331.1:0-2485 GCA_964547755.1 uncultured Sphingomonadales bacterium
ACATAGAGCCTGCCGCCCTTTTTGCGGAATTCTTCGGCCTTTTCGCGCATGCCGGCTGCGATTTCGGCCGCATCCGCCCCTCTGTCGGCGGGGACGGCCGCGTCGTTCTGCATGCGGGCGAAGTCTCGGATCTCCTGGCTGATCGCCATGGAACAGAATTTCGGTCCGCACATCGAGCAGAAATGGGCGACCTTGTGGGCTTCCTTCGGCAGGGTCTCGTCATGGAAGGCCATCGCCCGGTCGGGGTCGAGGGCGAGATGGAACTGATCCGCCCAGCGGAAGGCGAAGCGCGCGCGGGACAATGCGTCGTCCCAGATCCGCGCCGCCGGATGCCCCTTGGCGAGATCAGCCGCATGGGCGGCGATCTTGTAGGCGATCACGCCTTCCTTCACATCGTCGCGATCGGGCAGTCCCAGATGCTCCTTCGGCGTCACATAGCAGAGCATCGCAGTGCCGAACCAACCGATCATCGCCGCGCCGATCGCGCTCGTGATATGGTCATAGCCGGGCGCGATATCGGTCACCAGCGGACCCAGCGTATAAAAGGGCGCGCCGTGGCAGGCGGCGAGCTGCTTGTCCATGTTCTCCTTGATCTTGTGCATCGGCACATGGCCGGGCCCCTCGATCATCACCTGACAGCCGTGACGCCAGGCGATCTCGGTGAGCTCGCCCAGTGTCTTGAGCTCGGCGAACTGGGCGGCGTCATTGGCGTCCGCGATCGAACCGGGGCGCAACCCGTCGCCGAGTGAGAACGAGACGTCATAGGCGGCCATGATCTCGCAGATCTCCTCGAAATGCTCGTAGAGGAAATTTTCGCGATGATGCGCCAGACACCATTTGGCGAGAATCGAGCCGCCGCGCGAGACGATGCCGGTGACGCGATCGGCGGTGAGCGGGATGTAGGCAAGACGCACGCCGGCGTGAATCGTGAAATAGTCCACGCCTTGTTCGCATTGTTCGATCAGCGTGTCGCGGAAGACCTCCCAGGTCAGCTCCTCGGCGATCCCGCCCACCTTCTCGAGCGCCTGATAGATCGGCACGGTGCCGATGGGGACCGGCGAATTGCGGATGATCCATTCGCGCGTGTTGTGGATGTTGTGCCCCGTTGAGAGATCCATCACCGTGTCGGCCCCCCAGCGGATCGCCCAGACGAGCTTTTCCACCTCCTCCTCGACCGATGAAGCGACTGCGGAATTGCCGATATTGGCGTTGACCTTGGTCAGGAAATTGCGGCCGATGATCATCGGCTCGGTTTCCGGGTGATTGATGTTGGCCGGGATGATGGCCCGCCCCGTCGCGACTTCCGCGCGCACGAATTCGGGGGTGATTTCATCGGGAAGCTCGGCGCCGAGGGGCGCGCCGTCGCGGATCAGCCGGCCGGCGCGGGCGAGTTCCCGGGCCTTGGCGAGCTTCATGTTCTCGCGGATGGCGACGAACTCCATCTCCGGCGTGATGATGCCGGCGCGGGCATATTCCAGCTGTGTCGGCCGCCGGCCGGACTTGGCCCTAAGCGGCCGGTGACGAATGGGAAATGCGGGTGCCAGATAACGCGCGGCGACCGCGCCGTTGTCTTCGGGCTTGACGGGCCGGCCCGCGTATTCCTCCACATCCCCGCGCGCGCGGATCCACGCCTCGCGGATGCGGGGCAGACCGCGCGTGATGTCGATTTCGGCCTCGGGGTCCGTATAGGGGCCGGAGGTGTCATAAACGACGACCGCTTCTTCCTCGCTTGTCGGATCCAACGGGATTTCCCGGAACGGCACGCGGATGTCGGGGCGCGAGCCGGTCTCGTAGATCTTGCGCGATCCGGCGATCGGGCCGGTGGTGATCTGAATCGGCTTCAGACTGTCAGGCATGGCGCTGTCTCCTTGGCTTTTCCGCACGCGGACAAGAAGACCAGGCGCGAAGAGGAAGCGGTATGGCCCATCGGTCCGCCGGCGGGTGAGGGCTTGGCGCGCCCCTTCTCACAGTCCCAACCGCCGGCGCGGCCGACGCGCGTCCATTCCCTTCGCAGGTCTTACCCTGGTCAGGTTCGAAGGGTCGCCGCGCCGACCGGCCGCCGCGCCCATGCGCGACACCACCGATCCCAGCGGCCTCTCAGCCCCTTTGGCGGGGCTCCCCCAGGAACGCTGCGCCTAATGTGGCCTGCCGGTGAGCGGAAAGCAAGAGGCGGCGCACATGATCATGCAAAGCGCTGGCAGGATCATGCAAAGCGCTGCGCTTCCCCGGCCGGCTGCGACAGCTTGACGCCCCTGTCTCCAAGTTGTACCCTCCAGGGAGAGTGCGCGCTCTCCTTGGGGCACAGAAGCGTGCATCATCGACGGGGGTGCCCCGCCTTGGGATGGGGGGCGGTCATGAGACAGATTTCTTCTCTCTGGCTAGCGCGCTTCTTGTCGTGTCGGCGCGGCGGCGCTGACGGCGCCCGCGGGGGCGGTCGTGACGGTGGATTATCCGCTGGTGCATTGGTTTGGGGGCACGGCGCCCT
>CAZJPA010000332.1:0-2480 GCA_964547755.1 uncultured Sphingomonadales bacterium
GCGGAATATTTCGACAAAAATGAAAAAGCAAAAAAAGTTTATTATCCGGGACTCCAGGTGCCAGCGAGCCTTCGGCAACGGAGGATTATAAATGAGCGTTTCAGTTGCCTGTGTACGGGTGTCGATGGCATCAATTTTTTCCGCCAAAGAAGGGATTTGCTGAACGGCTTCCTCGGATTTCTGGATGCTTTCCGCATTCTTCGCCAGCTGCGCCTTCAGAGTGGCGAGCTCTTGCTCCAAGCGGTTGATTTTTTCCAAGATCGCTTGGGAATCGACCTTTTCCTGTGAAAGGGCCGGCGTTCCTGACAGAATGGTTCCCGCTAGAAGCACAACGAGAGCCGTTGCCTTTCCCTTGCGCATTTTTTCCTCCATGCAACTCACTGCCAATGGGGTATCTTTGACGAAGACCCCTCTAGCACACCGGAAAGGTCTATGAATTGACGCAGATCAAATACGCCCCTGGGGTACAGCCATATTCTTCTACAAATACCAGGGAGCATAAATCACATAAGGCTATATTCTACTTGCAATGGTAGGGGGGAAAGACGGTATTGTCAACGAATATGAAGCGCGATGAGAACAAAAAGGGTGGATCGTTGTCTGGACAGGGAAAACAGCGGCCTGCGATCCGTCACGCGCCGGCAACTCTGCGCAATCGTGAGCCGATTCTCCGGGTGTTGAAGGAGGTGCTGCCAGAGACCGGCACGGTGCTGGAGGTTGCAAGCGGCACCGGTGAACACGCCGTCTTCCTGGCCCCACGACTCGCTCCGCGTCTGTGGCTGCCGAGCGATCCGAATCCGGACAATCGTGCCAGTATCTCGGCCTGGGCTGAGGCCACGCCGGCGGCCCGGCCGCATCTTCTCCTGCCGCCGCGCGCCATCGACGTCACGGCCCGGCGCTGGCCGGTGGAAGACGAGTCACTCGTGCCCGCTGTCACCGCCATCGTCGCGATCAACCTGATCCATATCACGCCGATCGCCGCCCTTCATGGGCTGATGGCAGGCGCCGGACGCATTCTGCCTGCGCGTGGGATACTCTATCTGTATGGGGCGATGAAGCGGGACGGACGCCATACCGCGCCATCGAACGAAGCCTTTGACCGTTGGCTGAAAGACCAGGATCCACGCTGGGGCGTGCGGGATATCGCCGAAGTCGAGGCGGCCGCCCGCCCGCATGGGCTCGCGCTCGAGACGGTGGTGCCGATGCCCGCGAACAATTTCTCGCTCGTCTTCCGGAAGGTGTGAACCTTGCGGCGCGGGGAGAAGAGCGGACCGGCACCCGGCTGTGCCATCTTCCTTGGGCGCTGTCTCTTCCTTCCCGCTGGATCCGCCGATCAAGCATGCCCCGGACCGTGATCCGGGGGCGGTGGATGACGTTCCAGTGATCAGTGACCGGTGATCAGTGATCAGTTCTCGGAGAGGGAAAAGCAGGTGAGGCCTCCTTCCCCATCGTTCGCCGTGTTTGGTTCTGATCACTGATGACTGGTCACCGATCACCGAATCGTCGTTCGCCGGCGTGACCGGCGAACCTATCCGGTGGGGACGACATATTCGACGTTCGGGATTGTCTCCCCCGTCCGCTGGATCCGCCGGTCGGGCCGGCGGATGATATAAGAGTGGTGTGGGCGGCATATGCGCAGGGAGAAGAGAAGGGGGCGCTCCACCGCGAACGCCCCCTCACGTAACCGGGACACTGCCCCGCCTCCTGCTGCTTGTGAGAGCAACGCCGGTGAGAGCAACGCCGGTGAGAGCAACGCCGGGGTCGGTCTGTCGCTTCTACAATCCGCAAGCAGGATGGAGATCTCGATCCGGCAAATACTCAGGCCTTGAGCGCCAGCGCCTCCGGATCCGAGAGCAACTCGCGGAAGGTAGCGAGGAACCGCGCGCCGTCCGCACCGTCGTTGACGCGATGGTCGAAGGTGAGGGTGAACGGCACCACATAGCGCGCTTCCACCTCGTAATCATCGAGGTCGCCCACGATCACGGGCTCCAGCCGGCCCGGCCCCATACCAAGGATCGCCACTTCCGGATGGTTGATCATGGCCAGCAGACCGTTGGCGCCCAGCGAACCGATATTGGTGACGGTGAAGGTGCCGCCCTGCAGCTCCTCCGGCGCTGCTTTGCCGTCACGCACGCGCGCGATCAGATCACTCAGGTAGAGCGCGATTTCGAAGACGCTCATGCGGTCCGCGTTCGGGATCACCGGCACGATCAACCCGCGGGCGGAATCGAGCGCAACCCCGATGTTGTAGTAGCGCTTTTCAATGATCTGACCACCCGCCATGTCGAGAGTGGCGTTGAAACGTGGGTGTTTTTTCAAGGTCGCGACCACCGCCTTGATGACGAAGGGCAGCATGGTGAGCTTGCCGCCTGCGGCCTCCACCTCCGCCTTATGGCGGCGGCGGAAGCGCTCGAGCTTGGTGACATCGATGCGGTCTTCCAGCACGACATGCGGAATCTCGCGCCAGGAGCGCTGCATAT
>CAZJPA010000333.1:0-2469 GCA_964547755.1 uncultured Sphingomonadales bacterium
AGCTCGAACTGATGAGCGCCTTTGCCGCCGCCATGGATGCGATCTTCGGTGATCCGAACATGGCGGCGGATGCAATCTGGTATCCGTTCGGCGGCACGCCCGTGCCCGTGCGGGTGATCCGCAAGGCGCCGGACGAGGTGACAAGCTTCGGAGCGGCGCAGATCCTGTCGGACACCACGCTCATTGATGTGCGGGTGTCCGAGATGCCCAACCCGAAGCCGGGGGATGGCGTTACGATCGGCACCGACAACTTCACCATTCAGGGCGAGCCGAAACATGACCGGGACTGGCTCGTCTGGACCCTGGAACTGGTGCCGGGATGAGGCTGAAACTCGACGTCGAGCCTGATCTCGTTGCCATGCTTCAGGCAGAGGTCAGGGCCGGGGAAAAGGCCGTGAAGGCGGCGATGGCCGTGGCTGGCAACGAGCTGAAACAGGCCTGGCGTCAGCAGATCACGTCAGCCGGTCTCGGCCACCGCCTGCCGCGCACCATTCGCAACCGGACCTACCCAAAGCAGGGCGACAGCCTCGATGCCGCCGCCTTCGTCTGGTCGAACGCCCCCGAAATTGTCGGCGCGCATGATCGCGGCGTGCTGATCCGCTCGAAGGCCGGGTTCTGGCTTGCCATCCCGCTCCCTGCCGCCGGCAAAGGCCGTGGCGGCGCGCGCTTGACCCCGGGCGAATGGGAAAAACGCCGCGGCATGCGCCTGCGCTTCGTCTATCGCCGCCGTGGCCCCAGCATGCTGGTCGCCGACGGGCGGCTGAACAGCCGGGGGCTGGGGGTGGCGTCGCGTTCCAAGACCGGTCGCGGGCGCGCTACGGTGCCAATCTTCCTGCTGGTGCCGCAAGTGAAGCTGCGCAAGCGGCTCGATCTGGCGCGGGATGCCGAAAAGGTCGCCGCCCGTGTGCCGGGGCTTGTGGTCGAGAAATGGGGATAGGGGCGAGACCGATCTACTAGTTCCAAGCGGTGACTTTCATACCAGAATCAGTCCCGTTCCCCTCAAGGTAAACGAACTGGTAATCTCCCAAGTCGACTTGCCACTGATGCCCAGAATATGGATAGAACGCCTTGTTAACGACATCCACATATCCGCCGTTCGAACATTTCAAGCCTCGAAACGACATGCGTGTTCCGTAAAACACCCCTTTTTCAGATATCAGGTCGGCATCACGTTTGGAAAACCCACGTGACCTCAGTTCTTTGTACGCCAGCTTCTTGTCGGCAGGGGACCAATTGCGAGTATGCTCGGAGCCCAACAAGTAGGCGCAAAACTGCTGTTCTGACATGGATCGAACTTTTTGAGGATCTTCTTTAATCAGTTGAGAAAGTGGCTTTCCGGCTAGGGAAAGATCCCCGCAAGAGGCGACAAAAACCAGGCTAAGCAAAACGAGTCTTTTCACATTTGTCCTCATCATCTGACTGACATCAACATAGGCAGACACGGTAATTTCTGCGCGATGTCGTGTCAATTCTAGGTGGCCGCACAAGCCCGACTCGCAATTATGACTGATAGGAGGCGGTTCATGCCTACCACCCGAGAAACCATCCTGCAGGCACTGTTCTCGACCCTGCAGACCATCCCCGGTGCTGTAATCCAGCGCGGTGAGGTGCTGCCCGAGCGCGTGCCCGCGGGCGGCTTTGTCATCCTGCGCGACGGTGATCCCGGCGAACCCGAGGTGACGCTGTCGCCCCTGCGCTATCACTGGCACCACCAGGCCGAGGTCGAGGTCATTGTCCAGGACAAGGACGCCAGCCTCCGCGCCACCCTGTTCGACGTTCTGGTCGAGCAGATCGATGGCGTGCTTGTGGCCGACCGCACTCTCGGAGGGCGTTGCGACTGGATCGAGCCGGGCGCGCCAGCCCCCGCCGACCTGCCCATCGAGGGCGGTCAGGCGCTGAAAGCCGCCGTTCTCCCGATCACGCTGATCTACACCACCACAGCCCCTACGGGATAATCCCGCAATTGAAAGGACGGAAAAATGCCCCGTGCACAAGGCGCGCGGTCGCAGCTGGCGGCCGCGTTTGAAACCACCTATGGAACCGCGCCGGCCTCCGGCTTCATGCAGATGCCCTTCGCCAGCGCTTCACTTGGAGCCGAGCAGCCGCTGCTGGCCTCGGAACTGCTCGGCTACGGCCGCGATCCGCTGGCCCCGATCAAGGACGCGGTGACCGCCGATGGCGACATCAAGGTGCCGCTCGACGCCGAGGCCTTCGGCTTCTGGCTCAAGGCGGCGTTCGGCAATCCGACGACGACCGGGACGACCAACAAGACCCATACCTTCAGGTCCGGGTCCTGGAACCTGCCGAGCATGGCGATCGAGGTGGCCATGCCCGAGATCCCGCGCTTTGCCATGTACACCGGCTGCGTGCTGGATCAGCTGAGCCTGCAGATGCAGCGTTCCGGCCTGTTGACTGCGGATGTGAAGCTGGTCGCCCAAGGCGAGAACGTCGCCACCGCCACGGCGGCCG
>CAZJPA010000334.1:0-2458 GCA_964547755.1 uncultured Sphingomonadales bacterium
ATGCCGAAGTACCTGGTCGCGCAGCATGCCGCGGCCTTCATGCCCACAATCATTGGCATTCAGAGTCGAGCCCCGACTGCAGGGATCGGGATCAATCCGCTCGCGGAGAACGGCACGCCACAGGGCTGGCGCTGGTTCGATTACGGCGGCGAGGTCGCCGTGCTTGAGTGCGCTGACACACCCGGTTGGGAAGTACGGGTCTCTCCTCTTGCCACCAAGAGGCTCGAAGAGCTTCGGCTCGCCCATGGCGATGCCGAGACCGGCGGTTATCTCTACGGTGGATATGATTTTGTTCTGAAACAGATTTACGTGGTCGCTGTGAGTGACGTGCCGGTGGGCACGACCCAATCGGCGGCGGCTATCGATCTTGGTCCGGCGGGCCAGACCCGTCTCGAGCGACGGCTTGCCCGGCGGGCAGGCGGCAAATTGGGACGGGTTGGCACATGGCACAGTCACCCGCGATCCAACCCAGCCATGTCAGCCAAGGACCGCAGGACTATGGAGATGTTCCGGGATGAGGATCGAGAAAACGGGGTACCCACGTTGCTGGTGATCTCGTCGCCGGAAGGAAACGGAGCGCATCTCTGGACCTAGTGGCTTTCCGGCCTCCCGAGCCGAAGATAGACAACGATTAGCTCGCGCCCATAGCGTTTGCCGAACCGCACCATGCGATAGCCCGCGATAAGGGCGGCAAGTGCCGTGAGAACCGCGGGTTTCCAAGCCGGCCAGGTTACGATTAATGCAATAACGGCGAGCGCTCCGAGCGTCGCCGTTACGCCGCGCATGAGGCCGTAGGTTCTGTTGAACGAGTCTATGCGCGTGGTGTCACCCCTGGCCTGAACGGCGGCATAAATCTCTCGGACAATGGGTGCCCATTGGGTCGGCGAGAGCTGCTGAAGGTCACAGCCGAAGTCGTTTTTGACGGACTGCCGTAGCTGCTCAACCTGCGTTTCGTGAAGCAGCTTCTGCGGATTTTCGATGAGCCAATCCGTGGGCATGCCGCCAAAAGGCTTCCAAATCACTCCCTCGACGAGGTTGCCGGCAGCCTGGATGAGATGACCTGCGACGAAAGACAGGACCAGGAAAAGACCCAGGTCGCCAACCGAAAAACCCTGCTCGAAGAAAAGTGACTTGAGCTCGGGGAACAGGAGAGCCAGACCAAAAAGGAGCACGCTTCCTGGTGTGATAACACCGATGATCTCGTAGGCATCGAACTTTGAGCTCACGCACCAGACTCCATCAACCAGCCCAAAGGACTATATTACGCCTATCGGCGCCGCGCGGTAGCGCGGCTCTCGCGGCCTATCGGCCTGACCTCTTTCAGGCACAGGAACCCCATTCGCTTGGCCTGACCGGCGTCCACCGGCCCGCGCCCCTCCCTGGCCTGCGGCTTTCGACAAACCTTACCGGTCCGACTATCCGTTCAAGAGAAATGCGGCGCGCTTCGCCACCGGCGAAGCACGGCAATGAGGTGACCCCTTGGTGGATATGATGCGGGCGGCTACCCGCCCGCATCATTCATACAGCTCCGCAAGGACGGCTGGCGATAACACTCGCCCGCGGTCCGCTGCGACTCGGGGCGGCGATTCTCCTTCAGCTCGAACAAGGTGGGCTGCGCCGGCCGCGCCTTCTTCCATTGCTCGATCTGCCGGCGGCGGGCCTCCAAGAGGGCGCGCCAAGAATAGGCGCGTCCGTCGATGATAATGGTATCGGAGACGCGCATCACACCGCCTGCCCGGCCTGCGCCGTCTCGGCGTTTTGCAAGCCGTGGAGGAAGTCCACGGTGCGCTGCGCGTGGGCGGCGGCGGTGAAGATTGCGCGCTTGTCGTTCTTCAGAACCTCAAGCCAGGACCCGATGTAAGAGCTGCGATCCTCGTGTGGGGCAAGCCGCAGCTCCAGGTCGGCACACAAGAACGCCGCGCCCTGCTCGGTGACCATTTCTTCGGCGGCGTAATCGTCGTCGCCGAAGCGCTTGCAGCCGAGATCACGGTCAAGGCGGTTCGGGTATCGCGTCCAGTGCGCGCATTCATAGACGAACGTGGCGTAGTAGCTCAGGACGAACCCGCCATCCCGGCTATCGGACAGACGGTGCCATCACCGGTGCTTGGTGACGATGAAGGTGAGAGCCCGAAAGGCCATCACGGGCAAGGCCCTCGCCGTAGCGATCATGCCGGTACGGATCAGAGAGGCCGGCGGGCGCTTCCTAATTCGGGCATCCGGCTAGGTGCATAATCCGTCCAACAACGCGCCTATTTGGGAGTCAAACCGCGCATGAATTTTGGCAAGTTGGTAGAGGTGTTGGTATAGGAAAATATCTCTGCCTATTTGTTCTTTGTATCCAATATGTTAGGTCGTGGTTCGATTCCGCCCCTGGCACCATCCCCCCTTCTCTGGCGAATGCCGCCCGTCTTAAAAATTCAATAAAATCACATAATTACCGTTTCGGGTTGTCTCCGAT
>CAZJPA010000335.1:0-2443 GCA_964547755.1 uncultured Sphingomonadales bacterium
GTGATCTTCTGTGGCGAGAGCACGTCATGAACGGCAAGCACCGGAATGCCCAGCAATTGCCCAGCCAGCCGCACCGTCACGAATTCCTGCGCGTCTTCCTGCAGGAGAAGCTTGTTGGTATCCGTCTCCGAGCTCATGCCGCGTCTCCCTGCATGTTGAGCTGCTGTGACAGGCTGGCCAGCAGCGCCTTGCGATCGAATTTCGCGATGTAATCATTGAAGCCCACGGCCCGTCCGCGCGCGAGATGCTTCTCGCTGGCAAAGCTCGACAGCGCGACCAGCGGCGTGTGCTTCCACCGCCCGCCCGACTTGACGATCTGGGCGAATTCGAAACCGTCCATGCCCGGCATGTCGATGTCGGAGATGATGAGATCAAATTCCTCGCCTTCCTCCCGCAGTTCCAGCGCCTTTTCGGCACTGTCCACCGCCACCAGTTCATAGCCCGCCGCCGCGAGCAGGGGGCGCAACATATTGCGGAAGAAGGAGCTGTCATCGACCAACAACACCCGCGTGCCGCGCTTGGGTGAGATCTCTTCATTGAGATCGCGCGAACGCATCCACTCTCCAAACGCCTTGCCGAGATAGTAGGAGACGTCGATGATCTCGGTCGCCTTGCCGGCGATCACCGCCGAGCCCACGATACCGGCGCGCTTGGAGCCGAGCTTGATGTCGAGGGCGTCCTCCACAATATCGAGAATCTCGTCCACGGCCAGGCCCATGGTGTAATCGCCGTCCGTGAACACGATCACCGGCTGGCGGCCTTCCGTGCGCAAAGCTTCGAGCCCATCGATCGGCACGATCGGCATCAGGGCCCCGCGATACTGAACGACCAGCTGGCCGTCGGATTCCTCGATCCTCTCGACCTCGATGTCCTCCAGCCGCGCGACCAAAGACAGCGGCACCGCCTTGCGGCCGTGCTCGCCGGCACGCATGAGCAGGAAGGTTTCCTTCTCGCCCTCCCGGCGGCGACCGGCCGTGGCTTCGCTCTCGGCCGCATGCGCCTCGTCGTCGGAAACCTGAGAATTCGCGAGATTGGCAATGCCATTGGGATCGAGGATCATGATCACACTGCCGTCGCCCAGGATCGTGTTGCCGGAATAGACGGACAGATGCTTCAAAATCGGCGCCACCGGCTTGACCACGATCTCCTCGGTATCGAAGACTTGATCGACCACGATCCCGAAGGTGAAGGCGCCCACCTGCGTCACGACGATGAAGCCGCTGTGGGAAGCCTCTTCGGCCATGATCTGATCATGGCTCTTGAAGCCCAGAATCTCGTTGAGATAGACGAGCGGCAGCAGGCGGTTGCGCAAGCGCAGAACCGGCGTGTCCTTGATCCGCTCAATCCGGCTGTCACTGTTGGCCCCCACACGCACGAGCTCGAGCACACTGATTTGCGGGATTGCAAAACGCTCGCCGGAGGCCTCCACGATCAGCGCCGAAACAATGGCGAGTGTGAGCGGAATCTTGATCCGGAAGGTGGTGCCGCGACCTTCGGTCGAGACCATGTCGATGGTCCCGCCGATCTTCTCGATATTGTTGCGGACCACATCCATGCCAACGCCACGACCTGAGACGCTGGTCACCTTCTCGGCCGTCGAGAATCCAGGATGGAAGATGAACTTCTGGATCTGGTTTTCCGACATCTCGGCGAGCTCGGCCTCGGTGGCCAGCCCCTTCTCCAGGATCTTCTTCTTGATCTTGGAGACCGAGATGCCACGACCATCATCGGAGATCTCGATGATGATGTGACCGCCTTCATGCATCGCGTTGAGATGGATGGTGCCGGTCTCGGGCTTGCCCATCGCCACACGTTCGGCCGGTGTCTCGATACCGTGGTCGGCCGAGTTGCGCACCATATGGGTGAGCGGATCCTTGATCAGCTCCAGCACCTGGCGGTCGAGCTCGGTCTCGGCACCGTGCATCTCGAGCTGGATCTTCTTGTCGAGCTCGTGAGAGAGATCGCGCACGATGCGCGGCAGCTTGGCCCAGGCGTTGCCGATCGGCTGCATGCGGGTCTTCATGACCCCTTCCTGCAGCTCGGTCGTCGTCTGGGAGAGCCGCTGGATGGGAACCGTGAATTCGCTGTCTTCGCGCTCACGCACCATCTGCAGGAGCTGGTTGCGGGTCAACACCAGCTCGCTCACCAGATTCATCAGATTCTCGAGCAGCTCCACGGACACACGAATCGACTGAGCCGAGCGGCGTTCGATACCGCCTCCATCGCCTCCCTGCTCGGTCTTTCCATCCGCCTTCTTGCCTTCGGCCTTGGCCTGACGCCGGGAACTCTCAAGAGCGGACTCGCGCACCATCTCCAATGTCATCGAGGCGTCGTCACAGGTTTCGGGTTCGAGCTGGATTTCTTCGAACACCGATTTTGCGAGCCGGATCAGGCTGTCGAACTCCTTGTCGCCAAACCCACCCTTGCCGATCATCGTTTCCAT
>CAZJPA010000336.1:0-2437 GCA_964547755.1 uncultured Sphingomonadales bacterium
GTCGGCGGGTGACGAAAGAGGGGGCGGCGGGTGACGAAAGAGGGGGCGGCGGATGAGATAGCACTCTTCCAGCGTCATTCGCCGGTTTATCCGGCGAATCCAGCCATTCCTTCATACCATTACCCACAAGACATCCGATGACCGATAACTGATGACCGATAACTGATCACTGATCCGGCGCATTCTTCCTTTGACAAAGATATCGTTTCAAGCTTAAACTATCAGGGTCGCCATCGGGGAGAAACACAACAGGCAAAATTGCGCACCCGGATGGTCGGCCTGCGTTGTCGGAAGAGGGAGAACACCCATGTCCGTTCATCGTCCCGCCCCGTGCCGGCGCGAGCTCTCCAGCTATGCGCCTTCTGTTGATCGAGACAGCCTGCGTCTGCGTGTCAGCGCCTTGGCCATCCTCGTCGCCTCGACCTGCGTGGTCGCCTGGTCGACACAGCATGCCGCCCGGGCGGATGAAGCCGCGTTGCCGGCCACATCCGGGCAAGCCGAACCTCAGGAAGCAGCACCGCAGCACACGCAGGCGGATTCGGCGCAAGCCAGCGGTCGGCTGTTGGAAGAAATCACCGTGGTTGCCCAGAAACGCGAGCAGAACGTCCAGAACGTCGGCATGGCGATCGACGCCTTCTCGGGTGCGCAGCTCGATGATTTCGGCATCCAGACGAGCATGGATGTGGCGACCATCTCGCCGGGCGTCCATGTCGCCGGCAGCCATGCCGGTCAGCAGCTGCAGTTCAGCATCCGCGGCGTCGTGAACAATGATTTCAACCCCGTGGTGGAAACGCCGAACGCCGTCTATTTGGACGAGGCCTACATCGCTGCCCTACCGGGCCAGAACTTCGGGTTGTTCGATATCGAGCGCGTCGAGATCCTCAAGGGGCCGCAGGGCACCCTGTTCGGCCGCAATGCGACGGGTGGACTCATTCATTACCTCTCCCGCCAACCCAGTTTCGACCGTTGGGAAGGGTATGTCGATGGTGAGTTCGGCCTGTTCGACTCTCCGGCCGATGCCTATGGCGGCCGAATCACCGCTGCCCTCGGCGGACCGCTCAGTGACAAGATGGCCACCCGCGCCGCCATCTATTGGAAGCGCCATGGGGGATATTTGAAGAATCTCTACCCCTTAGGGGCGATCGGCGGCCCACCCGGCCCAGGCGCCGGCGCCAACATGGCCGATGACGACACCTTCGGCAGCCGTTTCATCCTCACCTTCGCCCCCACCGACCGTCTCGAACTGCGGCTGACAGGGAATTTCACCCGCACGCGGACCGCCTCGGCGCCCTATCAGTCCAAGCCCACCATCGGCGTGTTCGAGCAGGTCGGCGGTGGTCTGGAGCTCGTCAATGTCATCGATGTCGGACCGAACGAGACGCGGGCCACCATCGGCCCCGGCGGCGTGGATCTCGGCACCGATCTCGACAATGATGCGCTCTTCGGAAATCAGGACGCGCCCGGCACCGAGCTCTTCGGCCGCTTCGCCCCGGGAGGCGACTTTTTCGGTTATCGCGATCCCGACGGTCCCGGCTGGCGGACGTCGGCGGATTTCGCCTTCAAGGACCACAACTTCACCCGCAGCTGGGGGTGGAACGGCCGCCTGCGCTGGGACGTCTCGTCCGCGATCACCCTCACCTACATCGGAGACTTCAAGAGCTACGACGAGCTGATCTTCCTGGACGTGGACGCCGCGCCCGTCAATCAGTCGGCCAATTATGCCGCAATCGACGCAACGAGCGTGACCCAGGAGCTGCGGCTCAACGGCCATCATGGACCGCTCACCTGGGTGGCCGGCTTCTTCTATCTCAATATCACCAACGACTCCGATGACGGACTCAAGTTCCCCATCAACGGCGTCGTGCCCGGCTCGCCCTTCGATCTGAACTCGGAAGCCGACTTGACGACCAATTCCTATTCCGGCTTCCTGCATATGCAGTATGATGCGACCGATCAGCTGTCGCTGATCCTGGGTGTGCGCCTGATCCAGGAAAAGAAGGATTATTTCTTCGAACAGGCGATCTACCCCACCCAGAGCAGCTTCGCGATCAAAGAAGGGCCGAAGTTCGTGATCGGTCCCGTTTTCGGCGCAGGTGGTCCGGCCGCTTTCACGGCCAAGACGTCGGACACCCTTTGGGCGGGAGTCGCGCGGATCGAATACCGCGCCACGCCGGATCTCATGCTCTGGGCTTCCGTCAAGCGTGGGGTGAAAGCGGGCAGTTTCAATGCCCAGCTGGCCGGCGGCCTACCCGTGCCGACGAGCGCCATCCCCTATCGTCCGGAGGTGCTCTATGCTTATGAGACCGGCTTCAAGTCGACGATCCTGGACGGCCTGGGACGGTTCAACGCCAATTTCTTCTACTATGACTATAATGACTACCAGGCTTTCCTGTTCACCGGTGTCTCGGGCGTCGTCATCAACAACGACGCAACATAC
>CAZJPA010000337.1:0-2431 GCA_964547755.1 uncultured Sphingomonadales bacterium
ACCATAGTAATTCATGGATAATCGATTTCAGGTGTACTTTTTTGGTGGTCACCAGAGGGAAACCTTTGGACAGGTCAAAACGCATCTGATGGCCGAACACCGAGCGGGTGCCGGTGCCGGTACGGTCTCCTTTTTGCGTGCCGTGGTCGCGCACATGGCGCATTAAATCCAGATAGGCTTTCATGTTCCCTCACCTGTAGTGTTCATCGATTAACTCGGATATGATGCCGTCTGCTGTCTGTGACGGCAATATTTGAAATGTGTGCGAATGTGAGGTGATAATGTCTGTTCGGTTCTTTGCTGCTGTTTTGCTGTTGATTCTGGCGACGCCTCCGGCCTTTGCCGAAATAAAGTCTGCCACGGATAAAATTGCCGATGCCTTTATGGCACTGGATATCAATCAATCCGGCTCTGTTTCTTATGCAGAGTATAAAGCCATGGTGGATCGCCGCGCCAAAACTCGATTCAGAGCCATGGATGCCAATCGCGACGGCCAGGTCAGTGATGCGGAATATCGGGAATTCTGGCGCAAGACCAAAGCGAAGTGGTATCGCCTGAAGCGTTAGTGTTTAGATACCCGTAAATGAATCACAACGCGGCGTTTACCAATGCTGGAGAATTGCGATAACAAGGCCGAGCCAAGTTTTTCCGCTTCACGATTGGCGGCGGCAATCGTTACCGACTGATCAACCGGTATCACCAGCTCGGTGGCTGCGCCGGACAGTTCGATAAGCGGTTGAGCCTGCAAATGCGGCTGCGCATTCAGGCGCATATTGGCGACACTGGACGGCGGCGTAGCCGGGTTGGTCGTGCTACCCAGATCCAGCAGGATTTCATGCTGGCTCTGAATCTGCGCCACCGTGCGTTGCATCCAGGGCACAATGCGTACCCGCACCTGATTGGCGCCAGCAGGGTGAACTGTGATATGAAATCCGGATGTAATCGGAATCATCTCCACGCTATTGGCCTGAATCAGGCCATAACCCGACAACCACAGTCGCGATTCGCGGTTGAATATGCGCAAGACACCTGTTTCCATGCTACCCGGCTGATTGCCGGAAATGCGTAACTGGAAGGACTGCCGGTGCTGGCTGCCGGATTGCTGATATCCCGCTGTCAATTGCACCCAGCCGCCCGGCAGGCCTATCCTGGCTCCCGCAGCACTGCTCTTGTCCAAACGGATATCTTCGATATTGAGGAAGGCGGTGTATTGTCCGGCTGGATGATCCAGCCGTTTGAGTAGTATTTTAGCCTTGTTGATATGGGCCTGATCATCATCGAGGATCAATATTTGCCGTGATGGAATGGCCGCTACTTTGCCATCATTGGATAACTGGCTGCGGGCTGCATTGGCAGCTTCATTTAATGGCAGAAAATAGACTTCCACCACTTCAGTGGCAGCCAGCGCAGACAGACTGAAACCGCAACACAGCAGGCATATCAGCAGATATTTATTCAACCGTCGGCTCATTCGCCAAACACCGGCATCGGCTCATCGAGGCTGGCCGGGTCTTCATGGATAATCACCTCGGCATCGGGATATGAGGCCCGGATACGCTCCTCGACATCATCGGCAATGGCATGAGCCTGAATCAGGGTTAACTGATCATCGAGTTCCAGGTGCAGTTGAATAAACACCGTTGTGCCGGATTTTCGGGTGCGTAAATCGTGCATGCCGCGCGTTTGCGGATGATTGCGGGCAATCGCCTTGATGCGTTCACGGTCTTCAGCGGGCAATTCACGATCCATCAACAGATCGAACGATTCACTGGCAATTTCCCAGGCGCTATACAAAATATAAGCGGCAATACCCAATGCAAACACAGCATCAAATCCCGGCCAGCCGTACCAGGCCAGCAGCAGCGCAACAATCACGCTGCCGTTGACCAGCAGGTCGGTTTTGTAATGCAGGTGATCGGCCTTGATGGCGGTTGAGCCGGTTTTGCTGATGACATATTTCTGAAATATCAGCAATCCGACCGTTGCCGCAATCGAAATAATCATCACGGCAATGCCGACCCCCATGGCCATGATGGGTTGCGGATGCAAGAGGTGAGAGATTGCTTCGAGTATCAGAAACAGGGAGGAACCGGTAATAAATGTTGCCTGTCCGAGTCCGGCCAGCGCTTCAGCCTTGCCATGGCCGAAACGATGCTGTTTATCCGCCGGGGTCAGGGCATGGCGCACCGCAATCAGATTGACCAGCGAAGCCAGCGCATCGAGGCAGGAGTCAATCAGGGTCGCCATCAGGCTGACAGAATCGGTCATTACCCATGCCACTGTTTTGGTCAGAATCAGCACAATGGCTACCGTCATGGAAGCGTAGGTTGCCAGTCGCATCAGTTGTGCATTATCGACTTTCATCGCGCAATCCTGACCAAAACAGACTCCGAGTAAAACCTAATTTATTTCCCGCATGACAAGCTGCGGC
>CAZJPA010000338.1:0-2430 GCA_964547755.1 uncultured Sphingomonadales bacterium
TTTATAATAGTGTGGCTGGGGTTAAGGCTGCTGAGGTGATTTATTCTGTTATCGAGTCAGCTAAAGAAAATGGTGTTGAACCGTATTCATATTTGCGCTGCATTTTAACACACATTCCAAATATATCTACAGAGCAAGAACTTGATGCTTTGTTGCCATATAACATTTCCCCTGAAAATTTAAAAATTTGATTTCTTGTTACGTCAAGAGTGGGGCAAAATGACCGCTTACTTAGCAACAGTCATTGACCTCTTTTCTAGACGTGTTGTTGGTTGGTCGATGGGAGAGCATATGAAAGCTTCACTTGTTAATGATGCTCTACTGATGGCTCTGTGGAAAAGAAAGCCAGAACGCGGCTTAATATGGCACACAGACAGGGGTAGCCAATATGCTTCAGGAAGTCACCGAAAAATACTCAAAGAACATGGCGTTGCTCAAAGCATGAGTCGCAAGGGAAACTGCTGGGATAACAGTGTAGCCGAAAGCTTTTTTCATACGCTAAAAACCGAGCTAACCCATCACATGAATTATAAAACTAGAGATGAAGCTAAAAATTCAATATTTGAGTACATTGAGATTTTTTATAATCGAAAACGGATTCATTCAGCAAATGATTATTGCTCACCAGAAGATTATGAGATGCACTCAAAAATAAATTAAAAATTTGTTCGGGAAAGTGTTGCCAGATCAGGTTCTAATGGCTCACATACCACAGGTAGAGCCATAGATATTGCGGTGTATGGTGAGCAGGCTTATAAGCTTGTTAGTCATGCTCTACAATTTCAGTTTTATGGACTTGGTGTTAAGCAGTCCGCATTAAATATTTAGTGCATATACAATTTTATGGTAAACTATAGGTTGATAGTAATATAAATGTAAGAAGTTGAACAATGATACGGATATCTTTATCTGAAGCTGAAATTCTTGATTTAAATATATTAAGGATGAATCGTAAATCTGCTGCACGTGAGCGGGCTCACTATATTTTATTAGCGGGTCAAGGCAAATCCCCTCCACAAATAGCACGACAATTAGATCGCAATATTAATACAATTCGATTATGGTTGCATCGGTATGAACAAGAAGGCATTTCAGGTTTAGAGTCAAAGAAACAGCCAGGAAGGCCGCCAGTTAAAGCGACATTTATTGAGGCTCATATCGATGAACTTCTTAGCAAGTCCCCCCAGAGCTTCGGGTATCAAGAAAATGGATGGCAAATTAATATTCTTCGTGATTGGTTATCTAAACAGGGATACCAGGTATGTGAAAACACTGTTTTGAAAGCACTAAATAAGAAAAATTTTGTGTACAAGCGATTTTCAAAAACCACACCAGAAAATGCACCGACACCTGCCGAAAAAAAATCTGTTATATCTGAAATAGTATCAAAAATCAAAGATGAAGACTCGGTTTCCTCAGAGGTTTTTTTTGTTGACGAAGCTCACTTTTCAAATCAACCTTATGTAAATAGGGGCTGGTTTAGAAAGGGAGAAAAAAAACGGTAGCAACTGTAAAAAATAGATTAAGCAAAACATTATTTGGAGCGCTTGCGCTAACAAGCAGTAAGTTTTATTGGAAGCAAGCAAACAAAGGAAATAGCGATAATTTTATCGCTTTTTTACATCAATTGCACCAATCATATAAGGATAAGAAGCTGATACTTATCTTGGACAATGGTTCTATTCATCGCAGCAAAAAAGTACGTAAATTTTTAAAAAAGCATTCATGGGTTCAGCTATATTTTTTACCACCATATTCACCAGAATATAACCCGATAGAGCGATTTTGGAATTGGTTGAAGAAAAAAATATATGGATGCAAATCATTCACCAATACTAAGATGTTAATTCAGTCAATTAGAAAATTAATTTGGCACTATCATGAGGGCAATTTAGTATCGGGGATAAATTTTAATTATGCTGCATATGAAGAAATACGATAGATATTTAATGCGGACTGCTTATTCCAGAGCTCGCCCTGGAAACGGCTACGGATATGAATATGCATTTTGTCGCCCCCAAACAGTTTGCTAAAAAAGTAACCGATGGGTGTTATGGATTCTATTACAAAAATAGAGTCTATATATCGGAAGCTCTCACGCCCACAGAAGTTGCAACAACACTTATCCATGAAATAAACCATTATATCAATGATTCAAATTTACAATACACAACAAAATCTCAGATATTCGAAGAAGAGTATCGAGCTTTGGTCGCGGAACATTTAGGTTCAAACCGCCCTATCACCCGAAATTTCTATCGGGATTGTGCTGAAAAAGTTTGTGACGACTATAGTGTGCCTCTGCCAGAAGAGCACACCCCCAATCCAAAGCCGCCTACAGGTATATTTCACCGGTAATTTAAAATAGCCCTAAATTTAAATCTGTCTGTTTTTATTTTCTTTTCAGCGTGTAACCGTACGTTTCTTCTA
>CAZJPA010000339.1:0-2428 GCA_964547755.1 uncultured Sphingomonadales bacterium
CGATGGCCAAGCTCGGCGTCGACGTCTCGATGCTGTCGACCGAAGCCGGCCACGCCTGACACTTCGTCAAGTCTGTCGCCGAAAGGGATTTCCGCAGCGCCCGTTGAATTGACTAATTCGGCGGCAGCGGAAACTGCGGCATGATGCGTTTCATGAATTCATCGAATAACGGGACGGTAAAGGCCGTATCGCCATGGGCGGGGCTAAACACCATACCTTTTTTGATAAGCGCGCTGCGAAGCGGGGCAACGGTCTGCACCGCGACGTGAAGCATTTCAGCAATATCGCCAGATCTATGCGGGCCGCTGCCCAGCTCCGACATGGCTCGAAGATACTGCTTCTCGCGTGGCGTCAGTCGATCGAATCGAACCCGAAAGAATCCCTCATCCAGGCTTCTGACGGCCGCATGACTGGCGGCATGAACCGTGTCGCGTGTAATCGGAGAAGTCTCGGCAAGATTCCATGTTTGGTAACCCCACTCCTGCAGAAAATATGGATAGCCTTGGGTAACCCGCACGATTTCATTCAATGCCTCGTCATCAAATTCGACTCCTTCTCGGCGCGCAGGTTGCTTGAGAGCGTTTCGGGCATCTGGCGGAGCAAGAGCCGCTATTTCCGGAAAATCGAACAAGCGCTCCGCATATGATTTCGACCTTCCCGTGAGACCTACAAGTTGTGGCAGACCCGCACCGACCAACACGAGAGGAAGTTGTCTCTGGGTAATCCGGTGGATCGCCATAATCAGGGCGCTCAGGTCATCTTCGGGTAGATATTGAGCTTCGTCTATGATGATGGCAACGGCTCTTCCCCGCGCGGCCGCGGCCTGTGCCACGGCAAGGAAAAGTTCCGACAGGTCTATCTCCAGGTCGCCGCTGTCAGCCGTCCCGCGTTCCGGCTCTATGTCCAAACCAATTTCAATATTTCCAAGATTTACCCGAACCGCACTTGCGAACGACTTGAGCACACGTAAGGCACGCTTCACGTGTTCACTGACATTCTCGAAACGATCAAGCGCAAATAAAATCTGCCGGATGTGAGGAACCAGGAGCGCCGCAAGACGTTTGTTCTCGGAGGCCTCTATCAAAACCGCCTTGTAATCATTGCCTTCCGCGATCTCCTGAACCCGGTTCAACAGGACTGTTTTCCCGACTCCGCGCAACCCAACGAGAAAAAAGCTTTTTGACGGGCGACCATTACGAACGCGTGCCAGCGTGATGTTTGCTTTTTCCAAAATCTCCTCGCGACCGGCCAGAGCCGGTGGAGGCGTTCCGGCCCCGGGGCCGAATGGATTGCGAAGCTGGTCCATATTGAGAGACCTTATGCAAAGTTATTAATGTTATCGCATACAATGATAAACTACCCTAAGATATTTATAACTACAAGACATAAGCTGGACCTGCACCCGATCTGTACGCCGGCTCTACGGCCGGGGATCCGATTTCAGCAATGCGAACAGCAGGTGATCCTGCCAGCGGCCGTTGATCTTCAGATATTCGCGGGCCAGGCCCTCCTGGCGAAAACCGCATTTGTCGAGCAACCGCCGGCTGGCTTCATTGGCCGGCAGACAGGCGGCCTCGATGCGATGCAGGCCGAGGCTTAAGAAGGCATGGTTCAGGACCAGGTCAAGCGCCTCGCTCATGTACCCCTGACGGGCATAGGGTGCGCCGATCCAGTAGCCCAGCGAGCACGACTTGGAGACGCCGAAGCGGATGTTGCTCAGCGTCACGCCGCCGAGGAGCGCATCATCCTCATGCCGGAAGATCAGGAAAGCACGCACCGTCTCGTTGTGGCGATAGTGGTGCAGGCGGCGACGAAACGCCGCCTTGCTCAGATGATCCCGGCTCCACACCGGCTCCCAGGGGGCAAGAAAGTCGCGTGACTGACGGCGCAAGGCAACCCAGGCCCGCCAGTCGCCGAGTCGCGGCGGTCGCAGAAATACGCGATCTCCGGCGATCACCGGGCCGACACCCGCCCGCGCCAGACGCAGCCGCCAGCGGCTCCCGGTCCGCGCCTCCGGATCGGTCCGCGCTTGCTGCCGACCGGCGGCATCAGTGAAATCGGCCCGCGATCCGCTCATAAGGCTCCAAGGCCCCGATCGGCCCGACCGCCGCCACCGTCGGCGGCCCGGCGGCAATGATCCGCTCACCAACCCGGCGTACGGCCGCCACATCCACCGCGTCGACATGGCCGACCAGCTCATCGATGGGAATGACCCGGCCAAAGACCAGAAGCTGGCGGGCGATCTGTTCGGCCCGCGCGGTCGAGCTTTCCAGCGACATCATCAGGCCGGCCTTGAGCTGCGCTCGGGCGCGCGCGACCTCGGCCACGTCGACATTATCCAGCATGCCGGCCATCTCGCCGGAAATCACCGGAATCAGCTCGCCGATCTGCTCCGGGCCGGTGCCGGCATAGACCCCGAACAGGCCGC
>CAZJPA010000340.1:0-2427 GCA_964547755.1 uncultured Sphingomonadales bacterium
GGGTTGTCGGCCACGATGATGCGGTGACAGGCCAGCGGCAGTTCAAAGCCGATAGGCCTTCGGCGGGGCGCTCGGGCTTCTCGGCGCCGCCTTGCCGCTGGCGTTCACATTCGCGCTGACCGCTCTCGAATTTCTCGTCGCCGTCTTGCAGGCTTACGTGTTCGCCGTGCTCTCCTGCATCTATCTCAATGATGCTCTGCATCCAGCCCATTGACGTCGGTCGAAAACGAGTCTAGGCGTCGCGGCGGCCACGGTCCCCGGCCCATGATGGTGGAAGCGGGCCGAGCAACACGGAAGAACGATCCAGGCAAGCAAGGAGAAGGAAAGACCCATGGAACCGGAAGCAGCGAAACTGATCGGTGCCGGCATTGCGACGCTGGGCGTGGCAGGCCCGGGTATCGGTCTTGGCCTGATCTTCGGCAATTATCTGGCTGGCGCCCTGCGCAATCCGTCGGCGGCTCCTAAGCTGTTCGGCAATCTGCTGCTGGGCTTTGCCCTGACCGAGGCGATCGCGCTGTTCGCGCTCGTGATCGCGTTCATCCTGATCTTTGCGATCTGATTGTGGGAGCCAGGCCTGCCGGTCCGGGAGCGTGAGGCATGGAAACCTATAGCGAGAAGGTGCCGAAGTCCGAGGAGGGCTCGCATTTCCCGCCCTTCGATTTCTCCACCTTCGAGCCACAGGTGGCGTGGCTGATCATCACTTTTGCGCTGTTTTACGTGGTGCTTTCGCGTTCCGTTCTACCGCGGTTGCAGCGGGTGATGAGCGAACGGGCCGAGCGGGTCGCGGCCGATCTGGACGACGCCGAACGGCTGCATCGCGAAAGCGAGCGCCTCAAAGCGCTGGTCGAATCGCGTCTGGCGGAAGCCCGCAGCCGGGCCCAGGCCGTGCTCCAACGGGCACGCCAAGAGATCCGCGAAAAGCAGGAACGCACCCTTGAGGCCCTTGATGAGCGGCTCCATGCCAAGATCACCGAGGCGGAAGCCGCCATCGCGGACAGCAAAAAACGGGTGCTCGCCGAATTGCCTCATATCGCTCGTGACGCGGCGGCGGCCATTCACGAACGCATCATGGGTGAGCCGGCGCCCGGCGCCATGCTGGATGCCGCCATCGCGCAGACCACGGCAAACGCAAGGGAGCAGGGGTGATGGCCGGCGCAGGTGGACAGGAAAGCAATCTGCTGTTCAGTGCCGAGTTCTGGGTGGCCGTTGCCTTCTTCCTGTTTCTGGGAGCAGCGATCTACTGGCGTGTGCATCATCATATCGCGTCCGCACTCGACGCGCATGCGCGCAAGGTCGCCGATGAGCTTGAGCAGGCCCGCCGCCTGAAAGAGGAGGCGGAGGCGGCGCTGGCTGCGGCCCGGGAGCTCGAACGCAAGAGCCACGAACAGGTGGATGCCATCGTCGCACAAGCCGAAGCCGATGCGGCCGCTATGGCGCGCGAGGCGGAAGAAGCGCTGGCCGGCCTTGTCTCCCGACGTGAGGCAGCAGCCCAGGTTCGGATCGCACAGGCGCGCGATACCGCAATCCGCGAATTGCGGAGTGTGGCGGCGGAAACGGCGGTCAAGACCGTCGAAGCGGTCCTGCGCGAAGAGTTGACCGGTGACAAGGCAGCCGCGTTCACGAACCGGGCCTTGGGCGAGGTCACGAAACGCCTGCCGTCGTGAGTTCTTATTCCCGATTGTCCCTCAGGGCAACTGAGCAGCGGCTATGACCTGTTTTCATGGTCCATTGGATTGCAAAGTTCCTACGCACACCAGCGTTTCAGCCACTAAAACCAAAAGAGTGAGAGGATGAACATTGCCTCTCCCCATGATAGAAAGAACTTGACATTGGTACGCATGGGGAAGTAGGTTCCATTTCGTGGTTGGGAGGGCTGTCCTTTAGATGGTCCGTTGAGGCAGAGCCTCACCCGGCTGCATTTTTATGGGGGGAGGGGGTCGTGCATATCCTCTATTTGGATGGCTCGGGTGGAGCAAATAATCCCCATGACCGGCATTTTGTGTTGGCTGGTATCTCGGTATTTGAGCGAAGTATCTTCCATCTCATCAAAAAAGCGGATGAGTTTGTTGCAAACCTAAATCTTGGCGATCCCACGAATATTGAGCTCCACGCAAGTCACATTTATAGCGCTAAATCAAGTCCATGGCGACAACTAAAGGCTAATAAGGATCGTGAACGTGTCCTGTGTGACGCGATCCGTTTACTGGCCCAAGAGAATAGGTCAGTTCATCCCTTCGCTGTGATTGTAGAAAAAGAGGCTCTTAAACAAGAAGAACAACCCCTATCCGTCGCCTTCGAAGAAATGATGAATCGCTTTAATCTGTTTCTGAGGGGAGTATATGCGGAAAATAAAGAGAAGCAGAGAGGCCTCGTCTCCGGCCCGTTCGGGGACAGTCCCGCCTCCACCCACATGGTGTATACTGATCC
>CAZJPA010000341.1:0-2422 GCA_964547755.1 uncultured Sphingomonadales bacterium
GGCGCGGTGGCGATCATCCACCCCGAAGGCGCACAAGCCTGGCGCTGGCCGGGCGACATCGCGGCGGCGGCCGACCTGCTGCGCGAGCTGCATAGCCGCCACCGCATCGCCCTAGCCGCCGTGGAGAAGGTGGCGGCACGCCCCGGCCAAGGCGTGGTGTCCATGTTCACCTTCGGCATGAACGCCGGCGCATGGCTGGGGATGCTGGCGGCTCTTGGAATTCCCCACATGCTGGTGACGCCGCGCAAGTGGCAAGCGGCCATGCTGGACGCCAGCGCTGGCGACACAAAGGCGCGCAGTCTGAACATGGCCCGCCGGCTATTCCCTGACATTGACCTGGCCCGCAAGGTGGACGACGGCAAGGCCGACGCCCTGCACCTTGCCCGCTACGCGCGGGCAACCCGCCTGAGAGGCGAGGCATGAACCGGCTTGCCGGCATCATCATCGAAGCCGCTTGGAATGCCTTGGCCCCCGGCGCGGAGGCTGGCTGCGTCGGCTGCCCCTGGCGTTCCGAAAGCCGCGAAAGTTACGACATCGGCGAACAGCGAGAGTGGCAAACCTGGATTGAGTGCGAGGCCCCCGTCCCCGAGCGCTGCCCCATCGTTCATGCCGCCCTGCTGGATGCAATCGCCCTTACTGAAACACCACCGCAAAGGAGAATGACATGATGACACCCGCACAACTGACCATCGAGGGAACCCTTGCAAGCCCGCCGGAGATTGTGCGCGGCCCAGATGAGTTTGACCCCATGGTCCGCGCCCGCGTCCACTTGGAACTGCCCGCCGGCGGCGATGACGGCAAGGGAGAGGAGCAAGCGCTGAGCCTGGACCTTGTGGCGACGCACGACCCGCGCCTGTTTCACCTGCTGGCAAATGCGCGCATGGGCGACACCGTGCAAGCCGCCGGCGAGCTGCGCCGCCATCCGCGAACCCGGCGCGCGGAGCTGTGGGCGGAGATGCTGGCCGTGCTGCCCGAAGCCCCCGAGGAGGCGGCCGCGTGATTGTCGCCAGCGTATCCGGCCGCTTGGCCTACGACCCCCGCGAAGTTGCAACCAAGAGCGGCAAGCCGATGACCACGGCACGGCTGGCCTGCGATGACGATGACGGCGGTACCGTATGGCTGGACGTGGTGGCCTTTGGCGGCAAGGCCGAATGGCTGGCGCGCGCGGTGAAGGGCGACCGCGTTGCCGCCATGGGCAAGGTGAAGATGAACCGCTGGACCGACCGGCAGACCGGCGAGGAGCGCGAGGCCCTGCAACTGCTGGCGGATAGCATCATGGCGCCGGCCCCCAAGCCCAAGAAAGCCAAGCCCGCTGCGAAGGCGGACGCCAAGCCTGCGCCGGCAATCTCTGACCCGTTTGCGGATGAACCAAGCCAAGAAGGAGGTTTTGACAATGACGACCCCATCCCATTCTGAAGCCCGCGTGGTGCGCGGCATGCCCGCCGCCGAGTATCACGCCCACCCCGCCGTGAGCCGCAGCGACCTTGCCTTGGTGCGCCAGTGCCCCGCCCTGTATCGGGCAAAGCTGGACGGATTGCTGGAACGTGCGGAGAGCCAAGCCATGCGTCTGGGCACGCTGATTCATACTGCCGTGCTGGAGCCTGCCGAGCTGGAGAAGCGCTACGCAGCCTTTGACGGCCGATGCGGCACCAAGGCGCACCATGCCGCCCAAGAGGCGAACCCCGGCCGCGAGCTGGTAAAGCCCGCCGACTTGGAACGCGCCCAAGCCATGCGCGAGAGCGTGGCGAACCACCCGGCGGCAAGCCGGCTGCTGGCCGAAGGCGAGGCCGAGCTTTCCATCTTCTGGTGCGATGCTGAGACCGGCATTGAATGCAAGTGCCGCCCGGACTGGCTGACGCCCGCCGGCGACGTGGTGGACCTGAAGACGGCGAGCTGCGCCAGCCCTGATGAGTTTGCCCGGAGCGTGTGGCGCTACCGCTACGACGTGCAAAGCGCCTTCTATGCGGACGGCTGCCGCGCGACCGGCCTGGACGTGCGCCGCTTCGTGTTCGTTGCCGTGGAAAAGGAACCGCCGCACCTGGTTGCCGTGTATGAGCTGGACGCCATGGACGCGGAGCTTGGCCGCAAGCGCTACAAGCAAGACTTGGCGACCTTGGCCGCCTGCATCGAGGCGGACGACTGGCCCGGCTACGGCGACACCGTGCAACCCTTGTCCCTGCCTCGCTGGGCTTACTACGAAGAGCAAGAGGAGGCGACGGCATGAACGCAGCACCCGCCCTGACAACACAACCCCAAGCCCCGGCCGCTACGCCCATGAGCCGCGAACAGGTGGAGCTTGTAAAGCGCACCATCGCCAAGGGCGCGACCGATGATGAGCTGGCCCTGTTCATCGGCCAGTGCAACCGCACCGGCCTTGACCCCTTCGCGCGGCAGATTTACGCAATCAAGCGCTGGGACTCCC
>CAZJPA010000342.1:0-1147 GCA_964547755.1 uncultured Sphingomonadales bacterium
GATGCGTGCCGAAGCCCAGAATCTCGTTGATCGAATTCGCGAATCCCTCTCCCATCTGCGGAGGTATCTTTGACTGGGATCGGGCTCTCGATCGTCTGGCCGAGCTGAACGCGGAAGCCGAAGATCCCGCGCTCTGGAACGATCCGGAACGCGCCCGCAAGGTGATGCGTGCGCGCAATCGGCTGGCGTCCCAGATTGAGGCGACCCGCGAGATGGAAGACGAGCTCGAATCGCTGATCGAACTCGTCGAAATGGCCGAGGCCGAAGATGATGAGGACATGGTTTCCGAATGCATCGGCGGTCTCGATGCCCTTGCCCGCCGCGCACGGGAAAAGGAGATCGAAAGCCTGCTCTCCGGCGAGGCGGATGCCAACGACTGCTACCTCGAAATCCATGCCGGCGCAGGCGGCACGGAAAGCCAGGATTGGGCCGAAATGCTGCTTCGCATGTATCTGCGCTGGGCGGAGCGACGTGGCTACAAGACCCAGATCGTGCAGCTCTCACCCGGTGAAGAAGCGGGCATCAAGTCGGTGACCGTCCTGATTAAGGGCGAGAACGCCTATGGTTGGCTGAAGACGGAATCCGGCGTGCACCGCTTGGTGCGCATCTCACCTTTCGATGCCAGTGCCCGCCGGCACACGAGCTTCGCCTCCGTGTGGGTGTATCCGGTGATTGAGGACGACATCGAAATCGAGATCCAGGACAAGGATCTGCGCGTGGATGTCTACCGTGCCTCAGGAGCCGGCGGCCAGCATGTGAACCGCACGGAATCTGCGGTGCGTATCACGCATCTGCCCACCGGTATCGTCGTCGCCTGTCAGAACGAACGCTCGCAGCATCAGAACCGCGCCCAGGCGATGAAGATGCTGAAGGCCCGGCTCTACGAACTGGAACTGAAGAAGCGTGAGGAACAGGCGGCCGCCGAGCATGCCGCCAAGGGCGACATCGGCTGGGGGCATCAGATCCGGTCCTACGTGCTCCAGCCCTACCAAATGGTCAAGGATCTGCGCACCGGGGTCGAGAGCACTCAGCCGCAGGACGTGCTGGATGGCAACATCGACGCTTTCCTCGCCGCCGCCCTTGCCCAACGCATCCAGCCTGGAACACGCGCCCAGGAAGCAAGCGGTGCCGACAAGGAGGCCTAGGC
>CAZJPA010000342.1:1247-2412 GCA_964547755.1 uncultured Sphingomonadales bacterium
CGATAGTAGCCGTGACCGAAATGGTGACGGCGATAGCGATAATCCCGATAATGATGGGGCCGATGATCATATCCCACATGGGCCGCGTGTCTGCCCCCATGGCCATGATAGGCCGCCGCGCTCACAATGCCGCTTTCCCCGGCCATGGCACGCGGTGTTGTCAAGGCCCCGGTCAGCACCAGGCAAGCCAACATGCCGGTCAATCGTGCTGCTGTCTTCGTCGCTGTCCCGGTCATCCGTCGTTCCTTCCCATCGCTCCGGCTTCGCGCAGCTGTGCGCCGTATCCGACGACACCGGAGAAGATAGAAGGTGACGGCTGAACCCGTCCTGAACCGCAGCTGTATCGATCCTGAATGATCAGGCGCAAACCAGAACGCGGCAAGAGCGGCCCGTCTTGCCATCTTTGCCGGGCAGACGGGCGCGCACGCCACCCCGATCCGAGATGGTCATCCTGCGGGGCAAGCTTATGTGTTCGAGAAAGAGAAGATTCAGTCCTCGCTCATGGACTTCAGATAAGCGATCAGGTCCTTGCGGTCCTGAGGACGCCGCACCCCAGCGAAAGCCATGCGGTTTCCGGGCGCGAACTGGCGCGGATTGGCGAGCCAGGCATCAAGCGTCTTCTCGTCCCAGACACCCTCGTGCTTCTTCAACGCCGGTGAATAATTGAACCCAGGCATACCCGCGATCTTGCGACCGACCACACCATGCAGGTTCGGTCCGATCCGATTGGGCGCTCCCTTCTTGATCGTGTGACAGGCCATGCACATCCGGAAGATCTTGGCCCCGCGCGCCGGATCACCGGCTGCCCCATTGTCCTGCGCCATGGCCGCAGATGTCATCAGAAAAATCATGCTCGCCGCTGTCGCCAAGAATGCCGTCTTCATTGCCAGCTTCCCAATCATGCACGCCCCCGCGACGATCCCGGTCATTCGACCTTTAAGACTCCTTGCATGCACTGACAAGCCCGGCGGCACAGAGGACCGGGCACGCGCAAGATTCTTGCTTCCTGCTTCCCGCCATTCTAATGACGCAAAGCTTTCATCCACACCCTGGTAAGAACGAGGACCATCATCATGGCGCAGCAGGACACGCCAACAGCGACGAGCGAACGAGTCGTCATCCTGGGTGCCGGTCATGCCGGCCTGCAATGCGCTGCGACACTCCG
>CAZJPA010000343.1:0-2389 GCA_964547755.1 uncultured Sphingomonadales bacterium
ATCATCCTTGTCCACATCACCATCCCCGTCCAGGTCCCCTGTACGTCCAGGAACCCTCCATGCCCGCAAAGACGACCGTGCCCGGCGCTTCACTGGCCGCATGCGGCAGAAACAACCGGGACGGATTGGCCACCTCAGTCAGCCCGCCGGCCGTCATCTCGAAAACGCCGATTTCATCGGTGGCACCAAAGCGGTTTTTGACCGCGCGGAGAATGCGATATTCGTGACCGCGCTCACCCTCGAAATAGAGCACGACATCCACCATGTGCTCGAGCAAGCGGGGGCCCGCCAATTGGCCGTCCTTCGTGACATGACCGATGAGAATCAGCGCCGCGCCTCGCGTCTTGGCTTCCCGGATCAGCAGATCCGCGCTCGCCCGTAGCTGGGTGACGGTCCCAGGCGCCGCCTCGATACCGGCCAGATGCAAGGTCTGAATGGAATCGACGCATATCACGTCAAATCCCTCGGACGCGCGCCAGCTTGCCAGAATGTCTCCGACATCCGTGGCCGCCAGCAACGCAAGCGGGGCGTCACCCACGCCCAGGCGCGCGCCCCGCATTTGGATCTGGGCCGGCGATTCCTCGCCCGTGACATACAACGCCCGGTTACCGCATCGCGCCATAGCGGCCAGAGCCTGGAGCACGAGCGTCGATTTGCCGATGCCGGGATCGCCTCCCAGCAGAACCACCGATCCCGGCACCAACCCGCCACCCAGGGTGCGGTCGAGCTCTCCTATTCCCGTCTTCAGACGCGGCGGCCGCGTGACGGGTCCCGCAAGCGTTTCGAAGGCCAAGGCCCGCCCCGGCACCGTTGTGCGGGTGCCGGCTCCCGTCTGCGCCGCCCGTTGCTCGGTAAGCGTGTTCCAGCTCCCGCAATGCGGACAGCGCCCCTGCCATTTGAGCGTCTCCCCGCCACAGGACTGACACAGATAAACCGTGCGTGTACGCGCCATGAGCCGATCACACTTTCCAAGTCGGCCGTTGCCCTCTTCATTTGCTTAACCGATCATGCCCGTGGGTGAAAGCCGTCCTGGCTGCAAAGCTCTGGCATCCGCGACGCTTATCTGCTAAATATTGCCATCATTCCCCCCTCCCCCCCCGGCAGTTTCTGGCCATCCGACAAGGTCCCCGCTCCCGGGGGCGGACATTGTTTCTTTTCACTACACACAGCCAGCGCAACCGCAGACAAGCCCAGGCGGCCCCGCCTGGAAACAGAAGGGCCGCAACAGGAAGGGCCATCGCTCAACGGATAAAAAGAACGCCGGCCGATGTCATCAGCCCGGACGTGCTGGGCTGGGCCCTGCACATCCGCCATGCGTTGGAAGGCTGGCAGCCAGATCCGTCCACCCCTCCTCTCTTCTATCGCACGGGCCACCTGGTCCAGGCGGAGAAGGGGAGCCTGATCTGGATGATGACATTCCGGCACGACGAGATGCTCGCTACAGCGTGAGGGAATGGAGATGACCTAATGCGGGTCATCCCCGAGGGCAAAGGGCCGCTGCACGAGTAGGAGGGGGCGCAATGCTCGTCATTCGCTGACCGGCTGTGCCCGCACGATCGCCAAGAGTGAGAAGCCAGCAAAAAGGAGACTTTCATCATGGCCGGAACGGTCGACCAGAAACTCGTGCTCGCCGGCGTGGAGACGGCATACAATGTTGACCCCGCGCTCAGCGCCACGGCGAATGCCATCCTGACCACGGGGTTCACGCTGACCCCGCTGCAGGCCGACGGCGCCGAACGCAATCTCGACACCCCGGACGTCGGTAATACGCCGAGCTTCAAGAGTGGCCTGCGCACACAGGCGCAGTTCGGTGTGGAAGCCGCCGGCTCCGGTGTGGCCGGCACGGCACCGGCTTGGGGAGTCCTGATGCGGGCGGCCGGCCTGTCGGAGACCATCGATGCCACGGTGGGGGCCGAAAAGGTGACCTATGCGCCCCTTGCCGATCTGGATCAGGCAGAATCCGTCTATCAGTATCTGTACTGGGGCAACACTCTGCACAAGATGGGGGGCGCACGCGGTTCGCTGTCCCTGGAATGGGCATCCGGCCAGGTGCCGCTGATCAAGTTTCAGATGACGGGGCTGTTCGGTCCTGTAGCCGACGACACCCTGCCCAGCGCCGACTATTCGGCCTTCACCGCGCCATTGCCGGCCAATGCCACCAATACGCCGGTCTTCACGATCAATGGCGTGGCGGTGCCCTTGCAGGCGCTCACCTTCAACCAGCAGGCGGAGGTGGTCTACGCCAATCGCACCGGCCTTGAACGGGTCGCTATCGTCCGCATGCGCCCCACTCTGGAAGTGACGGTGGAAGCGGTGGCCTTGAGCGGGCTTGATCCCTTCGCGCTCTACCAGTCGCGGGCGCAGGTGGCGGTGGTGCTTCAGCACGGCA
>CAZJPA010000344.1:0-2375 GCA_964547755.1 uncultured Sphingomonadales bacterium
CTGAGCGCGGGAGTTCACGGTTCACGGGGCTAGTAAACACATGAACCGTGAATTGAGGTTCCTATGAAGGCCCTATAGAAGGGCCGACATCAGCGAACAGGCGTGAACTCAGAAATCTTCTTCATCGCCCAGCGCGGCCTCTTCGGCGGCCACATCGAGACACGTTCGGACCTCATGCTTGGTCATGATCCCCAATGATTGCAGGAGCCGGAACTGCTTGTTGCCCCACCCCTTCGATGGTGGGCTATCGGGGTTCGGCCAGAACCTTTCCGGCAACGCTTTTATGATCGCGTCTTGGGTCGGGTACTCCCCCAGCCGAAGCATCTCCGCGATGGCTTCCAGAACCTCGCTGGCGTCGCTTTCAACTTCCCACTTGGAAACCCCGTCGGTGCCCACCAGACTGACCCTTCGCGGCCCGATGGTCTCATCCCGGACGCCTCGGAACTTGGTCCATTCGGTGGTGAACTTCGCGCCGCTTTCGGTGTCCAGAACGGAACTCGCTCGATGCAGCCCAAGGATGACCTCAAAGGTGGTCGCAAGGTTGGTACTGCCCCGATATTCCTTCCCGCTCTTGTTCGAGTGGTGCACCACGATGCACGCAATGTTGGACTGCTTGAGTTGCATGAGGAACTTGATAACCGGGCCGATGGCGGCGGCGCTGTTCTCATCGTCAACACTGGCGAGGGTGCTCAGATTATCGAGGATCACAAGATCGAACCCCGCCCGGCGCGCATAATCGAGTACGCCCTTCTGGCTGCGCTCGGTGCCGAAGTCGGGAAAGTGAACGTCCGGGTCCTGATCCTGCCGCGAGCAGAGTTTCAGGTTCTTTCCTGCGGCCGCCATATCGAGCCCCCCGATGGTCCCCGCGAGCATCCTCAGGCGCTCTTGCAGGTCGTGAATGGACATTTCCCCATCGAAGACCAGCACCTTGCGGGGCTTCCGAGCCTTCCAGCCGAGGAACTCCCCACCGCCGGCAATCGCCAGCGCCAGCGACAGACAGAACATGGTCTTGCCCACTCCTGCGGGTGCCCAGATCATGGCGCTCTCGAACTGCTTAAGCCAAGGATCGATGAGGTAGTCACGGGCCGGCAGGTCCAGCCCCAAGAGGTTGTCAAGGTCGCGCGTGCGAAGACGCGGCGGCCCTTCGGTCGTCGTCATTGAATGTTCTCCTGATCGTGTTGGTGCGTTCGGCCCCTCAGGGCCAGGAATGTTCTGATCTACGAAGGGAAGTGTTTAGAAAAGAGCCAGCCCCGGACTGTGCCAAGTGTGCCGCCCACGCCCGCAAAGGTCTCTCCATCGGGACGATCTGGCCCCGGAGTATTTGCGACTTGGGAATGAGTTCCCCTATAGCCCACTCTCAGCCCGTGGCCTCCAGTCCCTCATACGCAATCAGCTCAATAATCGCCTTCTTTCGCTCCAGCGTCAGGCCCTTTGAGGGCTCCCAGCAGTCCCCAAAAGGGTTATTTGGTCGGTTGGTCGCGGGCACCGGCGCGCGCATCCTCATAGAACCGCTTCATGATGGCTTCGAAGAAGTAGTTCCTGGCCGCTTCGTTTTCCATCAAGTCGTTGGAGACCTTGGCGTTGCGCTCGGTTCTCCTGACGAAGGCCTCCAGGGCACGGGGAAGGAAAACATGGCGGAAGCGGTCGAGATCGTTGTTGCGGGCCTGCTCTTCCAGTTCCTCCTGTTTGTGGAGGTCGCCCTTCATCTGCTCGCCCAGGAGCGCGTCTTCGGCGGTCAGGTTCATGCCGTAACGCTCATTCAGGACCTCGATGATCTGAGACAAGGGCGCGAGCTTCTCTTCGGTCACATGGCCGGTGCCGATCTCTGATGGCCCGGCCAGGACGCCGTCCTCGTCGCCGGTCAGGGATGCCGATCCCTCGAACTTCTTTTCCAGCCGATAGAAGGCGAGCGCCACCTCGTCGTCGAGATCGATGCGCGATCCGGCGTCACGCCGTGGCAGCTTGTTCTTGAGAAACCGGGCATGGACATAGAGCTTTTCAAGATCGGTATCCTCAAGCGGCACCATCTGGACGACGAAGCTGTAAAACCGGATGTATTGGACCAGGAGCGCGCGGAAATCCTCGCGCCGGTTCTCGTCCTCCTCGGCCCGGAAGCGATCAACCGCAGGATCGATCCAGCGATGGAGCTTGGCCTGCTCCTTGTCGTCGATCACACCGCCCTTCAGGAAGTAGTCCCGGGCCAGGCCGTCCACCTCCGACCAGTGGTAATAATGGAAGTCGTCGAGCTTGGTCTTCACCGTGTAAATCTGGTTGAAGTCGGTGGGCTCGTCGATCTCGCTCTCCTCGTAATAGGGGGCGAAGGCCTCTCGGATGTCGTCAAGCTTGTTCTCGAAGTCGAGGATGTCGATAACCGG
>CAZJPA010000345.1:0-2358 GCA_964547755.1 uncultured Sphingomonadales bacterium
AAAAAGCCGGAGACCTTTCTTGCCCGTGCCACGCGTCTTCAGCAAGGGAGCGGGCGGCGCGCGCAGGCCACCACTCGGCTGCTTGTCGAGATCCAGGCGGCGCATGAGGCGAACATGGCCACCCTCATCCGTCGCAACAGGCCGGAAGTGCTGGTTGAATGCGGGCAGATGCTGGCGCGCGCCCGCAGCATCCATGTCTGCGGCATGCGCAGCTGTTTTTCGGCGGCGTTTGCCTTCGCCTACGCGGCGCGGATGGTGCGTGCGCAGGTGCGGCTGATGGACGGGTTGGCGGGAACCTTTGCGGACAGCCTGCGGGAAATCGGCGAACGCGATATCTTGCTCGTGATCGGCATGGCCCCGTATTCAACCGCCAGCGTAAAGGCCGTTGCGTTCGCCCGCGAGCGCGGCGCGCGCATCATCACGGTCACCGACACGGTTCTCTCACCCCTTGCTCAGGGGGCGAGCGTGATCCTGGAATTCACCCGCGACGGTCCGCAGATTCCCGGCACGGTGGCGCCGGCGGTGGCACTGGTGGAGATGCTGGCGGCGGCGATGATCGCGCGCGGCGGCCGGCGCTTTCTCGAAACATTGCGGGCAAGTGAGGAACAGCTGGGGCGCTTCGGCGCCTATGTGCGTGAAGAGGACACGATGGACCGGCCGGAACCGGCTTCCGCTGACCGCAAGCGCGCTGGGTGAGCGTCCCATCTCAGTGGAGAAGCAGTCGAATGAACGCGCCGCGATGTAATCGCACAGACAGGCTTGGAGAACGGAGAAGACATGAATCCATCGACACGCTCGCATGTGTTTCACCGCACGCTCACGCATCCGTTGCCGATGGCGGTCTCGGGAAATGGTGTCTGGTTGACCGATGCGGATGGCCGGCGTTACCTCGACGGCTCGGGCGGGGCGGCGGTCTCCTCGCTCGGGCATGGCCATCCCCGCCTCGTTGCCCGGATCCAGGAGCAGGCCGCGCGGCTGGCCTATGCGCATACCGCCTTCTTTACGAATGCGCCGATGGAGAATCTCGCGGTCAGACTGACGGCCGCCGCTCCGGGTGATCTCGACCACGCTTTGTTCGTCTGCGGCGGCTCGGAGGCGGTGGAGGCGGCGCTCAAGCTCGCCCTCCAATATCATGTGGAAAACGGCGAACCGCAGAGAACGCACTTCATTGCGCGGCGCCGAAGCTATCACGGCGCCACCTTGCGGGCCCTGGCGTTGGGGGATTCCGTCTTTCGTCAGGAGCCGTTTCGCCCGGCTCTGGCCCGAATCGCGCATGCGGCACCCTGCTATGCCTATCGCGAGCAGCGGTCCGATCAGAGCGAGGCGGAATACGCCGCCGAGGCCGCCGCCGACGTGGAGCGCCTGATCTGGAAACTGGGCCCCGATCGGGTGGCTGCCTTCGTCGCCGAAACGGTGGTCGGCGCCACCGCAGGAGCCGTGCCGCCGGTAGCAGACTACTTCCAGCACGTGCGGGCGATCTGCGATCGCTACGGCATCCTCCTCATTCTGGACGAGGTGATGTGCGGCATGGGCCGCACCGGCACGCTGTTCGCCTGCGAGCAGGAGAGCATCACGCCCGACATCCTCGTGCTCGGCAAGGGACTGGGCGCCGGTTATCAACCCATCGGGGCGGTGCTGGTGCGCGCGCCGATCTACCAGCGATTTGTGGAAGGCTCGGGCAGTTTCCGCCATGGTCACACCTATATGGGCCATCCAATCGCTTGCGCGGCGGCCGAGGCTGTGCTCGATGTCATCGCAGAAGAAGGGCTGCTTGCACGCGTGCGCGAACGGGGCGTTCAGTTGCAGGAGCTGCTCAAGACACGCCTTGGCGCGCATCCGCATGTCGGCGACATCCGTGGCCGCGGCCTACTCATCGGTCTGGAGATCGTCGCCGATCGGGCGAGCAAGCGCCCCTTCCCGCCCGAGGACGCGATTCATCGTCGGGTTATGGCGGCCGGCATGGCCGAAGGGCTGTTGTGCTATCCGGCCGGGGGGACGATCGACGGGCGACGGGGTGACCATATCCTGCTCGCCCCCCCTTTCATCATCTCCGAAGACGAGCTGGCCGAACTCGTCAGGCGTCTGGAACGGACGCTCGATCGTGTCTTCGCCGCGTGAGGGAAGCACGCTTAAGGGGGAAACGGCTTAAGAGAAGAGGAATCGCCGTGTTTCCGGATGATGACGTTCTCCTCATGATCGCCCCGAACGGCGCCCGGCGCAGCAAGGCGGATCATCCCGCCTTGCCGATCACGTCAGCGGAGCTGGCAGAAGCGGCCGAGCAGGCGGTTGCGGCAGGCGCGGCAGCCGTGCATCTGCATGTGCGTGATGAGGAAGGGCGCCACAGTCTGGATCCGGATC
>CAZJPA010000346.1:0-2339 GCA_964547755.1 uncultured Sphingomonadales bacterium
GGCACATTATCCCAGTCTAGATACACCGACATATCCCCGACCCGTTCAATCCTTCCATCGCCTGGGAGCCGGAGACGGATGGTGTGGGCGGCGTGGTGCTGCTCGAATTCGCCGGCGGGGCCACGGTGCGGCTCGAAGCCGAATGTCTGGAAGCCTATCTCTGTGACTTGACGGCCCCTTGGCCGGCACGCCGCATTCCCGTCCATGAGATCGACTGACGGTCTCTTGCCCCAAGTTGGACTGGGCGGGTCTGTCGCATGCCGACCCTGACACCTGTGCCGATTCGTGCCTGCATTCTCATTCGGCCGGGTGGGTGAGGCGGTCGCGACCGGACAGCTCCTGTTCTTGTTGGGCGAGACGGGCGGCCTCGTAGCCCGGTGAGCGGGTGTAAGGCGCCAAGAGATCGTAGACCACGGGGATCACGAGCAAGGTGAGCGCGGTCGCCAGCAGCACGCCGCCGAAGATCACGAGCCCGATCGTCAGGCGGCTTGCCGAGCCGGGGCCGATCGCCAGAATGAGTGGCAGCGCCCCCATCACGGTCGAAAAAGACGTCATGAGAATGGGGCGCAGCCGGATGCCGGCCGCTTCGATCATCGCCTGACGCACGCAGCGGCCTTCGTCGCGCAGCTGGTTGGCGAACTCCACGAGCAGAATGCCGTTCTTGGCGGCGAGCCCGATGAGCATGATCAGCCCCACCTGGCTGTAGATGTTGAGCGTCGAGCCGCCGAGATAGAGGGCAAGCAGGCCGCCGGCGGCCGCCATCGGTACGCTCAGCATGATCACGAAGGGATGAATGAAGCTCTCGAACTGGGCGGCCAGTACCAGGTAGACGACAAGGAATGCCATCGCGAAGGTGAAGGCCACCGCGCCGCCTGCTTCCTTGAACTCCCGGCTTTCCCCCTTGTAATCGATGCTGACGGCGTCCGGAATGCGCTCGCGCACGAGGCGTTCCAAGGCGGTCAACACCTCACCCAATGTGGCCCCGGGGGGCAGCTGCGCCGATAAGGTGAGCGCCCGCACGCGGTTGTAGCGGTTGAGCGTGGCAGGGCCGGCTTCTTCGACAAGGTCCACCACGCTTGCCAGCGGCACCAACTGGCCACTGCGTTCCGAACGCACATAGATGTTGGCGAGATCAGCCGGCACTTGGCGATCGGTATCTTCGGCGCGCAGCAGGACGTCGTATTCCTCGCCGCGATCGAGGAAGGTGGTGACCCGCCGGCCGCCGAGCATGGTCTCCAGCGTGCGGCCGATGGTGGCCGCCGAGATGCCAAGGTCGGCCGCCCGGTCCCGATCGATGCGCAGCTTCAGCTGCGGCTGGGTTTCGCGGTAGTCGAAATCCGGTTCGAGAAGCGGGAGATCGCGCACGGCCTCCTGCAGGATGGCCTTGAAGCGGGCGAGATCGGCATAGGTGTTACCGCCCACCACGAATTGCACCGGCGAGCCGCGTCCACGCGCGATCGCTTGCGGCATGATCACGAATGTCTCAACCCCGGCGACATCGGCATAGCGGGTGCGCAGCTCGCGGATGATCTGGGCGGCCGAGCGCTTGCGCTTGTGCCAAGGCTCAAGCACGACGACACCAAAGGCAGTATTGTCGCCCTCCGCCCGCGTGATCACCACCCGCGCCTCATGGGTTTCGTTCACGAGATAAAGCGTGCGTTTCTCGATCTCCTGCACCCAATGGCGCATGTAGGGGAAGCCGGCGCCTTCGGGGCCTCGGATGCTGATGAAGAACGCGCCGCGGTCTTCACGCGGGGTCAGCTCCCGGGGCAGGGCATGCAGCAACCCGGCAATCAGAGCGAACAGGGCCAGAAACAGAGAGAACACCGACCATTTGTGGGCCATCAACATGGCGAGCAGCTGCTCGTAACCGGTCTTCAGGCGGGCGAAGCGCTCGTCCAACCAACGATTGAACCGGGGTTTCGGCCCCTCGCGCACCAGCATGCGCGCGCACATCACCGGCGTGAGCGTCAAGGCCACCAGTGAGGAAAACCCGACCGCGGCCGCCATCGCAATCGCAAGCTCCGCGAACAACCGGCCGATATTGCCTTCGAGAAAGGCGATCGGCACGAAGACCGCGATCAGTACCAATGTCGTGGCAATGACCGCGAAGCCCACCTGCCGTGTGCCGTGAAAGGCGGCATGCAGACGCGGCTCACCAGCCTCCACGCGCCGATAGATGTTCTCCAGCACGACGATCGCATCGTCCACCACCAGACCGATCGCAAGCACGAGCGCAAGCAAGGTGAGCAGATTGATGGAAACCCCGAAGGCCGCCATCACCGAAAAGGCCGCTACGATCGAGACCGGCACGGTCACCGCCGGCACCAGCACGGTGC
>CAZJPA010000347.1:0-2336 GCA_964547755.1 uncultured Sphingomonadales bacterium
AGGGCGGGAAACAGTCCTGAGACGGCTTTGGCCCCTTCGAGCGAACTGCCCTTCGGCACCTCGAACTGGACGATGAATTGTTTGGATACCCGGCTCATACCGCTGATGAGCGGCACGCGGTCGCGCAGCAGGCGCGGTGCGATAAAGGCGACATACACGAACCCGACAAGACCGATGAGCAACCCCGGAACGGTGATGGAAAAGAATCCGAGCCGTTCGCCTGTGATCTCCACATAGACTCCGGCCACCAAGAGATTCGCGCTTGAGCCGATGATGGTGAGATTGCCGCCCAGGATGGCCGCATAGGACAGGGGGATCATCATTCGCGACGGATTGATGTCCAGCTTGCGGGAAAGCGCGGAGAGAATCGGAATGAAGACAGCCACCACCGGCGTATTGTTGAGAAAGCCGGAGATCGCAAAGACGATCGCCAGAATCCCGCGCATCACAAGGCGTGGTGCGTTCCGGGCGATGGCAAGCAGACGGCGCACCGGTTCGTCCAACGCCCCGGCATGGACCAGCGCTTGTCCCATGACCAGGAGCGCAATGATCGCAATCAGAGCGGGATCGGAAAATCCGCTCAGCAGACGCTGAATTGTCAAAGGGGCGCCGCCCTCGGCGCCGACCGGAAGCGGAAAGAAGTGGAAGAACAAGAGCAGGGCGACGATGATTGCAAGCGAGACCGTCTCCATCGGCCAACGCCCCCAAGCATAGGCGGCGATGCCGACAAGGATAATCACGAGCGACACCCACAGGTGCATGCTCGTCATGGCCAGAACGGCGTCCATGCCCGCGCGTATCCTTCCCTCTTCGTCACCATGCCCTTGCAAGGCGTGATGCCGGCTCGACCTGCAACCAGACGATCGGGCAAGATACTGAAGAAACGATGGTTTGGGCAATGGTCTTGGCCGGAAGAGGCATCCTCGCCGCCATGAAACGGAAAGGAGAAGCGGCTGATACGCCTTGGAAAAGCTGCTACCAGCGCAACCGGTCCATCACGTAATCCGGGCAGACCTGCGCTTCCCTGAAGAGGGATTCGTCTCCGTTTTCCAGCTCGTTCGCATGCAGCCCGCCGCGCACCCACAAGCTGGCCATGCCGGCCGCTTGCGCGCCGCGGATATCGGTTTCCAGGCCGTCGCCAATGACCAGGACCACCTGCCGGCTTTCGGAACCGGCGAACCCTAAGCGGCGGGCCGCCTCATGAAAACAGAAGGCGGCCGGCTTGCCGGCTCGGATGACGGGACCGCCCATTTCTTCATAGAGATCCGCCAACAGGCCGGCGCAGGGGATCCGGCGCCCGCCGTAGCGCACCCAGCGGTCCGGATTGGCGCAAATCAGAGGGATCCGGCGCTTTGCGGGCTCTTTCAGCAGCAGACGGTGGGCGGTGACGTCCGCACAGATCGGCCCCGTCACCAACAGCACATCCGCAGCCTCGGGATCGGCGACCAGCGTGGTCGGCATGTCGGCGAGCAGCGGCCTGTCGAAATCGGGACCGATATGGGCCAGTCTGCGACCGGAGAACCGTTCCGCAACGACGGTCCGCGCAAAGTCGCCAGCGGTCACCACGGTATCCACGATCCGGGAAGACAGGCCGAGGGCCTCAAGACGGCGCGTCACCAGCGGTCCGGGTCGTGCACTATTGGTGAGCAGGGCGATCGGCCCGCATCGCGCGCGAAAACAGGCGAGTGCATCCTTCGCTTCGGCAAACAGGGTCACGCCGTCCGTGATTACACCCCACACGTCGCAGATGAGCGCCTGAAATCGCGCGTCCACGGCATGAAGGCCGGGCAGTTCCTGTGGCCGACAGGATGACCATTCGGCCTGAGTGGAAACAGATGTGGGCATGAGGGCAGAAGACTCCCGGTCCTACACCGTCACGTCGCGGGCAAGACGCGGCTCGCCGAACAGGAAACCCTGGGCGAGGGGGATTTCCTGCTCGATCAGTGTCACGACATCGGCTTCCGATTCCACGCGCTCGGCGATGGGCAGAATATTGCGCCGACGCAGATCCCGCGCCCAGTCGAGCACGGAATCGGCAAGGAGGTCTTTCGGGATCTTCACAAAACCGACACCTCTGACCGCCAGCCGCTCAGGCTCGAAATCCGGCGCGGTCAGACCATCCAGCGAGAAGCGGTAGCCGCTGCGGATGAGCATGTCGAGATGGCGCTCGGCCGCCGGATCGAGATTTGCGAAGACATCGGCGCGAAACTCGAACACGAAGCGGTCCGCAAACGCGCGGTTGGCCACCATGTAGTCCACGAATTGTGGGAAGAATTCGCTGTCGCGGATGGAGCCGTCTGCAATGTTGCAGAAGAAGCGGGCTTCCGGTTTGCGCC
>CAZJPA010000348.1:0-2330 GCA_964547755.1 uncultured Sphingomonadales bacterium
GTGTCGGCGGTTCGATTCCGTCCCTGGGCACCATCCCTGCCTCATGCGCAAAAAGAGATTTTGTCACCAAGCCGCATCCCGTCCGGCTCCAGCCCCCATCAGGCAAAGCCTGTGAGCCACGATAAGGAGCTCTACCAAGATATTGGTGGAAAGCGAAAAAACTCGTGGCACTTAATTACAAAGTTGGTCGGGGAGAGAGGATTCGAACCTCCGGCCCCCGCGTCCCGAACACGGTGCTCTACCAGGCTGAGCTACTCCCCGACCATGGGACGCTTGCCGCGGCGGGTATATAACGGCCGCACCCCGTCCTGACAAGAGGGCTACGCGTCTTCAAATGCGGGGAAAGCCGTGCTCCGATCACTTGTCGATCGATACCGACCGGGCAGGGGCGACCAGTGGCGGCGTGTGGTCATGGCCGGCGTCATGGCCGGCGTTAACGCGCACCGATCCCAAGGAGGAGAGGACGTGCGGGTGGACCGATCACCCTTGTGCGTCGACGGCGACCAGACGCCGGGCATGCGCGAAAGCCTCCTCAGAGATCTTTCCCCAGGCCATTGAACGGGTGCGCGCCGCCAAGAAGCTTTCGTAGACACGGCGCGTAAACGGGTCGCGTGCGGTGACCTCTTCGAGAACCTGGGCTGAAATCCGCGCCATCGCCTGTTGTACGTCCTCAGGAAAGGGCGCGACCTGAAGGCGCGGCATCTTGAGCAGGCGTTGAAGGGCGAGTGCATTTTCATGCTCGAACTCGGCGTGCATCACCATGGTCTCGGCCGCCGCCGCCGAGCGGATCACGGCGCGTTCGGCTTCGTCCAGCCCGTCCCACACCTTCCGATTGATGCCGCAGGACAGCCCTGTGCCGGGTTCGTGAAAGCCGGGGTAGTAGTAATAATCGGCAATGGTGTGGAAGGCGAAGGCCATGTCGTTCCAAGGGCCGACCCATTCGGTTGCGTCGATATTGCCCTGATCGAGCGCTTGGAACAGTTCGCCGCCGGCCTTGGTGACCGGGGTGCCGCCCATGCGCTTGACAACCTCGCCCCCGAGCCCCGGGATGCGCATCCGCAAGCCTTGAAAATCAGCGAGCGAACGGATCGGCTTCTTGAACCAGCCACCCATCTGCGGTCCCGTGTTGCCGGCAAGCATCGGTTTGATCGCAAACCGCGCCGCAAGCTCGTCCCACAGCTCTTGACCGCCGCCGAAATGCACCCAGGCATTGAGCTCGCGGGCCAACAGGCCCATCGGCACGGCGGCGAAGAAATTGAAGGCCAGGGACCGGCCCTGCCAGTAGTATTCGGCGGCGTGATACATGTCCGCCTTGCCTTGGGAGACGGCATCGAAGGCCTGCAGCGCCGGCACCAGCTCACCGGCGGCATAAACGGTGACGTGGATCGCGCCGCCGCTCATCTCCTCGATCCGGCGGGCGAAACGCACTGCTCCCGTGCCGAGGCCGGGAAAATTCTTCGGCCAGGTGGTGACCATCTGGAGCCGCCGCGGCGCGTTGCGCGCCGATAGCACCGCCGGCGCGCCAGGACGCGCAGCCGGGCGATTGGCGCGGCCGGTAGCGGTGATAAGACTGGCCGCCGTGCCCAGCCCCACGGCGCCGGCTCCCAGTCCAAAGCTCACGAGCACAGCCCGGCGGCTGCGATGAACCGCGCGCCGATCGTCCTTATGAGGCGCGCTGCGTGCGCGATTCGGATTCGTCTTGTCCTTCACATTCCTCCCCCTTCGGCCTTTCCCGTTCCGCGAACCGCCGCCACTCCTGGCCGATGAGCACTTCGAGCGGTCGGAACTCGGCCTTGTAGGCCATTTTCGGGCTGTCCTCCACCCAGTAGCCGAGATAGACGTGGTTGAGCCCCATTGCTTGCGCTCGGCGGATGTGGTCGAGAATCATGAATCGGCCCAGCGACCGGCGCGCCGCCGTCGGCTCATAAAAGCTGTAGACCATCGACAGACCATCGGCCATCGGGTCGGTGATGGTGGCCGCAAGCAGCGGTCGCTCGTCCCCGGTGCGCGAACGGTAGACGAGCAGCTCCGTGGAGATCGGTGAGTTTTCCACCATGTTGCGATATTCGGGATAGCTCATCTCGGTCATTTCGCCATCGGCATGGCGTGCACGCAGATAGCGCATCAGCAGCTGGTAATGCTCGGGTGTCGCCTTCGCGGGCGTGATCGTTTCCACCGCGAGATCTGCATTTCGGCGCAAAATCCGACGGTCACGACGCGTAAACACATATTCGGCCACCGGAATGCGCACCGACAGACAGGCCGAACAAGCTTCGCATGCCGGGCGATAGGCGATTCGCTGAGAACGGCGAAATCCGACCCGCGCCAAG
>CAZJPA010000349.1:0-2311 GCA_964547755.1 uncultured Sphingomonadales bacterium
GTGTCTTCCGTTCTCCTTTCCCGGTCTGCCGATCCGCCAAATCATCAACTATGGTTGTGAGCGTGTGCGGTTTCCGGCGCCGGTTCCGGTCGGCAGTCGGCTGAGAGGACGGGCTCATCTTAAGGCCGTGGAAGAAGGGCCGATGGGATCCTTCAAATGCATCATCGCCGCCGCCATCGAGATCGAAGGGGGCGACAAGCCGGCCTGCGTCGCCGATCAGGTCTTTCTGCTCTTTCCCGCCGAGGAATGAGTTCTGCCGCCGGAGACGAGGGGCGAAAGATCGGCGAGCGGCTGCGGGCGAAAGAAGGATGAACAGTCATGAGTGATGTGTTGGCTCCTTATCGTGCACTTTTCTCACTTGCGGGCAAATCGGCGATCGTAACAGGCTCATCGCGCGGGATCGGGCGTGCGATTGCCGAGGCGTTGGCCGCTCACGGGGCGCGGGTCGTGATCTCCTCGCGCAAGCTGGATGCCTGTGAGACGGTCGCCGCCGGTATCCGGGAAGCAGGTGGCGAGGCGATCGCGGTGCCGTGCAACATCTCGGACAACGCCGCGCTCGAGGCACTCGTGGCCGAGACGCGGCGTGCCTTCGGGCAGGTGGATATCCTGGTGTGTAACGCCGCATCCAATCCGGTCTACGGTTCGATGGCCGAGACCAGCGATGAGGTCTTTCACAAGATCATGCACAACAATGTCCGCGCCAACATGAACCTTGCACATCTGGTGTTGCCCGAGATGGCCGAACGGGGCGATGGCGCGATCATCATCGTATCTTCGATCGCGGGGTTGAAGGGCTCGAAGAACATCGGCCTTTATGCGATCTCAAAGGCGGCCGATATGCAACTCGTGCGCAACCTGGCGGTTGAATGGTCCCCGAAGGGGGTACGGGTGAACGCGATCGCACCTGGTTTGGTGAAGACGGATTTTGCCCGGGCGCTCTGGGAGAACCCGCAGATCCGCGGCTATGTGGAAAAACTCACCCCCTTGCGTCGCATCGGTGACCCGATCGATATTGCCGGGGTGGCCGTCATGCTCGCTGGCCCGGCCGGACGGTTCATCACGGGCGAGACGGTGGTCGTGGACGGGGGCGCCACCATCGCCGAGCCTTTCTAGACTGGCCAAAGACAGCAATTGTGCTGGATGTGGGGAAGCATTTCGCCCCGTCCTTCCTCGGGGCGACGGAAACCTCTATGGAAGGAGGATCCTATGGAAGGAGGATCCGGCACTGAGGACGGGGGCGGTTGACCACGCGCAGCAGGACAAGGGAGACGCATGTATGGGTAAGATCGATATCGCCGCCGTTCCGGAACGTGTGGGGTCCGGCTATCCAGCTCCCTATGACAAGCCCTGCCGCGCACGCCGGTCCCGGGCATTGGGGCTGGCGGGAGGGCTGACGCAGTTCGGCGTCAATCTCGTGACCCTTCCGCCCGGCAGCTGGTCCAGTCAGCGGCATTGGCATGCCCGTGAGGACGAGTTTGTCTACGTGTTGAGCGGGCAAGTGGTGTTGGTGACCGATGAGGGCGAAACACCCCTTGCAGCCGGCGAGTGCGCCGCCTTTCCGGCCGGGGAGAAAAACGGTCATCACTTCCAGAACCGCAGCCAGGAAGAGGCGGTGCTATTGGCGGTCGGCAGCCGTGACGAGGGTGACTGGGGCGCCTATTCGGACATCGACATGGTCTTTACTCCCGGCCGCTACTCCGGAAAGAAACCGATATTCCGGCATCGTGACGGGCGCTCCTGGGAGGATCATGACTAGAAGAAAACGGCCGGCCGGCCGGCAAGCCGGTTCCAGGCGATCAGAACGGCGGGGAGTCCCACCGCAAGGTGAGGGGGCGACAGGTCCGGTCTCCCGCAGGCGGCTTCGTCTCTGGCGATTGGTTCTGGTGGTTCTGATATGGTTGACCTTTTTCGGTCTGCTGTGGGTGCTTTGGGAGGCCCGAGATCTACCAGACATCGCACATCCCCCGCCATTGCCTGAGCCGGCGCGGGTGACGGTGCTTGCGGTGGACGGCAGTGCGCTTGCGACCTATGGCCCTGCGCCCGGGCGCGCCCTGGCGCCGGACCAGATTCCAGAGGTGATGATTCAGGCCGTGGTGGCGACCGAGGATCACCGCTTTTTCCACCATCATGGGATCGATCTGCTGGGTATTCTACGTGCCGCCTGGACCAATCTGCGGACAGGCCGTCTCGTTCAAGGCGGCAGCACGATCACCCAGCAGCTCGCCAAGAATCTGTTTCTGACACCGGAGCGTTCGCTTGCACGCAAGATCCGGGAGCTGCTGTTGGCGTTCTATCTCGAAAAAAAGCTGAC
>CAZJPA010000350.1:0-2251 GCA_964547755.1 uncultured Sphingomonadales bacterium
GGGCCTGCGCTTCGCCACCCGGCGTGCGTTGGAAGACGCCATGGACAGGGCCGCCGCCGACAATCGGGACCTCGAAGGCCGCCTCAGCGCACGCCATGGTCGTCTCGAGGAGCGCGTGATGGCGTTGGAGCGCGCGACGGACCGGCTGGCAGCCCAACTCAAGGAACTGCCCACGCGCCATGAATGGCATGAGGTCTCGACGCAAATCGCGGAGGTGCGCGGGGAACTCAAGGCAACCGCCACGGCCATCGAAGGGCTACGCGGCCTGATCGCCCGGGTAGAGCAGCCGCTCACCCAATTCCTGACTGCACCACCCGCCGATCGCTCGCGCCGTTAGTACAGGCCGGCAATGGCCGCCCCGGAATCTCCGCCCGCCGGGAGAGCCACGAACAGTCTCGGGAGTCCTCGGTCATTGGCAACCGTGGTGGAGGAGATCAGTCCGCCGAAGCGGCCGAGGGCTCCGACTGTCCGCCCAGTAATGCTCCCGGCCGCCAGCCGGCGAAATCGACACATTGGCCGTGAAGCATGCAGGCAGGATCCAGCAGCTCAACGAACAGCGGGGGCCACCTCTTCGGCCGCAGGCAGGGTTTCGGGATCCTCGCCCGGATAGGCCTGGGCACGCATCGCGGTACGCACGGGCCCCGGATTGACGAGATTGACCTTCACACCTGACAGTCGGCATTCGGCTGCATAGGTGAGCACAAGCGTCTCAAGCGCCGCCTTGGTGGCCGCATAGAGCCCCCAGTAAGCCTTATGCCGGCGCGCCGCGCCTGAGGTCACGAAAATCGCCCGGCCGTCATCTGCACGTCGAAGCAACGGATCGAGCGAGCGGATCAATCGGAAATTGGCATGGACATTGACGGCGAAGGTGCGCTCCCACTCCTTGGGATCCAGATGGGTGACCGGCGAGAGTACGCCAAGACGTCCCGCATTGCCGATGAGCGCATCCAGCCGTCCCCAGCGCTCGTAGATGGCAGCCCCCAACCGATCGATGGCATCACCATCGGTGAGATCGAAGGGAGTAAGCGTCGCCGAGCCACCGAGCGAACGAATCTCGTCATCGAGCGCCTCCAGCGCCCCGACACTGCGCGGTCGGGCGACTGCAATCACATGGGCGCCGTGAGCCGCCACCGCCTTCGCCACGGCACGACCGATCCCGCGGGACGCACCGGTCACAAGCACGATCCGACCCGCAAGACGCCCCGCCTCCTGTTCCGCTTGCGCGTTTTGCGCCGTTTTCGCCTTGCCTTTCGCCGTCATCGTCTTTCTCACTCGCCGGCCGCCGAAAGAAGCGGAAGTTGGGCCCCACGGCGTTCGCGCTCTTCGACGTCAGTCAGGCGAATCGGATAATCTCCGGTAAAGCAGGCGTCGCAGAAGGCCGGACAGCCCGGATCACGCCCCGTCTGGACGTTGCAAGCACGATAAAGGCCGTCGATGGACAGAAAAGCCAGGGAATCGGCGTGAATGAAGGCGCGCATCTCGTCCACCGACATCCGCGCCGCCAGCAGCTTGTCGCGCTCAGGCGTGTCGACCCCATAAAAGCAGGAGTGCCGCGTCGGCGGGCTGGCGATACGCATATGCACTTCCTTCGCCCCCGCCTGACGGACCATGTCCACGATCTTCAGCGAAGTCGTCCCCCGCACGATCGAATCGTCCACCAACACCACCCGCTTGCCCGCGATGAACCAACGATTGGCGTTGTGCTTCAGTTTGACACCCAAATGCCGGATGTGATCGGCCGGCTCAATGAAGGTCCGCCCCACATAGTGGTTGCGGATGATCCCGAGCTCGAAGGGGATGCCGGAGGCTTCCGCATAGCCGATCGCCGCCGGCACGCCGGAATCGGGCACGGGCACGACGATATCCGCCTCCACCGGCGCTTCACGGGCAAGCTCGGCCCCGATGCGTTTGCGCACCGCGTAAACGGACATGCCGTCAAGATAGCTGTCGGGCCGCGCAAAGTAGACATGCTCGAAGATGCAAGGGCGCGGATGCAACTGCGGAAAAGGCTTGTGAGAGGCGAGTCCTTTCTCATCGATCGCGACGATCTCGCCCGGCTCGACATCGCGTATATAGCGCGCCCCGATGATATCGAGCGCACAGGTCTCGGAAGCCAGCACCCAGGCGTCTCCCAGTTTGCCCAGCACGAGTGGCCGCACGCCATAGGGATCCCGCAGGCCAACGAGCCCACCCTTCCACAGCGCGACCAGCGAATAGGCCCCGATCACCTGGTTCAGGGCGTCGGTCAGAC
>CAZJPA010000351.1:0-2236 GCA_964547755.1 uncultured Sphingomonadales bacterium
CCTTCTTGGCGATCGCCACATCGCGCCGCGAGATGCCCGTGCGCTCGGGGCATTCGGCGACGCAGACAAACTGGTCCTCGAGGTCGAACACATAGATGCGCCCCAGATCGGCCTCGTCGAGGAGCACGCGGACCTGCTCGCCGATGTGAAGCGCCAGCTCGACATCGTCGAAATAGGCGCCGTCCAGCCGGATGCCCTTCTTGGTGACGGTTCTGAGCCCTTCGCCGCCCGGCGCTTCCAGCAGCAGCACGTCGAGGGCGCGCTCGTTCTCGACCTTGTAGACCGGGCCCGTCCAGCCGGCGGCGACTTCAAACGGCGTCCTGCCATCGAGCCCGCCGTGCGGCTCCATCTGATAAATCCGGTCGGTCCAGGCATCGCACAGCGCTTGCAGATCCTCGGCCGACAAGCGAACCTCGATGCAGGCGCCACGTTTCATCAGCCGCTCGGCAAAGCTGCGCCGGGCTTCGATGTCCTTGCGCTCGATCACATTGTGACCGACATAGCCCGGCAGCAGCTCGACCAGGTCGTGGCTGAAGGTCCGGAACGCCCGCTCGATATGCGGCTTGGCCTCCGGCGTGAACGGCGGGCAGAGCTCTTGCGCGATCTCCAGGTTCTTGAATACCCGGGTGATGTGCTTGGAGACGTAATCCGAGCCGTTGTCGGTCTTGGCGACCTCCGGCACGCCCCAGTCCAGCAGCGCCCGGCGGATGAGCGAGGCGACGGCCGCAGCGTTCGAGCTGCGCGATACATGCAGCTTCAGGCGGCGCGAATAGACGTCGATGACGCCGATGATCGTATGTCGCTTGCCGTCGCTCAGCAGCAGATCGGCGGGCGTGGAGTCGAATTCCCAGAGCTGATTGAGACGGCTGACATGGGCCGATGCGCTGCCGGCGGCCGCCTGGTATTTGGAGCGCCATTTGTCGGGGTTGGTCAGCGCCGTATGAACCTGGGCATTGCGCCGCCGCCAGTCGGCCATGAAGCGCTGAACGGTGCGATAGGAGGGCAGCTTTTCGAACTGCGCGGCGCGCGCCCTCAAGGCCCGCATCACATGCCGGGCGCTGGCGTGCGGATGGCTGGTCATCATCGCCACGATGAGGTCACGGAGCGCCTTGTCGGTCTCGATGACGCCTGTGCCCTTGCGATTGCCGTATCGCCCGGCCAGCGCCGTAAGTCCGTGCGCATCAAGCGTCTTTTGCCAGCGCATCAGGCTCGGTACACTCAGGCTTGGAACAAGTTCATAGGTCTCCGGTGCCAGTCCAAGCTCCGGCGCCCTCGCAGCATAGAGTTCGACCAGACGATATCGCGCCTGGCAGATGCCGATGCCGCCATCGACGATGTGGCGAAGACGCTCGAGAATATCCAGCTTGGCGTCGACCAGCGCCCGGCGGCGTGCATCCAACGTGCGAAACTCGGCGAGGCTGGCGATCCGCGTGATCCGGCGCGCGCGTTCCTGCACCGCATGTTCAACGGCCAGGGTCTCGGCCTCGGCCCGTGCCGAGGCCACCGCGCGAATGCGGCTCCGGCGCGCCAGTTCCGCTTGCGCCGCCGGCGGCAGTGACGAGACATGGTATTCGCGGCCGCCGCCCCGGCCTGACCGTTCCCGTGATAACCAAGAATCGCGGTTGGCGCGCCTCCGACAGGAGCGTTCTATGTTGGGAACACCCGGCAATGCCATGTCGGCCAGCTCGGCAGCGGAATACCATTCCTTCATGGCTTGTCTCCGGCCAGCATCACCAGCTCCTCGAAAACGTCCTTGGGCAGCGCCCGTTGCAGCTCGCTCTTGCGCTGTTTCACCCATTTTTCCTGCAGTGCGATGGCGCCGTATTGGGCGAGCAACGCCTGGCGGCCCTTGAGCACCTTGCAGCCGCATTTGGCAGCCACCAGGTCGAGCAGCCAGTAGGCGCCGGTCGCCTCGATGAAGGCCGGAAGATAGGCGAGCGGGAACCGCCAGTCGTTGCGCGACGCACCGGTCCAGGCATCGAGCTGGGCCTTGGTGATGCCGGTTTCCGAGTCGCCGAAGATAAGCTCGGTCATGCGGGCGGCAATCTGCACCCGGCTCAGCGCGCATTCCTTGATCGCCTTGTTGAGTGCGCCGCGAAGCTGCTGGTCCCACTCGAAGCTGGCCGGCAGCGGCGTCGGGTCTGGCGGCACCTCGAAATACTGGTCGAGGGTCAGTTGACGGGTATCGAGCTTGCCGGTCATCGCTCCGCACCCGCGATCAGCGAGCGCCAGGCCC
>CAZJPA010000352.1:0-2218 GCA_964547755.1 uncultured Sphingomonadales bacterium
ACGAATTCGTGACTGGAGTTCAGACGTGTGCTCTTCCGATCTAGCTTCAGAAGGAATACGCCAAGCGCTGAGCAAAGGCGTGGCTTCAGGCTTGTTTACGGGCGCTGGCGGCGTCCTGTCCGCCCAGCCGGGAAGGGAGGTTGCCGAACGATTCCTTGGCGCGCGGCCGGCGGCGCAGGACGGCGGTGACAGAAGGGGGGAGAGTGGTGAAACCGGTCCTGCCTGCGGATGGGGCGGCAGGGCCGGTTTCCTTTTCTGTGTCTGTTTCCTTCCCGTTTCGGACGAAATTTGGATGAAGAGGGAACGGCTGGCCGATTTCCTTTTCTGCGTCTGTTTCCTTCTGCCGATCCATGCGGGCGAAGCCCTTTTCCCGATCCGTGGCGCAGGCGGGGTGGGTGAGTCTCATGCTGCGTGGGCGGACGGGCGTCACGAAGGTTGGATCGATCGGTCGTCCTGCTGGGGGAGCGACCGAGCTGTGCAGGTCAGCGGCCCATGCGCCATGCCGCCCTACCGAGGGCCTTGGTCATGGGACCGATGGCCTTGGTCACGGGGAGAATCGCTCAACACGTGCCGGCGACACATTTTCCCGCCTGATAGACGGCACGCACCCGGCGTAGGGTGGCGATGTCGGCGGTGGGGTTTCCGGTGACCACCAGGAGGTCCGCCAGATATCCCGGTGCGATATGGCCGATCTCCTGGTCCAGCCCCAGCATTGCGGCGTTTCCGCTGGTCGCGGCCGCAAGAGCGGCCCGAGGCGTCATGCCCCAGGCGACCATCAGCTCCAGCTCCCGGACATTGTCGCCATGCGCGAAGACGCCGGCATCCGAGCCCATGCAGATCTTGACCCCGGCTTTGAGCGCCGCCTGAAACGCGCGTCGCTTGGCCACGAGACGGGCGGGTTCGGGCGCATGGCCGTCCCAGCCGGCATAGCGGGCGACGGCCTCGCTGGCGGCCAGAGTCGGGCAATACCACACGTCACGGCTCGCCATCAGCTGGAAGACCGCCTGTGTGCCGCCATCACCATGCTCGATCGAGCGCACACCGGCTTCCACGGCCCGGCGCATCCCTTCCGCCGAGGCGGCATGAGCGGCGACCGGCCGGCCGCTGGAGCGGGCGACCATCACCAGCTTTTGCAGTTCCGCCAGCAGGAATGTCGGCCGCGTCGCCCCATCCGGCCCCCAGCGGTAATCGGCATAGACCTTCACCCAGTCGATCCCATGGCCGATCTGGCGCCGTGCGACGGTGACGAGCCGGGGGCCATCCGCCTCTTCCGCGCCCTGCGGCACGAGCACCCGTGGCGCAAATCCCTTCGGCGCATAGGCACCGGTCGCCACGATCGCCGGACCGGCTGTCAGCAGCCGCGGGCCGCGGATGATTCCTTTTACCAGGGCCGTACGCAGGCCGACGTCCGCATAGCCCAGTCCTTCGGTGCCAAGATCGCGGATGGTCGTGAACCCGGCCTGCAAGGTTGCCTCCAGATGCCGCACGGCGCGCGCGATGCGCTCGGCCACCGACTCCTTCAAGACCTGATCGCGCCAGGGGGTTTCGTCATAGGGGTGGAGCAGCACATGGGTGTGCGCATCGATGAGACCGGGCAGCAGCGTCGCGCCGGCAAAGCGCTTCACGTTCGCTTCCGGATGCGCCTGGCGGAGTCGATCGGCCGGGCCCACCGCCAGAATCCGGCCCTGCCCGTCAAGGAGCACGGCCTGCGCCGCAACCAGATCTGTGCCGTCGAACAGCCGATCGGCCACGAGCAGGATGGCCTCTCCGGGTTCGGGAGAGCGATCGGTGGACTGCTCTTGCGTCCATCCGGTTCGCCATCCACCCGCAAGAAACAGCGCCGCAAGAAGGATGACGGCATACCAGCTAACGCACAGGCTTTGGAGAAGATGTGTGGGACGTCTCGTCATGCCTTGTCTCCCGTTATGCGGCGGCCGGCCCGATGGAGATAGGCGAGCGCGGCCAGGGCCGTCCCGCCGTAAAGGGCGAGGATGGCGGCCAACGCCACCGGCTCATTGCGCAGCATATGGATAACGACGAGGGTGATCGTGGTCGCCATCAGGATGAGCGAAGCTGCGACAATCGGCATGCGCGCACCGGTCGTCGCCCGCAAGCGGCCGTTCGCCACCGCCACCATGGCCGAAACCAGCAGAAAGGTGAGCGAGGAGAAGGAGGTGATGAGGTCGAGACCACCAATGATCGCCAGCACGCTTCCAGC
>CAZJPA010000353.1:0-2217 GCA_964547755.1 uncultured Sphingomonadales bacterium
GATAATATGTGGCGGGCGTTACTGGATGATTTACAGCACGGGGTGGCAGCAGCGGCGTTCCACATCCACATGGATCCATTGATGGTCGCGCGTCGTGTCGGCAAAGGCGTTCACCATCTCTTGCGTGATGGTCAGCCAGTCGGAACAAATCAGCTCGTCTCCCACCCGATCGGCGAGATCCGCACCAAGCCCCTGCTCAACTGTGTTATTGCGCATCGTCGTCCTTTGCTCTTCCTCAAACCAACTTTCGTTCGATCACAAGCAGAACCTATCGCCTTGAACTTGCACCCAGCCCCGGCGAGAGGGCAATAATGTCGGAGACGATGTTGCCCACAGGAGCCCGCCGCTTGCAAGGTCGCAGCCCACCTGCATTCCGACAGGCTCCAGCTTGCCGGATCTGCCGTCGCCGTACCGGCGGAGATCGATGGCCGGCCAGAGGAAAGGAGGGTGTCATGTTCGGGCGGAAAACGAGAAAGGAGGCTCCCCGCCATCGCCGATGGGGCATCCGGTTCACGTGTGCCGCGATTTTCCTGGCGTCGTTCCTTGGCGGTTGTGACCGGAACACCACCCAGCGGCAGACATTGGAGGAGGAGCAAGAGCCCGTTCGCTCGTTTCCGGCCTCTGATCTTTCCCCGGCTGATCACAAAGCTCTTGCATTCTTCGAACGGGCGTTTGCCGCCCGCCTCGCCCGCTCACCCATGTACCAGAGCATGTTGGGCATCACCGATCAGGCGGATCGCTGGGACGATTTGTCGGACGCCTATGCCAATGAGACCGTAGCCTTGCTGCGTAGCCAGCTCGAGGCGCTCCATGACATTGATCCGACCGGTCTTTCGCCGCGGGTCCGGCTGTCCTACCGGTTGTTCGAGAAGCTGACCGCACAGGCCATCGCAAACGACCGCTGGCGTCATCATAGCTATCTCATCAATCAGATGTTCGGCTGGCAGCAGCGAATCCCCAGTTTTTTGATCAACATCCATCGCATTGCCAACGAGCGCGACGCCCAAACCTATATCGCGCGTCTGGAACGGGTGCCGGCTCTCATCGACCAGCTCATCACGCAGCTTCGCCTGCGGGAGAAAGAAGGAATCCTACCGCCACGCTTCGTCTTTCCCATCGTGATTGAAGCGGCCCGGCGGGTGATCACGGGGGCTCCCTTCGACGATGCCGATTCCGATTCGGCGCTCTGGCAGGATTTCAAGACCAAGACGGCCCGTTTGGCCATTCCGCCCACGGAACAGGAAGAGCTGCTGACCCGGGCCCGCCATGCTTTGATTCATGCCGTCAAACCGGCCTATGAGCGACTGATCGCCGTCTTGCGCGAACAGGAAGCACGGGCCGACGATCGTGACGGCGTCTGGAAGCTGCCCGATGGCGCGGCCTATTATCAAAACCGGCTTGTCACCTACACCACCACGCATCTGACAGCCGAGCAGATCCATGACATCGGTCTTCAACATGTCGCCCGCATTCATGACGAGATGCGCGGCATCATGAAGCGCGTCGGGTTCACGGGCACGCTCGAAGAATTCTTCGCATTGATGCGCTCGGATCCGCGCTTCTACATGCCGGAAAGCGAAGAGGGCCGCACCGCCTATCTGGAAAGAGCGCGTGCCGTCATTGCAGAGATGAAGACAAGGCTGCCCGCCTATTTCGGTCGCTTGCCGAAAGCGGATCTCGTGGTCAAGAGGGTGGAGCCGTTTCGCGAGCAGGCCGCCGGCAAGGCCTTCTACCAGCAGCCGGCGCCGGATGGCTCGCGGCCCGGCACCTATTACGTCAACCTCTACCGCATGGCGGACATGCCGACATACCAGCTGGAGGCGTTGGCCTATCATGAAGGCGTGCCCGGGCATCATCTCCAGATAGCGATCGCCCAAGAGCTTAAGGATGTTCCCCGCTTCCAACGCTTCGCCCGCTTTACCGCCTATACCGAGGGCTGGGGGCTGTATGCGGAATACCTACCCAAGGAGATGGGCTTCTATCAGGACCCTTACGCAGATTTCGGACGACTGGCCATGGAGCTGTGGCGTGCCGTGCGGCTGGTGGTGGACACTGGCATCCATGCGAAGAAATGGACGCGCGCGCAGGCGATCGCCTACCATCTTGTCAACACTCCCAACCCGGTAGGTGATTTCTTCAAGGCCGTGGAGCTCTATATCTGCGTGCCTGGTCATGCGTCCGCTGAGAATGGTAGATCTTCTTTGATGGGACTGGTGT
>CAZJPA010000354.1:0-2212 GCA_964547755.1 uncultured Sphingomonadales bacterium
CCGATCCGCTTGCGCTTGACCTCGGGATCGGTGACCCCTTTGAGCGCCGAGAGAAACAGCTCGCTCGCATCCCGATGGATGAGGGGGATGTTGTAATGGTCGCGGAACAGGGAGACCACCTCTTCCGGCTCGCCAAGGCGCATCAGCCCGGTATCCACGAACACGCAGGTCAGCTGATCGCCGATCGCCTCATGCAGCAACACGGCGACAACCGAGCTGTCCACCCCGCCCGACAGCCCACAGACGACGCGTCCCGTGCCCACCTGTTCGCGGATCTCGCGAATCTTGGTCTCGCGAAAGGCTGCCATCGTCCAGGAATCGGAACAGCCGCACACGCGGTGTGCGAAATTGGCGATGAGCTTTGCGCCTTGCGGCGTGTGCACCACCTCGGGATGGAACTGCAGCCCGTAGAACCGGCGTGCGTCGTCGGCGATCGCGGCCATCGGCGCCCCTTCGGAGCGCCCGACCACCTTGAAGCCGGGGGGCAGCGCAATCACCCGGTCACCATGGCTCATCCAGACCTGCTCGCGGTCACCCTTCGTCCAGACTCCGGCAAACAGCAGACAGTCGTCGACGACATCCAGAAAGGCGCGCCCGAATTCCTGGTGATCGGATCCCTCGACCCGCCCGCCGAGCTGGGCTACCATCGTCTGCTGTCCATAGCAGATGCCAAGGATCGGCAGCCCCATCTCAAACAGGGCCTCCGGTGCGCGGGGACTGTCTTTTTGCGTCACGCTCGCCGGCCCGCCTGAGAGGATCACCCCCTTCGGCTTCAGTCGCGCCACCCCTTCCGCTGCCCTCTGGAAGGGCACGATCTCGGAATAGACACCGGCCTCGCGCACGCGCCGCGCGATCAGCTGGGTAACCTGGCTGCCGAAATCGACGATGAGAATGCTCTCGTCCACGATCGGATTCCGTTTCCTGACTGATTGCCCGGGATCGGCACCATCTTTCGGCCGACACGCCGCCTATTGCTTGAGACCATGCTACTGCTGTTGCGGCCCGGTGGGAGCGTCGGCCGCGCCGGCCGGAGCCTTCTGATCGGCGTCCTCTGCGGCCTCCCGCAAAGCGGTGGCGACCTTCGCCTGCTCGGGACAATCGCGTGGTGCGCAGATTTCTTGAATCGCTTTCAGATTCGCCAGCGCTTTCTCACGGTCTCCCATCTTGAGCGCCAGCAGCGCCTCGGCCTCCAGGGCCGGCAGATAGGCGGGATCGACGGTCAATGCCCTGAGGTAATAACCACGCGCCGCCTCTTTTTGTCCCATCGCCTCATGCGCCCGGCCGATGGCGACCAAGGCCGCAACATTGGCGGGGTCGGCCACCAGGGCCTCTTCGAAGCGCTTCAAGGCCGTGCCGACCTCGCCTGCGGCCAATGCCCGGCGCCCTTCGTCGAGCAGCCGTTGCGAGGCCCGCTGATAAGGCACGGCGGTCAGCGATTGCGCTGTCGCACCGGCGGTCAGAAAGACCGCCATCAGCACCGCGATCGCCTTGACATGCGTCATCCCTGGTTCTCCCTTTCGCGCCCTTGAAGCCGGCTTCTAGAGCTTTCTTGCGAGCACCGCAACAAAAAGCCCGTCCGTGCCGTGGCGCGCCGGGGTCAGCTGAAGAGCCTGCGGCACGAGCGCCGCCGTTTCCGGAATCCGCGACCAACCAAGCGCACGCAAAATGTTCCGATAATCGACGAGCCGCCAGTCACGATGCCGGCGCAACACCGCTGTAAGAATGTCCTCGTTTTCCTCCGGCAGCAATGAACAGGTCACATACACGACCCGCCCATCCGCGCGCGGTGTCGCAAGATCCAGAGCATCGGACAGCATTTGTCGCTGGATGCGCTGCAGTTCTGCCAGCTCGTCCCCGCACCAGCGCCATTTGCGATCGGGATGCCGACGCCAGGTGCCGGAGCCGGTGCAGGGCGCATCGACCAGAACCCGGTCCGCCGAGCCCGCCCGGCAAGCCAGCTGCCGCCTGGCGTCACCCGGATCGGCCGGCAGCGCCGCCCATTCCACGAGACCAGCCAGGCCCAGCTCCTGCAGCCGTCGGCGGGCGCGCGCCAGTCTACGCGGATCGACATCGCATGCCACCACCCGTCCCTGCCCGCCCAGGGCATCGGCGAGCGCCGCCGTCTTGCCGCCGCCGCCGGCGCCCAATTCGATCACCGTCATCCCGCCGCGCACGGCGGCAAGATGGGCCGCGATCTGGGATCCTTCGTCCT
>CAZJPA010000355.1:0-2211 GCA_964547755.1 uncultured Sphingomonadales bacterium
GCGATGGCGTCCGCATCATGGGTGGCGCTGTCGCCGTCCTGCGCCCAGGCACTCGCCGCCAGCCACGCCCGCCCGGCGGCGTCGCGGCTGTCGTCCGTGTAGACCTCGGGCAGGTCGCCCATCCCCAGCCCATAGCTGCCCGGCGCCGGCCCGAACACGCGCGGCGCCGGGGCGTGGCCGGCATAGGGGTTCCAGTCGGGGGCCTCGTCGCGGGCGCTCAGCGCCGTGGTGGCTTGGGTGAACAGCGCCGACAGCGTCGGGAACACGTCGCGGAACAGCCCCGAAACCCGCAGGGTCACATCCAGCCGGGGGCGTTCCAACAGCGTCAGCGGCAGGATTTCGATCCCCGAGACCCGTTCCGATCCTGCGTCCCAGACCGGGCGCGCCCCCAGCAGATGCAGCGCCATGGCGAATTCCTCGCCCGCCGTGCGCATCGTCGCCGACCCCCAGAGATCGACGATCAGCCCGCGCGGCCAGTCGCCCTTGTCCTGCAAATGCCGGCGTACCAGTTCCTCGGCCAACCGGACGCCTTGCGCATATGCCGAGCGCGTCGGAACGCTGCGCGGATCGGTGGTATAGAGGTTGCGCCCCGTGGGCAGCACGTCGCGGCGCCCGCGATAGGGCGACCCGGACGGTCCGGCGTCGATCCGCCGCCCTGCCGCGGCGTCGATCAGGGCGCGCGATTCGGCGCGGGCGGACGCGGCGAATTCCGGCGCGCCGTCGGGGGCGCGGCCAAAGACATGCAACCCGTCGCCGAACTGGCTCTCCTTGATGTCGCAGACGAAGCGGTCGATGCGGGTCAGCGCCTCGGCGGGGCTGGCGGCGGCATCCAGCCCCAGATCGTCCTCGACCCCCAGTGCCCGGGCCTCGTCGCGGATATCGCCCTGCAACCGGTCGCGGCGGCGCGGGTCGAGACCATCGGCGTTGGAGAACTCGTCCAGCAACGCTTCGAGCCGCACGAAGCGTTCCGGCGTGCCGCTGGCGCGTTGCGGCGGCGGGATATGGCCGAGGGTCAGCGCCCCGATGCGGCGCTTGGCCTGCGCCGCCTCGCCCGGATCGTTGACGATGAAAGGATAGATCACCGGCAGGTCGCCGATCAGCGCCTCGGGCCAGCATTCCTGCGATAAGGCCACCGATTTGCCCGGCAGCCATTCCAGCGTGCCATGGGCGCCGACATGGATCGCCAGATCGGCCCCAAGCCCGTGCCTGAGCCAGAGATAGAAGGCGACGTAGCCATGGCGCGGCACCCGCGACAGGTCGTGGTAATCGGCGTCGCGGGTACGTGTCGCCCCGCGTTCGGGTTGCAGTGCGACGATGGCGTTGCCGCGCCGCGTGGCGGCAAATCGGAACGCGCCGTCGCGGCAGGCGGGGTCATCCTCGGGCCGCCCCCAAGTGGCGGCAAGATCGCGTTGCAACGGCTCGGGCAGGGTGGCCAGAGCCGCTTTGTAGTTGGCGAGCGGCCAGTCGAGCGCATCTGTCGCCAGCGCCTGTGGCAGGGGGCGCGCGCTCGGGTCCACGGCGCCCAGATCGGACAGGATCGCCTCGGCCGAGGCCAGCGCGTCCAGCCCGACCGCATGCGCCATCTGCCAGTCCTTGCCGGGATAGGTCGACAGGATCAGCACCGGGCACTTGTCGGGTTTCGATTGCAGGCGCACCCATGCCGCGACACGATCCGAAATTGCGGCAATGCGGCCTGCCTGCGCGTGGTGGGCATGGTGCGAGAACTGCAAGGCCTCGTCGCGCGCGCCCGGTTCCTTGAACGATCCGACCCCGGCGAACAACCGCCCGTCGACCTCGGGCAGCACCACATGCATGGCCAGATCGGCGGCGGACAGGCCGCGCTCCGACTCAGCCCAGGCGGTCTCGGTCGAGGTGGCCAACGCGACCTGAAACACCGGCACCCCGGCGGCGTCCAGAGGTGAGGTGCCATTTTCGCCACGCGCCGAAAACGCGGTGACGTTGAGGATGGCGGCGGGTTTCAGCGCAACGCATTGACGGCGGATCCAGCCCGTTGCCTCGGGCGTCTTCAGCGACGGGGCGAAAAGGGCGCAGACGGCAAAGCCGCGCGAGCGAAAAGCGGTGAACAGCGCGGTGATCGGGTCCATGTCGGCGGCGGCCAGATAGGCGCGATAAAAGGTGATGAGGATGCGCGGCGCGTCGGTGCCGGGGAATGCCATCGCCGGACAACTCACCCCATGCTCGGGAGTCCAC
>CAZJPA010000356.1:0-2210 GCA_964547755.1 uncultured Sphingomonadales bacterium
TTTGAAGAAGCAATGCGGCGTAAATACGCCCAAGAGTGGGGCAGCAACAAGCTGCTCTTCGGCTTCCTGCAGGCGGGCGGCCGCCGCCACAAGCCGGTCTTCGCTGCCGGCGACCAGGTCCGCCAACCGGTGCTCCTGATCTTCAAGGGCGGCCGAGCTGCGGGCGATGAGAGACCGTTCCTCCTCCAGTCGCTCTGCCACGGCCTGCGCACGTTCCTCGGCTGCTGCGGCTGCTGAGAACAATTGGTCGAGCTGTTCGGAAAAACGGGTCTTGAGGCTCTCAAGACGCTCGCCGGTCAGATCCGCGGTGGCTTCCAGCTCCGCCAGTCCGGCGCGCAGATCCTCGCGCAGCAGCAGGACGCGTTTTTCCGCATGGTCGATGGGCGCCAGGGTCGCATCGAGATTGCGGGCGATCCCCAAGCGATGTTCCAGAAGAGGGTCGGTGCGTTGAACCACGAGGGCGATGAGCCAGAACAAGACAAGCGGCATCATCGCGGCCGCGAGCGCGCCCGTCCAAGCCACGGGGCCGGCTGCCCGTATCGCCTCACCCCAAGGAGACAGAACCGCAAGCGTCACAAGGGCGGTCACCCACAGCACCGACAGGACGGCAGCAATGCGCAACGGGCGTTCCAGCCGGGGGGCCAGATGGGCCGTGTTCTCTGTCGCCTTCGACGAAGCCGTTGCCGCCGGGGCGGCCGTCGATGAATCACCACCGGCGTCTGAGGCAGCGGCAAGGGGACGGCTGGCGCCATCTTCGCCTGCTGCGGCCTTCTGCTCGTCCCCCGTTCCCGGCGGCGCAGGGGGCGAGGCGGGCGGCGTTTCCGGTCTCACAGTCGTCTTGCTTTTGCGCTTGCGGCCCTTTGTCGGGCGGGACGTCGCCTTCTGTGCCATGTCGCGGTTTTCCGATCCTCGCCTGGCCTTCCCTGATGACATCTTCTTTTAAGGCCTTTCCCACCATTATGCTATACCAAGACCGTGCGCGCTCATGTCATGCGCAAGATCCCGGTTCGGGCGAAAGGAGGCGGGGATGGCGGAAAACGGTTCAGACACCGGCCGGCGGGCTCGTCCCACCCCGCGCCAGCTGGCTTACTTGAAACGTGGGCTGGATCAGCCCGGCGGCAAGCTGCCCCTCTTCGACGAGGACGGACAGCGCATCGATCCGCGTACCGTCAAAGCCTGTCTCGCCCATGGCTGGGCCAAACCTTGGGCACACAATCCCATCAAGCCCGACTGGCTCATCTGCCGGCTTACGGAAGCCGGCCGGCGGCTCGCCCAAGAAGCCGTCAGGGGCAAGCGGGTGACCGCAGCGCGGGTGTCCCATGAACGTCCCGCCGACTCCTTGTCACGGGAACATCAGGCCCAGAGCGACACCTTCCCGGAAGATTGATGCGGGCCATCGCGCATTCACATCTTGTTTACCACGGCATGCCTAGATGAAACCCCTGCGTGCAGGGAACGTCGCCGCATCGTCTGCGTGGCGCCAGAGTGTAAAGACCAAGGACGGGAAGCGGGTCGCAAGACATGGCGGATTATGATTTCGAACGCCTGAGCGTGCTGGTCGTCGACGACAGCTTGTTTCTGCGCTCGCTGCTCGTCAATTCCTTGCGCATTCTGGGCGTCGGCCAGGTGCATGCCGTCGAGCATGGCGGCGAGGCGATCGAGTTTCTGCGGCGTGTCAAGAATGAACCGATGAAGGTCGGCGTCCAAGAGGTGGATATCGTGTTGTCGAACTGGCAGATGTCGCCGGTGGACGGCATGATGCTGCTACGTTTCATCCGTCGCCACAAAGAAAGCCCGGATCGCTTCGTCCCCTTCATCATGATCACCGCCTATTCCGAGCCGAAGCGGGTGATCGAGGCCCGCGAGCTGGGCGTCACCGAGTTCATGACGAAACCCTTCACCATCAAGTCGCTCGGCGAGAAACTGGTGACTATCATCGAGCACCCGCGCCAGTTCGTGCATACCCGCGACTATTTCGGGCCCGACCGGCGGCGGCGGCGGGTGCCGATCGACTTTCCCGACCGCCGCAAGCTGACCGACAAGTCCCCAGGCGTGGAGATCGTCCGTGGCTAGGGTAACAGGGCAGAAAGTGCCGACCATCGTGCGCTTCTACCGGTTCCGGAACCGGTTGAAGGAAAAATGCCATGGATTGGGCACAGGCTCGGGTGGGATTTCGCCCGACGCGCGATCGGAAGAGCACACGTCTGAAC
>CAZJPA010000357.1:0-2190 GCA_964547755.1 uncultured Sphingomonadales bacterium
GTCAAAGAAATGGTGGATATGAATTCTGCTGCACGTGGATTTGAATCCAATGTGACCGTGATGGAAGCATCCAAACGGATGTTTTTAAAATCACTTGAGTTATTGCGTTAATAGCGCGTCATCCTGAAGGAGTTTACATATGAATATTCAAGGTCTTTCCAATAGCAATCTATTACAGCCTGAAAAATCTCAAAAGCTTGCGCAAGGCGGTGATTTTGGTGCGCTACTTAAACATTATATATCCGATGTGAACCATGCTTCAAAAGCTGCGGGCAAAGCTGCGGAAAACCTTGCAGTGACAGGTGTGGGTAGTCCATCGGAAACCATGATTGCATTGAAAAAAGCGGGGTTGTCTTTTCAATTATTGGTAGCCGCACGCGGTAAAGTGGTGGATGCTTATCGTGAAGTGATGCGTATGCAGGTTTAGTTTTTTTTGAAAAGGTTGATGTATGTTGTTTAGGAGAGATGTATGGCTGATGTACCGCTAAATCAAGCTGCGCCACAGGTGGGTGAGGAAGGATCTGACGTGTCAAATGCACCTGTGGCTATGGGCACGAAGATTCAACAGATGATGATGGAAAACCGCCGTTTATTGATGTTGCTTGCGGGAACATTAATGCTGGCAGGTTTTTTGAGCCTTGTGTTGTGGTCTTCTGAGACACCTTATCGGCCTGTATATACAGGTATGAATGAAAAAGATGCGGCAGCGATTGTGGAGATTTTACAAAAAGAACATATTCCTTATAAACTGGAAGGTGCAGGGACGGTATTGGTTCCAACAGAGCAGGTGTACACCGCACGTTTAAAGCTTGCCAGTGAAGATATGATGCCAGGTGTAGGAACTGGTTTTGAGATTTTTGATCGTGCTAGTGAATTTGGTGTTAGTGATTTCACACAAAAAATTAATTTACAACGTGCTTTGCAAGGTGAGTTGGCGCGTACGATTGAAGTATTGCCTCAAATCACGGCAGCACGTGTGCATTTGGTCATGCCCAAAACATCTGCGTTTGCTGAGCGAGATCGAAAAGCCAGTGCATCGGTGATGTTGCAAATGATGGGGGGGCGGCATTTACCGCCAGCCAAAGTGATTGCAATTCAGAATCTTGTTGCTGCGAGTATTCCAGAACTCAATAAAGCGGATGTTACGGTGGTGGATTCATCGGGTAATTTGTTGACCAGTAAAGATCAGTCTCAAGGCATGGGTCAAGGTCAAAATATGGAAAGTTTTCAAACGAATTTGGAAAAACGTTTGGCTTTACGTTTGAAAACTATGCTAGAGCAAGTGGTGGGAGCGGGGCAGGCTGTTGTTCGTGTTTCTGCATCCATTACACGCGAGTATGTCGAGCAAAATAGTAAGCGTTTCAACCCTGATGAACAGGTATTACGTAGTCAAAAGACCAATGAGGAAAAACGCAATTCTACACAGGGTTTGCCGCAAGGTGTTCCTGGTGTGGCTTCCAACACACCAGGACAAAATCCTCAAGCCAATACTGCTCAAGCCGCAGGTGAAACAGCAAGTAAGCGTGAAGTGGTGAATAATTATGAGATCAGTAGTACCACTGAGCATAAAGTCATTCCTTTTGGAAATATTAAACGCTTGTCTGTGGCGGTCATTGTGGGAGGGACATTTAAGGTTGCCGATGATGGCAGCAAAACATTTGTACCACGTAGTAAAGCAGAGTTGAAGAGTTTGAGCCTGTTGGCACAGCGTGCGGTTGGTTATGATGAAGATCGTGGTGACACAGTAGAGTTACAAAGTATGCCGCTATTGGATTTCTCCAATCATGATGATGAAGATGCCTTGAAAGCAGAAGAAAATAAGGCATTTTATTTTGAACTAGGTCGTTATGCTTTGGCAGCTTTGGCGCTTTTCTTCATTGCTTGGTTCTTATTGCGCCCCTTGGCTCGTCGTTTAACGCCCGAACCTAAAGAAGATGTCGCAGTTGAAGGTGGTTTAAGCGGGGCTTCTGGCAGTTTAACTGCAGAAATGAGTCAAATTGATAAAGCGCGCTTGGCTGTCAGTAATAATCCTGAACGAGCTGAAAAAGTATTGCGCGAATGGGTTGGAACGACTTCATGAGCCGAAATGAGAAAGAGTTAACAGGGGACGATAAAGCAGCCATTTTATTGTTTGCATTAGGACCTGAAGCAGCAGCACCCTTGGTTCAAAGCATGGATGATAAAACCATG
>CAZJPA010000358.1:0-2180 GCA_964547755.1 uncultured Sphingomonadales bacterium
ACGATCTCGCGGACCTGCTCTGGTCCTTCGTCAATCTCTTCCATCGCAAGATCGAGCGGGTCCAGCGCGACCTCGACGACAACGAGAACGCGCAGCGCCGATCCCAGCGCGAGCAGGACGGCTCCGAGGTCAGGTCGGTCGAGCTCGAACGGTTGATCGACCAAGGCCTGACGTTCATCGAGCGGCGCAACGCCTTCGAGTTCATGCGCGACCATGCGGCCGAACTGTTCGAGACCCGCACCGGCTCGGCCTGGAAGCCGTATTCGGGCTCCAAGGTCAATCACCGTGCCATGACCGCCGCCGTCATCGACAGCCGCGACTTCATCAACGCGAAGCGCCGGGCCGAGACCGAGGTCTTTCTCCCTGAGGGCGAACGCATCCTCTTCACCGGCGGCGTCGACTATCAGGACCACGTCCGCATTTGGGCCGCCCTCGACAAGGTCAAGGCCAAGCATCCCGGCATGGTCCTGCTGCACGGCGGCGCCCCCCGCGGCGCCGAGCTGATCGCCGCCAAGTGGGCCGACAACCACGGCGTCCCACAGGTCGTCTTCAAGCCCGACTGGACCCGGCACCAGAAGGCCGCGCCCTTCAAGCGCAACGACGCGATGCTGGAGGCCATGCCGATCGGCGTCATCGCCTTCCCCGGCTCGGGCATCACCGAGAACCTCGTCGACAAGGCCAAGGCACGGCGCATCCCGGTGCGGCGCTACGACGCCGATTCCTGACCGCCGAATGGTCGAGCGACTATGGGCGGTCCCGCCCGTGCGGGATCGCCCTTATCGCTACTCTCGTATTGCCAGAACACCCCGGATGTTATCGCCCGAAGCCGTGTATGACGTCACACGGTCGGTGGGGGGACAGACCACTGCCGCCCCGCGTGCCGGCTATGGCTCAGGAATTAGAAAATCCACTTGGGCCGGGCACTTGCAGTTCTTAGGGACTATGCGCATTCCGGCCCCTTCCACAGGCGGACAATAAAGCGATCATCATCCTCGATGAGGTCCGGCTCCGTGCCGTTATGCGCCAACATAGACTGGATGATCCGATTGCGCACGCCCATCCCGAGGTGTTCGACATAGCCATAGTCGCGCAGGATCTCCTTGAGTAGCTCGTTCCTGGCCGCACGCAATCCTTCCTTCATTTTTTCCACGGTTACACCGTTGGGCAACCTACCGGGAGAAACGACCTCAATTCGATTGCTGTAAAGCGAGACCTCGATGTCCGTGCCGACGATGGTGTAATCACGGTGTGCCGCTGCGTTCACTACAGACTCTCTAACCGCGTCGAGCGGCAGCGCCTTCTTTCGGCGTCTGCGCCCGCCTTCGAGCCAAGCCGTGGTTCCCATGTTTCTGGCCACGAAGTCTACGGTTCGATCGATCACGCCTTTCTCCAACGCTCGGCCACGATTGGAAAGCACGGAGACGAGCGGCCCTCTGATTCGCTCTTCGTCGGTCGTGTCATAGTCCTTCTCCGTGCGTGGAAAAGCGGTTGCGGTCACTCCAGCTTGCGGGAGTCGCCGATTAGGGTACTCGCCGAAGAGAAGCAGGCCTGCAACTGTTGCGAAGGTCGTTCCTCCCGACTCGGCGAGCAGGTCGGTGTTCAAGAGCAGACGGCGCCAGCCTTCGATGTCCGCACGATTGGGTGTTTCTCGTTTGAGAATAACGCGAAAGTAGTCCTCGAGCCGATTGAGATCGAGACTTTCGAACCCCATCTCCGGCACCGGCTTGATGTCGTACCGCAAAATGCGAGAGGCCTGGTAGAGGCGGCCTTCTTCCTCCCGGGTCGCCTCGCGTGACGTGCTCCCGACCCGAACGTAGGGTGTCCATGCTGTCCCGCGCTTCGCCTTATAGGGTTTTCCCGGGCTGTCCGCAGGTAACCGAATGACGCCGATGATCTTGTCGTCGTCCAGGGTAACCGACCTCCAGACAGGGATGACACCCGGCTGGAGATTCTGCCGAGCGATATCCATGACCCAACGCTCAGCGTCCTCGCGGCTCCGCGTAAGCCCCGTGATGGTGCCGTTGTCTTCCACACCAAGGAGAATCAAGCCACCCTCCAGATTGAGCAACGCAGACATTTCCTTGGCAATGGAGTCGGGATGGACATCGTCCCTTTTGAACTCAACCCCCGAATTCTCGCCTTCACCAATGACTTCCAGCAACTCCGCCTTGTTCATGCCC
>CAZJPA010000359.1:0-2178 GCA_964547755.1 uncultured Sphingomonadales bacterium
CCACAGAATCACAACTGACTGAAATCACTCAAATCTTTTCGGGCCGGACACTAAGTGGGACTCGCTGTAATGCAACAGCGGATTCTCCCGCGTGCCGTGAAAATTCGTGGACAGGATCACCGAACCCTGTCCGACGTCGCGCACCTGGAGGCTGGACGTGGCGATGTGTTCGTCGGGGTGAATCGTTTCATAGAATTTGTTGGCCGACCTAGCCACCTCGTTAAGCGTCGTGCGCAGCGCGCTCTTGCGGGCCTCCACAGCATGGCCGTAGAGCCGAGTAATGATCGTTTTCGTTCCTTCTATAGTGTTGGCATGTTTCATCGCCACCTCATAACGCGGCCAGTCCGTCAGTAGAGCCTCAATCATTGAAGCCACCGAACTGAGCCGCGGGCGGCGGTCACCACCACCTTCGTTGAGGATCAATCCGTCGAGGGTTGAGATCACCACGTCATGATTGGCCACGGTGGCTGCCAGACGCGGCACGAACTCACGCATCTGTAGCGTGTTCGGCCTTTCTTCTTCGAGTGCGGCCTCCATCTCGTCAAGTAGTGCGGCAGTCTGCCCATATTCAGGTGGCAGCGGTATCTCCATACGCTGGCCCCAGTGTTCGATAAACAGCTTCATCGGGCGAACGAGGGTGCGCACGTGTTCCAGTAGCGCTTCACGGCGTTCCGAAACAAGTCTGTAGGCAGCGGTAATCCGTTCGTCCGCCTCGATGCGCTCTTTCAGACGCGCGATGACGGCTTCACGGTCGATGTCCTGTTCGCAGACTGGACATGTTTCCAACCCAACCGCCTCGATAGCTTCCTTGCCCCGTACTAGCAGGTCAGTCAGGATCGCATCGATCCGCGTTTCAAGCTCGCGGTCCAGATCGTCCAGGGCGGCGGTCAGTGCGTTGAGCATCTCGTCAAGGTCACTTGCCCGGCCGAGATGCTGGGCTTCCGTTTTCAGCGCCCCAAGCGCCGCGAGCCGCGCATTCTGTTCGGCACCGCCCAATTCGCCTGCGACTTGAGCCTGCCTGCTTTCTAGCTCAGTCCTGGCCGAGATTTTCGCTAGCTCCAGCTCCCGCAGAATAGCGTTCAGCCGCTCCAACAAGGCCGTCTCGGTGAGCGACTCCCCCGCGTCCAAACCGAATATTGTCCGTAACGGGCGTTCCCTTTCGGCGACCGTGGCGGCAGCACTGTCGTGTGCCGCTTCCAGTTGGTCCTTCCAATCTTTCAGGCCATCTTCAACATCCTGGTACACGCCAAGATTCATGAAGGGCTCCAGCAGTGAGTACCGGCCGCTCGGCTCTTCGGTGATAAACCGCAGCAGCATATGCCGCCGCAGCACGAAGCTCGCGTTGCGTGCCGTCGCAATCCATGCTCGATCATCGTCGGAAATGTCATCCGGCTCATGATCAGGTGCCAACGTAAATGCCGGGCCGCTGCCGGAAACCTCGACTGCGATGTCAGGTTCGCCGCCGCAAATATGGGGGGCGCCGGTTTCCCAGTTCACATTCAGGCGTCTAACGGGATAGAGGCTGGTTCTGGCGCTGATGGCGTATTCAAGCGCGTCGACGATCGAACTCTTGCCCACGCCGTTTGGGCCGAAGATGACCATACCCCTGGCCCCAATGGGGAGATCGGGCCAGTCGCGCGGAATGCCGCGCACGCTACGTGCCCTCAGAGTCCTCAGCTTCATTGCCTTACCCTTCCGCCGCCAGGACCGCTCTGAGCCGTTCCAGCGCAGCCGGGTTCGGGCCAGCGAGGTCTTCTAGAACGGCTTCTTTCACTGCGCCGTCAATCGAATTGTCGGCTGCAATCCGATCGCGGAGCGCAGATAGTGCCTTTTCGGAGGGGGTTGCCGCGTCGTCGGCAGGCATTGTGATCCTCCCTTAGTCGCTGCGTCGGTAATTCTGCAATAACGAGTGTCCCTTTCAACGAAAAACCCCTTGGGACCATGGGTACCGGCGCGAGCATTATGAGCTGCGTGACCTCACCTCGCCAGGGGCGTTACGCGCCCCGACAACAGCCAGGGATCGACCGAAGCCGGTTGCAGCGCCTCACCGTTCAAGGCGCGCTGTATGCCACCTTGGGAGAGGGGGCACACTCTGGGAAGTACGCCCCAATCCTCCGCCGCCCGCTTCCACGGTGCTTCCAGGCAAGAAAAAACGGCTTAGCCTTGTGGGGCTAAGCC
>CAZJPA010000360.1:0-2154 GCA_964547755.1 uncultured Sphingomonadales bacterium
AAGAGTCCCACCACCACATAAGGGTTGGCGAGCGAGAAATCGATCGCAAGCGCCGAGAAGAATGTCTTCAAATCCGCAGTATAGGCCGAAAACAGCACGAGCGCCGCCAGACCGGCGGATGAGATCGCATAGCCTTTGGTCACCGCCTTGGTGGTATTGCCAACCGCATCGAGCGCATCGGTGCGATTGCGGACTTCGTCCGGCAGCTCGGCCATCTCGGCGATACCGCCGGCGTTGTCGGTCACCGGACCATAGGCATCAAGCGCCACCACGACGCCGGCCAGCGCCAGCATCGCGGTCGCGGCAAAGGCGATGCCGATGACACCGGCCAGCATGTAGGTGACGATGATGCCGGCGGAAATGATGAGCACGGGAATCGCCGTCGCTTCCAGAGAGACGGCCAGCCCTTGGATGATGTTGGTGGCATGCCCCGTCACCGATGCCCGGGCGATGCTGCGGACCGGACGGTAGAAGGTGCTGGTGTAATATTCCGTCACCACGATGATGAGTCCGGTGATCACGAGGCCGGCGATGACGCACCAGTAGAGATCCCAGCCCGTGAAGGTCATGCCGGCGCCCGCAAGTGTGAAGCTGCGGTTCAGGTCGCCCAGCACCCAGTCCATCGCGAAGGGAATCGCGATCAGGGACAGCACCGCCGTGGCGATGAATCCCTTGTACAACGCGCCCATGATGTTCTGTTTGGATCCCAGGCGCACGAAAAAGGTGCCGATGACCGAGGCGACGATGCACACACCACCGATGAGCAGGGGCAGCACCATCAACTCGCCGGCCGCCGCGCCGAAATACATCGCCGAAAGCACCATGGTGGCGCCGACGGTGACCACATAGGTCTCGAACAGGTCGGCGGCCATGCCGGCGCAGTCGCCCACATTGTCGCCGACATTGTCCGCGATCACCGCCGGATTGCGCGGATCGTCCTCCGGAATGCCGGCTTCCACCTTGCCGACGAGATCGGCGCCGACATCGGCACCCTTGGTAAAGATGCCGCCGCCCAGACGGGCGAAGATCGAAATCAGCGAGCCACCGAAGCCCAAGGCGACGAGCGCGTCGATGACATCGCGACCGCCGGCCTCCAAACCAAGCCCCAAGGTGAGGAAGGCGTAGTAACCCGCGACCGCCAACAGGGCGAGCCCCGCCACCAACATACCGGTCACAGCCCCGGCCCGGAATGCCGTGGACAGCCCCTGCTGGAGTCCGTGACGCGCCGCCTCAGCAGTGCGGACATTGGCGCGCACCGAGATCAGCATCCCGATGTAACCGGCCGCCCCCGAGAGTACCGCGCCGATTACGAAGCCGAGAGCGGCCCAGATCTTAAGCGTCAAGAACAAGACCACCGCCACCACGATCCCGACCAGCGCGATGGTGCGATACTGGCGATTGAGATAGGCGGCCGCCGCTTCTTGAATATAGCCGGCGATCTGCTGCATCCGCTCGTTGCCGGCCGGAAGCGCCAGCACGGAACGCGTCGCCCAGATGCCGTAGAGCACCGCGAGCAGACCGGCCGCAATCGCCACATAGACTGCCGTCGTTGTCATCTGCCGTGTTCCCTCGTCCCTGTTTTACCGGAAACCGGGTCTCGCCTGCCGCACGCCAACAGGCCCGGTCCCGTTCCACCTTCTGTATCCCGCCACCGTCCCGCCGTACACAGGCGGTGGTCGGGCGCGCGCGGACTTTAGGAACGGCCCTGCCGCATTGCAAGAGCCCAGGCGGCTTCATTCGTGGTCTCGACGCCGATTCCGGCCTCCCCAGCGGGCGCCCGGCCGCCGCTGTCCGGAAAGAACGTCTTGCCCTTGGGACTCCCCTTGCCTCCTCTGATCCTGCACCCTAGGGGGGGGTATCCTGCCCCCCCCAGGAGTATCCCGCCGAGATCCGATCAACGTAACACGCCGACGCTCTTTGCCGATTCGCGACAAGTTTCGGCTCTTTGGCCGCGCGCATGCGGCGGCGGCCTATCATGCCGAGAACACCATCCCACGCCGCAATTTTGTGCAGCGCACTATTTGTGCCCCACCTCCACCATCCCTAACCCCCATCATCACCGGGCTTTTCCCGATTGCCGCCGATCTTCGATCGACTGCCGAAGGGACGAGCAAGATGACCAAGAAACAGTCAGACATAAATTTCCAAATAACA
>CAZJPA010000361.1:0-2132 GCA_964547755.1 uncultured Sphingomonadales bacterium
ATGGGCGGGACCGGCATGAGCCGTGGAGATCAATTCCAGCCGCCGCTCTTGGCCGCGCGTTATATTCACCTGCACGCCATGGGTCGCAAAGGCGCGTGCCAGCTGCCAGACACTGTCTTCACGCTCCGGAACCCCTGGCGTGAGCAGATCGGGCGGGCAGCCGCGATCGAGACTCCAGGTGTTAACAGTGTCACCCGCCTGCCGATTCCGCTCACAACAACGGCCATCACGAAACCGCCATTGATCCCATGGCGCCGCGTCATCCTCATCGTCCTCGGGCGTCCCCGCAAGAGAGGGAAAGAAGTCGGCAAGCGCAAGCCCCTTCAGATCGGCATAGCGCCAAGCTTCCGTTCGGGTGTCGGGCAGGCCGGCCGCCGCCGCTTGTCGGAACAGCCGCCGCCTCCTCTCCCGCTCAGCCTGTGAGCAGGACAGGCCTTCCAGCCAGTCTTGCACGCATCGGGCGAACGCCAGATCCGCGACCGCGGCGTGATCGGCACGCGCGCTGGCAGATGTCGATGCTGCTGGGATCGTCTCAGGCAACGGCCGCATATCCCTTCTCTTCCAGTTCGCGCGCGAGCTCCGGCCCGCCGGAACGCAGGATCCGCCCGTCCTGGAGAACGTGGACGACATCGGGCGCCACATAGTCCAAAAGACGCTGATAATGCGTGATCAGCAGGATGCCCCGCTCGGGAGCGCGCATGGTGTTGATCCCGGTGGCGACCGTCTTGAGCGCGTCGATATCGAGGCCGGAGTCGGTTTCGTCCAGAATCATGAGCCGGGGTTCCAGCAGCAGCATCTGCAAGATCTCGTTGCGCTTCTTCTCGCCGCCGGAAAAGCCGACATTGACCGCACGCTTCAACATCTCCATCTCGATACCGAGCGCCTTTGCCTTCTCGCGCACGCGTTTCAGAAAGGCGCCGGCATCCAGCTCCGGCTCACCCCGGGCCTTGCGCTGGGCGTTCAGAGCCGTGCGCAGAAAGTTGAGATTGCTCACCCCCGGGATCTCGACCGGATACTGAAAGCCGAGGAAGACGCCCGCAGCCGCCCGCTCATGCGGGGCAAGCGCCGTCAGATCGCGGCCTTCGTAGAGCACTGCGCCCTTCGTGATCTCATAGCCGGGCCGCCCCATCAAGGTGGCGGCCAGCGTTGACTTCCCGGCCCCATTCGGCCCCATGATCGCATGGACCTCGCCCCGGTCGAGGACGAGGTTGAGCCCCCTGATGATCTCTTTGTCACCGACCGTGACGTGAAGATCGCGAATGTCGAGCAGATGCGTCATCACTTTCCTGTTCCGTTTTCCATCCGCGCGAATGCCCCTCAGCCCACGGCGCCTTCGAGCGAGATGCCGAGCAACTTCTGGGCTTCGACCGCGAATTCCATCGGCAGATGCTGCATCACCTCGCGGGCAAAGCCGTTGACGACGAGGGCCACCGCCGCCTCCTCGTCCAGCCCGCGGGCCATGCAGTAGAAGAGCTGGTCCTCTGAGATCCGCGAGGTGGTCGCCTCATGTTCCACCTGCGCACTCGGATTGCGTACCTCGATGTAGGGCGTGGTATGCGCACCAGCGGTGGGCGAGAGGATGAGGCTGTCGCATTGGGTATAGTTGCGTGCGCCTTCCGCACCGGCGAGCACACGCACGAGCCCGCGATAGGTGTTTTGCGAGTGACCGGCGGAGATGCCCTTGGAGATGATCCGCGAGCGGGTGTTGCGGCCGATGTGGATCATCTTGGTCCCCGTGTCGGCCTGCTGGCGGTTGTTGGTGACAGCCACCGAATAGAACTCCCCCACCGACTCGTCGCCCTTGAGAATACAGCTTGGATACTTCCATGTGATCGCCGAACCCGTCTCCACTTGCGTCCAGGAGATCTTCGCGCGCGCACCCGCACACAAGCCGCGCTTGGTGACGAAATTGTAGATGCCGCCCCGGCCTTCCTTGTCACCCGGATACCAGTTCTGGACGGTGGAATAGCGAATCTCCGCATCGGCCAACGCCACGAGCTCGACAACCGCCGCATGCAGCTGGTTCTCGTCGCGCATCGGTGCCGTGCAACCTTCCAGATAGCTGACATATGAGCCTTCGTCGGCCACGATCAGCGTGCGCTCGAACTGCCCCGTATTGGCGGCATTGATTC
>CAZJPA010000362.1:0-2130 GCA_964547755.1 uncultured Sphingomonadales bacterium
TGCCTAAGCCTCCCTGGTTGGGCTCAGATGTCCGGTCGAAATGGGGGCCAGTTCACCAAGATCAATCCCAAGCACAAATATCGACATCGGTCCGTTCCTCTCTAATTGCTAAACAGAGCGACCATAACCGGATCGCCCCCGGAGAGGGGCGGGCCATTCCATAATCACAAGCGATTGATTCCATTCAACTTTTTTCAGTCAGGCTCTAGGAAAGGCCCGGCCTGAGGCGGCGTGGGGCGGTAGTGAATCTTGTAATGAACGCACAGATTCCATGTCACTCAAGAACTGTTGTGCAGATATTTGCCATGGCGTTTCTAGATAACCTTTCCTCTATTTAGCGCAATCTTCCTCCAGCTTGATTTTATGGATCACGTTGGAATGTAACCTATTGAACATCAATCATAATTATCGCGATCTGTTGTCGGATTTCAGCAGGGGCTCGCCCCTCAAACGACAACAGAGACATGACGCCCACCAAGCTCCTCATTGGCCAAATTTTCATCGTCTTCGCCATCGTCGTTGGCGCGGTGTGGGGTGCGACGCAATGGGCGGCGGGGCAGCTTGGACATCAGTCGCGCCTTGGTCCAGTCTGGATCACGATCGCTGATTATCCGGTCTATCCGCCCTGGCGCCTGTTTGAGTGGTGGTACGCCTATGAGGCCTACGCACCAAAAGTTTTTAACACAGCCGGCGCGATGGCGGCGGGCGGTGGGATCGTCGGCGTCGTCGTCGCGATTGCGGGCTCGCTTTGGCGCGCCCGGCAGACCCGGCGCGTCACCACTTATGGTTCGTCGCGTTGGGCGACCAAAGAGGACATCTCCAAATCCGGCCTGTTCGCTCCGGCGGGCGTTTTTCTTGGGTGCCTGAACGGCAACTATCTGCGCCATGACGGGCCGGAGCATGTCATGTGCTTCGCGCCGACACGGTCGGGCAAGGGCGTCGGGCTGGTTATTCCAACCCTGCTCTCCTGGCCGCATTCCGCCGTCATTCACGACATCAAGGGCGAGAACTGGCAGCTTACCGCCGGCTGGCGTTCGCGCTTCTCGCATTGTCTGCTGTTCAACCCGACCGATCCCGCCAGCGCCAAATACAATCCGCTTCTGGAAGTGCGCAAAGGTCGGTTCGAAGTCCGCGACGTCCAGAACATCGCCGACATTCTGGTCGATCCCGAAGGCGCGCTGGAACGCCGGAACCATTGGGAAAAGACTTCGCATTCGCTGCTCGTCGGTGTGATCCTGCATGTGCTTTACGCTGAGGAAGAGAAAACGCTTTCCCGCGTTGCGGCTTTTCTTTCGGACCCGTCACGCTCTTTCGAGCGGACCCTCCGCGTGATGATGAGCACCAATCATCTCGGCACGGAGGAGAAGCCGCAAGTTCACCCGGTCGTCGCCCAAGCGGCTCGCGAACTTCTCAACAAATCCGAGAACGAGCGTTCCGGGGTTCTTTCGACCGCCATGTCCTTTCTCGGGCTCTATCGTGACCCGACGGTGGCGGAGACGACGAGCGCTTGCGAATGGCGGATCGCTGATTTGGTAGACGCGGAGCGCCCGGTCTCGCTCTATCTTGTCATTCCGCCCTCGGACATCTCACGCACCAAGCCGCTGGTGCGGTTGATCCTCAATCAGATCGGACGACGGCTCACCGAGCGCCTTGCGGTCGGCCATGAGCAGCAGCGCCGCCACCAGCTCTTGATGATGCTGGACGAGTTTCCGGCGCTCGGGCGGCTCGACTTCTTCGAGAGCGCGCTCGCCTTCATGGCCGGCTATGGCATCCGCGCCTTTCTAATCGCCCAGTCGCTCAACCAAATCTCCAAGGCCTATGGCGAAAACAACGCGATCCTCGACAATTGCCATGTGCGGATCGCCTTCGCCACCAATGACGAGCGGACAGCAAAGCGCATTTCTGACTCGCTCGGCACGGCAACGGAGCTTCGTGCCCAGCGCAATTATGCCGGCCATCGCCTTGCGCCGTGGCTGGCGCATGTCATGGTTTCGCGTCAAGAGACCGCCCGGCCGTTGCTCACGCCTGGCGAGGTGATGCAGCTCCCGGCAGATGAAGAGATCGTCATGATCTCTGGTCAGCCGCCGATCCGGGCCAAAAAGCTCCGCTATTTCGAGGATGCCAACTTTA
>CAZJPA010000363.1:0-2130 GCA_964547755.1 uncultured Sphingomonadales bacterium
AATCCTGGAGATGTTGTCTTGGATTTTTTTGCGGGGACAGGCACAACCGCAGCCGTAGCGCAAAAGATGGGGCGCAGGTGGATTGCGGTAGAGATGTCTTCTGCTATTTGTCAGTTAATGAGAACGCGGATTCTGAATGTCTTGGGAGGGCACAAGTCGGGGATCACACCAGAGGAAGGTATTGTGAAGGAAAACATTGTAATGTCAGTGGAGCTTGAGGGATACGAGGACACCTTGAACAACCTCGAGCTGAAGCGGACCGAAGCCCAGCAGACGCTCCTGGATCAGCACGCGGGCTTCCGCGAGGACTACATGCTCCGCTACTTGCTGGACGTGGAAAGCCGGGAAAGCCTTCTGAACATCAAGGTCTTCGAGAACCCGTTCGAATACAAGCTCCAGATTGCCACGGGGAGCGTCGGCGAGACGAAGGCCAGAACCGTGGACCTGGTGGAGACCTTCAACTTTCTTCTCGGGCTGCGGGTGAAGACCGTCGATGACGTTCGGGGCGTTCGCGTGGTGACTGGAACGAACGGGCAGGGCGAGCGGGTCCTCGTCCTGTGGCGAAAGCTCACCGAGATGGACAACGATGCCCTGGACACCTGGTTCGCCAAGCAAGGCTACAACACCAAGGACCAAGAGTACGACATCATCTACGTCAACGGTGACAACAATCTGGAGAACCTCCGCCGGCCCGACCAGACCTGGAAGGTCCGCCTCATCGAGGAGGAATTCCAGCGCCTGATGTTCGACGTGCAGGACGTGTAGGAGCGGCGGGCGTGGCAAGAGCGCGATCCCAGAATCGGCGAGGCGGACGGCGGGCGGGGGCTGAGCGGCCGCTGCGCTTCGACCAGAGGCTTGTCTTGAACCAGTGGATACTAGGTCTCTTCGGCGTCTGCAGCTTCGAGCAGCTGGCGAGGAACCTGAGGGCTCCGGAGTACGAGGGGTTCGACGAGAACAACATCAGTCGCTTCCACCACGCGATGAAGCTGCTCTTCGAGCGGCCGGAATTGCCGGACGATCTGCTGCTGGCCTACGACCAGAACATCGTCCGACACTGGCGAACCATCACGGCAAGGCGCAACCACGGTGGCCAGTTCCTCTACCCCAAGTACTTTCAGTACCTGGCCTTGCTCTTCACCGAGGTCTACCTGGATCGCTTCTTTCGGAACCCGGACCGGTTGCTCGCGGACCTGAACGCCCATGTCGAGGCATTCAACCGGGGGGAGCATCTTCCCCCCCGACCTGGAGGAAATGCTGGGGGAGCCGTTCCCGAGGCCGGTAGGATCGACCCCTATACGAAGGCCGACCTGAACAAGCTGGCCTTCTGGATGGCGACCGGAAGCGGGAAGACGCTCCTGATGCACGTCAACATCCTGCAGTACCAGCACTATCTGAACCTTCACGGCGCCCGGCGGGTGAACCAGGTCATCCTGCTCACGCCGAACGAGGGCCTCTCCCATCAGCACCTGGAGGAATTCCGTCTCTCGGGGATCGATGCCGAGCTGTTCTCCAAGGAAGGCCGTGGGCTTTTCACCGGGCAGGCCGTCGAGATCATCGACATTCACAAGCTGCGCGATGAGATGGGCGAGAAGACGGTGGCCGTGGACGCCTTCGAGGGAAACAATCTGGTGCTAGTGGACGAGGGACACCGCGGAACGAGCGGGGCGGAGACAGGCGCCTGGATGCAGAAACGCAACCAGCTTTGTGAGCAGGGGTTTTCATTCGAGTACTCCGCGACCTTCGGCCAAGCCATGAAGGCGAGCGGCAACAAGACGCTTGAGCAAGTCTATGCCAAGTGCATTCTCTTCGACTACTCCTACCGGTACTTCTATGGGGACGGGTACGGCAAGGACTACCGCATCCTGAACCTTGCCGATGATTCGGATGAGGCCGTTCGCCGCAACTACCTGACGGCCTGCCTCCTCTCCTTCTACCAGCAGCTGAAACTCTACCGCGAGCAAACGGCGGCCTTCAGGCCGTTCCTGATTGAACGCCCGCTCTGGATCTTCGTCGGAGGCAGCGTCAACGCGGTCCGTACCCAGAATCGGCGCAAGGTGTCCGATGTCGTGGATATCCTCCTCGCCCTGGCAGCGTTCGTTCAGCGGGTCGGGGACTCGAGGCCGTAGAAGC
>CAZJPA010000364.1:0-2112 GCA_964547755.1 uncultured Sphingomonadales bacterium
ATCAAGCGCCCAAGAAGGTATTCGGGCGAGACGCGCAGACAACGCGCCGCGCGTTCGGTGGCTTGGGAAGCGGATCGATTCGTTTGATCAGGCGTGGAATCTCGCGATCCAGCACGGACTGGCCCGTGGGCTGAACGATTTCGTAATTCACGATCTTCCCACTTGCGTCCACCGTGACTTTGACCTTGGCCGATCCTTCGATCTCGCGCATCAAAGCGGAGCGAGGATAGACCTGCTTTTTCGCGATCACCATCGCGATCTTCCTCTTCCAGCCCTTCATGTCGGCCGCGGTTGCCGGTGTCATCCCCACGTAGGCGATCCCCACCAATACGAGGAGGACAAGGGCATGCTTGGCGATTCGAGTCATTGCTCCGGTTCCTCTGTCCCTTGACTTCTTGTGTCTCGCGTGTCCCGCGTGCGATCGCCCAGCCGTTGCGATCGTCACTCTTTTATGGTGGAGTCGGTAAAACCCCTCTTAACGATCATGGTAAAAATTCCCTCAAAATCGGCGATGGGGATGGGGTGGTCAGCCGGAGAAGATGGGAGGGAGCAGCAAGCGAGATTGTCGTGGGGCGGAATCCGGTGGAAGGCGCTACGCGTCTCGTTCGTTAAAGAGCCATGACCGTCATTTGAGCATGGGTATCGGGCTGCGGGCGCGTCACTTGCTTCGGTATAATGATCGGAAGGAAGAGAGACCATGACGGTCTTCGTGACGGGCGGTTCGGGATTCGTGGGGGCGGCCACGATTTCCGCCCTTAGAAAAGAAGGAATGCGCGTGCGCGCCCTCTCGCGCCGCTCTCAAAGCGACGAGGTGATCCGGCGTGCCGGTGGTGAACCCGTGCGCGGTGCATTGGAAGAGGTCATGCCCCGACATCTGGCCGGCGCCGAGATTGTCGTGCATGCGGCGGCCCGCGTCCAGGCCTGGGGGCGCCATGCGGATTTTGCGCGCGTCAATGTGGAAGGCACGCGTCGGCTGCTTGCCGCCGCCCGGGCTTCCGGTGTGCGGCGTTTCATTCACATCGGCACCGAGGCGGCGCTGTTCGTGGGCCGCGCGCTTGTCGATATTGCGGAGGACGATCTGCCGCTCGCGACCCGCTCGCCCTTTCCCTATGCCCGTAGCAAGGCGCAGGCGGAACGGCTGGTGCGCGCGGCGGACGATCCCGACGGCGGCATGCGCACCATCGTTCTGCGTCCGCGCCTGATTTGGGGGCCGGGTGACAGAACCCTGCTGCCGACAATCTGCCGCCTGGCCGAGGCAGGCCGATTCGTCTGGGTGGACGAGGGCCGAGTGCGCACGAATACCACACATATCGCGAACCTCGTGCACGCTATCCGGCTGGCGCTCACAAGAGGCGTCGGCGGGCATGCCTATTTCATCCATGATGGAGAAGTCTGGGTGCTCAGGGCGTTCTTGAGCCGTTTGGCCGCAACCCGTGGCGTCACCCTGCCTGCGCGCAGTTTACCCAGTGCCGTGCTGCGTCCGCTTGCCGCGATGGTGGAGCCCATCTGGCGCATCTTTGCGCCCGACCGCGAGCCGCCGATCAGCCGCATGGCGGTGGCGCTGATGGCGACTGATTGTCTTCTGCGTTGTGACGCCGCCCATCGCGATCTGGGCTATGAGCCGCAGGTGACGGTCCGCGAAGGACTGGCCGCCCTCGCAGGAGATGCTGCCGGCTGATCGCATACGCCGCCTCGGGCGCGGCAAGATGGCGGGACATCCAGGAAAAAAGCGACGAGATGCCTGCGGCTAGAAGCTGCTGGCCATGGCCTGCCGTCCGACATGTGCCAAGTGTCTTAGTGTTATAAGACACCCCTTGACAGGGTCGCCATAGTGTATTACATAGCTAATACAGCAGCACGGAGCGATTCGCCGATCCGGCTGCCAGCACGGGGAAACGGCAAGAACCGGCCCCTGTCACGACAGCAGGAAAAACGACAGCGAGAGCAAGGAGAACAACAATGACAATGACGAACACCCTCACACGAAAAGATGGTCATGGTCGCTGCGATTCGACTCCGCATGGCTTCCATCCGAACAATGGATATCTCGTCCGGCGCGCGCGGCGTCGACGTCGCAGGACAAGCGGCGAGCGCGGTCTCTTGCGGAAGATC
>CAZJPA010000365.1:0-2102 GCA_964547755.1 uncultured Sphingomonadales bacterium
GGAAGCCTTCAAGCCGCCCGAGATACTCATACACTTCCGGCAATTCCTTGCCCGTGTCCGTGAAAAAATACTCAATATCCAGTTCGGGATGATGCTGCCGCATGTAGACGGCGAGCGCCGCGCTATCGCGCCCGCCGGACAGGCCAAGTACGTGTTTCACAGAATCGGTCGTCAAGAAGCGGCTCTTCCTTTCCCATTCTTGTACGTAGCTGCGGACCTCTGCATATACCGCGTGCTGAGTTCCGCCAGCGCCGCCAGAATGATGCTACGGCGGGTGGTCCCGGCTTCGTCCAGCGCAGCGGCGACACGCTCGATGAGATCATTGACGGCTGCGCGGTCGGAATCGGCGATATCGAATTCCTCTAGCAGCGGCGCAGGGCGGCCGTCCATGCCGATAACAACGGCCATCGCCTGCCGTTTGTCGGGACGGCCCTTGACGCGCGCGTAGGTCTCGGCGCGAAGAAACTTCTGCGCCATGTCGGCAAGTTCGATCGCGGCCCGGTCGAGATCGGGATCGACCCAGTCGCGCGGCGGCTTGCTCACGGCAAGGCTGGCAATGCCTTCGAAGCTCTCGTCCGAACCGTCGAACTGGGCCAGACGGCCGACGAAGGCGTCAAGCCGGAAATCCCCTGCGAGCTGCCTGATGTTCTCGGCGCGTTCGCGCAATTCCGCCAGGGACTGCGGAGAGACGTTCGGAACCTGCAACTCCGCCAGCATGATATCGCGCAGGCGGTGAAGCATCGATGGATAGGCAAGGACCAGCTCTTCCAGCCCTTCGCGGACGCTACCGATGACCCGGCGCAAGTCCTCTTCGTTTGCAAGCGATACGTCTTCGCCAAGCGTTCCCGGAATGTCGTCGAACAAGAACTGGTTCGGATCGTGCGCGCGTTTGAAGAGGTCGCGAATCTTGACAGCATTCGAGGACAGCCGCATGGTCCGTTCCGTCCACTTCGGAAGCTGGTCGTAGATAGCAACGAGGCCGCGCCCGACATCGATGGGCTCGAGGTGCACAAGCTCGTTCGCCTTGTCGAGATCGCGGACCACCTGCGCCATGCCTGACAACAAGCGCCGCGCGACATCGGTAAGGTCCATCCAGCGCAACTGGATGTAGGACGCGTCTTTGGCGAGGAAGTCCACGTCCACGTCGTCGAACTTCGCCCTGAATATGCCGTCCCGATAGACCGCGAGCTTGTCGCGCTGTGAGAGAATGAAGGCGACCGCGAGGATCGGCATGAGCCCGTCCTTCACGCCGAAGGGCGGCTTGCGCCACTCGGCGAACAGTTCGGAGACCGCAACCGTGCGATCGGCGTTTTTCTTCACATAGTCGAACGCCCTCTTCCACATGGGGGCCAGGCGGCAAGGATCGTCGCCGCTTGTCATCGGTGAAACGAAACGCCAGCTCTTTCCCTCCTGGGCATATAGTCCCGTCGCTTCCAGTATGGATGCGAACAGGCCACCTTCGGCGGGAAATCCTTCGATGCCAAGACGCGGCTCGCCCTCGTTCAGGACCATGCGCCGCAACAAGTTGTTCTGCGCCGCGATGGCGTTGCTCGACGGTTTCTGTCGATTCAGCAACTCGTTATGCAGGCAGGGGGACTGATCGAAACGGCGATCTGCCAGCTCCGAAGCGATGCCGTTCAAATCAGCCTGCCGCAGGCGTTTCGGCTGGTGGTTCTTGCGGAACCACAGCGCGTTGTCGAGTGCCTTGTGCAATTCCGTTTCCAGCAGTGCCTGCAAGGCCGCGAGGCGGGCGGAGACTTCCCGCCGGGCCACGGAATCCCCGGCGAGTTCCGGATGATCGTTGCTGACTCTGTCGAGCGCAAACAACTCGCGCGCCAGTGGCACGACGGCCCAGGACCGTTTCGAAATCCCGACGATAATGTCCCATTCATCGCTGTGGTGCGCCGCCTTGCGGCACAGGTCCTCGGCGTAGTCTTCGCTTTCTCCCTCGGTCGGAATGGCCAGCAGGAACTGACCGATCGCGCCGTTCTCCGGCTCAAGTTTGGCGGCGACTTCAACGAGGCAGCTGACCGAGACGATGTTCACGTCGAACCATCGCAGCGCCCCTGTCTCATGATAGTGGCGCTTGGCGAGAATGGGCT
>CAZJPA010000366.1:0-2098 GCA_964547755.1 uncultured Sphingomonadales bacterium
GCCAGCGCGGTGGTCGTCCATGCCCTGCAGTACAAGATTATCGTCGGCATAGGGCACACAGAGCGGGCGGTTCCCTTGGCCCTGCCGGCTCGTATCTGGCACGCCTTGCGCCTCGACTTCGAGACCAACATCGCATCGAACGGAGAGATCAGGTTCCACAACGTGCTTCTTTGCCCTTGGCGCGACCTCGACGAAGAAGGAAAGGCCAAATTCGAAAAACTAGCGAACCGCACTCAACAATGGCTGCTTGCTGAGGAATGGGCCGCGCGCAAGCCGACCGAGCCGCCGCCTGGGACCGCCCCCGATCGCCCGCTCAACGTAGCGGTGGTGAACAATCCCGGCTTTATCGACAGCATTCGCAGAGGCGAGGCTGTCATGGCCGGAGCCAGAAAGGGAGGCCAGAGATCGACTGGCAATCATCGAAAAGTAAGTGACGCGGAAAAAGAAAAATGGCGCGGAATGGCGAGAGAGCTTTGGGAGAGGCATGACGATTGGTTCCAAACAGATGTCGCCAAAGAGATTCAAAAACAATTTCCAGACAGGTCACCTCATACGATCAAGAAAATAATCGCGCCCCTGGATCCGCGAGATAAGCGCCCGCGTGGTCAAAGACGACATTAAAAACCTGACCCGTCCCGGGGGGTGATCCCAGGTCAATTTGGTATCCGGGTCACCGCAAGACGAAATTTTGCGGTGACCCATGGCCTCGAAAATCCTTAGATTCCGCGACCTCGTCGACCGCGGCATCGTTTCCAACCGAACGACGCTTTACCGCTGGATTCGCTCTTGCGGCTTCCCGCCTGGCGTGCTTCTCGGACCGAACACGCGCGCTTGGCCCGAGGACGAGATCGACGCTTGGATTGAGCGCCGGCGCAGGGCCTCCAGCGAGCCGGAGGCTGCAGCGTGAGCGGCGCCGGCGATCTCGCCCGGGCGCTGGGCGGCGCACGGCGGAGCGGCAAAGGCTGGGTGGCCTGGTGTCCGGTGCACGACGATCGAACTCCCAGCTTGGCCCTCACGGACACGCCGGATGGCAAGTTGCTTGTGCACTGTCACGCCGGGTGCCCCCAGAACGCCGTGATCGACGCCCTGAAGCAGCGCGGGCTCTGGCCGGTCACCGGCGCCCAGCACGGGCATGCGGCGGCCCGCACGCTGCCGAAGCGCAACGGTCAAGCCGACCCGGCTCGACCGAAGCGCGACGACCGTCAGGCCAAGGTCGACGAAATCATGGCCGCCAAGGTCCCAATCGCCGGCACCCCAGGCGAGACTTATCTCCGAAATCGCCACCTCGACCCGGCCGCCGCCCAAAACTTGGGCTTCATGCCGAACGCCTGGAAGGGCAGCGGCGCTCTCGTGGCGCCGGCCACCGACGCGGAGGGCATCGTGCGGGCCGTTCAATTGACCTATCTGACGCCGGACGGCCGCAAGGCTGAGATCAAGCCGCAGCGCCGTACCTTGGGCAGCATCAATAACGCCGTGTTCGTCGCGCGAGATGGAGGCGGCCCAGCGATCGCCGCCGATGGCGTCGAGGACGCCGTCGCGCTCGCGATGGTCGCGCCGCGTGGGGCCTGCGTAATCGCCACCCTCGGCGCCGGAAACTTTGCAAACGTTCCGATCCGCAAAGGGCGCGTCTTGCTGGTCATTGACAACGCCGATGGTGACCGCAAGGCGGCGGACAGGGCCGCGGCGCTGCTGACCGAACGCGGTGTCGACGTGTGGGTGACAAGCCCGCCGGCGGGGATCAAGGACGCGAACGATCTCCTTCGCGAGCAAGGCCCCGACGCGGTCCGCGAGATGATCGCCGCGCGACGCAGATGGGAGCCGGCGCCGACGCAGCCCGAAGCCGAGGCCGCGCCCACAGGAACCCCAACCGACAGCCGGCCCGAGATCATCATCGAGGGCGGCAGACTCCCGAGCGTGGTCGATAATGTGCAGGCCGCGTTACTCGCCGCAAGGGTGCCCATCTATCAGCGAGGCGGAATGCTCGTCCGGCCCTTGCGCGTTCAGAGCGGCGCATCAGGCGGCGTCCGTCGGTCGCTGGGCTCGATCGTCATCAAGCCGGTCGACGCAACGTGGATTGCCGACCAGGCGACCCGCGTTT
>CAZJPA010000367.1:0-2087 GCA_964547755.1 uncultured Sphingomonadales bacterium
ATGCCGTGACGGCCGGTCTTGGCCCCGACATAGACCACCGGATTGCCGACGCCGGCAGCGCGGGAATAGAAAATGCGGTCGGCCGGGGCGATACCGACCGTCATCGCATTGACCAAGATGTTGCCGTTGTAGGCGGGATGGAACTCGCATTCGCCGCCCACCGTCGGCACGCCGACACAGTTGCCGTAGCCGCCGATACCGGCAACCACGCCTGAGACCAGATGCCGGGTCTTCGGGTGCCGGGGATCGCCGAACCGCAGTGCGTTCATGTTGGCGACAGGCCGTGCGCCCATGGTGAACACGTCGCGCAGGATTCCGCCCACACCCGTCGCCGCCCCTTGATACGGCTCGATGAAGCTCGGATGATTATGGGATTCCATCTTGAAGACGGCAGCGAATCCCTCGCCGATATCGATGACACCGGCGTTCTCGCCCGGCCCCTGAATGACCCAAGGCGCGCTGGCCGGCAGCTTCTTCAGATGCAGCCGTGAGGATTTGTAGGAGCAATGCTCCGACCACATCACCGAGAAAATCCCGAGCTCGGTGAAGGTGGGCGTGCGGCCCAGCGCCTTTTTGATCCGGGCGTATTCCTCAGATGTGAGATTGTGCTCGGCGATCTGTTCGGGCGTGATGTCCAGATTTTCACTATTCGTCATGGTATGGCATCCATTCAGACCGACCGGCGTCTGTGTGGCCGACCCGTCGTCAAAGAGGCTCCAGTCCCAGCTTGGTGAACAGCTCTGCGTCGCGGCTGCGGCCGGGGTTGGGAGTCGTGAGCAGGCGATCCCCCACGAAGATCGAATTGGCGCCGGCGAGAAAGCACAGCGCTTGTAGTTCGTCCGTCATCTGCTCACGCCCGGCCGACAGACGCACCATGGAACGCGGCATCATGATGCGGGCGGTTGCGATCACACGCACGAAGGCAATTCCATCCACCTCCTCGGCATCCGCGAGTGGTGTCCCGGACACGCGCACCAGACGATTGATCGGCACCGATTCGGGATGAGGATCGAGATTGGCCAGCAGCACCAACATCGCCGCCCGGTCCTCCTCGCCCTCGCCCATACCGATGATGCCGCCGCAGCACACATGGATGCCCGCCGCACGCACCGCCTCCAGCGTAGCGAGCCGGTCGGCCATTGTTCGTGTCGTGATGATCCGATCGTAATAGGCCGGTGAGGTATCGACATTGTGATTGTAATAATCGAGCCCGGCCTCCTTCAAGGCTGTGGCCTGGTCCTGGGTGAGCATGCCCAGCGTCACGCAGGTCTCGAGCCCTTCCGCCTTGACCGCTCGGATAGCGGCCATCACCTTGGGCAGGTCGCGGTCCTTGAGCGCACGCCAAGCCGCCCCCATGCAAAAGCGCGTGGCGCCGTCAGCCTTTGCGCGTCGTGCGGCCGCAACGATCTCATCCACCGGCATCAAGGGGCTGGCCTCAACCCCCGTGCCCTCGTGGTAGCGCTGAGACTGTGGGCAGTAAGCGCAATCCTCCGGGCACCCGCCGGTCTTGATCGACAGCAGTTCCGACATCTGCACCGCATTGGCCGGATGGAAAAGGCGGTGGATGCGCTGCGCATCATGCACGAGATCGAGGAAGGGGCGTCGGAGCAGAGCCAGCGCCTGTGCTGCCGTCCAGTCGTGACGAATGAGCTGTTCGGCTGTTTCGTCCGCGATCTTGCGAGGAACCTCATCCGGCATGGCTGTTTCTTTCCTGGCCACCCATCCTGCCGACGAATCGTCGGCGTGCTGCGGGCCGTCTTTGGCATGCGGCGCGGTCCCAGGCAAGTCTCTCCGCCTATCCCCAACGATGAGGCGCAGCCAGGTGATGCCGGCCGGGCCTGCGTCGTTGGGAACCCCTCCCAGACGGGGGGGATTAGAAATGGTAGAAGACCGACAACAATGTGCGGACCTTCTGTTCTTTCCGACCGCCCACCGGGATCTGGACGCCGAAACCGATCTTGAGCGCCAGCTCGCGCCAGGGCCGGATCTTGAAGCCGGGCGCGAGATTCCAGACGTCGCGCCCGGCCTCGGCCGCCTCGTCCTGGCGGGGCCATACCATCCGCCTTCTATCCCCCCCCCAAAGCGGC
>CAZJPA010000368.1:0-2083 GCA_964547755.1 uncultured Sphingomonadales bacterium
ACTAATTGTTCATTACAATCACCTTATAGTTATGATAGTCGGTTTGGGTATGCGCTCTCGCCGATCGGCTCTTGTCGCAAGAGCCGAAGCGCACCCGTCTCATGCGCTCAAGGACTCCACCATAGCCGATTTTTGCGCCGCAACAATCCCCCTTCCCCGCTGCTCATGCGCAAGCGCCCGGGAAAGGCACATGCCGCCGGCGAGACGCCTTCTCCTGCCTCAATCGAGATAGACGTCCAGGACACCCAGAGGCTCCAGGGCGTCTTCCACCCGTCGGCGGGCGTCCTCGGGGAGGCTGGCGATGGCCTCGGCCGTCATGCGTCGGGTCTTTTCCGCGTATTTGCGGACTTTCATACGCGTGGTGCCGTAACCGATATCGATCGCAAGCCACTCACGATCCTCCGCCAGCGCCTTGCGGTTGGCGCGCAGGAAGGTGTGAAAGGTCAGCCCGACATATTGCAGCAGCGGCGCCAAGGTTTCGGCGAACACATCCTCTTGCGGCCAGGGGGAGGCCGTGGATGCCCGCGCCTGCCGCAGACGCGTCGCGTAATCGGCGACTCCGGCCGCATGACGCTCGATGAGCCGCGCCGGGATCGGATCACGCAGAAAGTGGCCGATGAGTGCCCCTTCGAGCGCAAAATCGGGCAGCGACGGCCGCGGACCCAAGAGAAAGTCTTCCCATTCGCCATGCTGAGCGATCAGCTGCATCAAGCGGATGAACTCGCCTTCCATCTCCTCGACATGACGGCGGTCCGCGCCGACATTGCGGCAGACATCGAGTCCCCATGCCTTGAGCATCTCGCGCAGCTTGTAGACCATCTCCTCGCCCTCTGCATCCGGCTTGGCGTCGCCGGGAAGGCCGATCTGATTGAGGGCGATCTCGGTGCCGGAGGTATACACGCCCGTGTCCATCATCCAGCGGAAATGCACGGCCTGGCGCGTCGGCCATTCGTCGAAGAAATCCTCGAGAATCCGGCCTGCGATATGGAGAACGGGATGTGTGTCGATCGGCGGCAGGAGTGCGGAATCGGGAAAGCGTCGATCCATCTCGAAGGCGATCGGCGTCGAGTCCCACAACCATTCGCGCTCGGGCGTGACCACCACGGGAATCAGCTTCGTGCCCGCGCGCTTTTCCACCTCGGGCGCGGCGGTGAGCGTCTTCCACCGGTATTCGTGCGGGATCTCCTTGTAACGGAAGAACCCCAGGACCTTCTGGGTGAAATAGGACGGATCGAGCCCATAGATCACATAGGGCCGCTCGGCGGCCTGCCCTGCCATCGGCTCTGCGGAAGGAGCCGCTTTCTCGTTCATCATGGGCCTCCCTTGCGCTGCCGTTGCCCCTGTCCTTTCTCCGCCCCTTGCCCATAAGTGGGCATGGACGCAAGATGTCGAGAGACATGCCGGTTTTCAAGATGTTTCATCCGATTCCGATCCGGCGACTTGCCTGCCGACGCGAAGAACCGTCACAATGGCGGGCACAATGGCGGAACATCTTGAAGCCAAGCAACGCCGATACCGGGAGCCAATCCCATGGCCGAGGGCGTGGTGCGCTATTTCAGCTGGAAGCGGGGCTACGGCTTCATCGCCAGCCCCGCCTGGCCGAAGGATATCTTCTTTCACGTCTCCGCGGTGCGGCAGGCCGGAATCTCCCATCTCGTCCCCGGCATGCGCATCAGCTTTCGGTTGGAGGAAGACGCCCGCCAACCCGGCCGCGTCATCGCCCGCGACCTGGTCATCCCAGCCAAACCCGAATGAGAGGTACGATGAAGCCCTTCTGCACAGACGTTCAGCGGCGTTCCTTGTATTTGGCGATGGCCTCATCCAGCGAGCGTCTGAGCTCTGCGCCGATCTCGCCGCCTTCGCCCTTGATGCGGCCGCGAATGACCGCGCGCATGGCGTCGATATGGGCTTTCACCAATTCCACCATGCGGTCCGAGATCTCGCCTTTTGATCCCGTGAAATTGTAGAGCGACTCGGCGAAATCCGTGATCAGGGGATAGCCGAAGGTGCCGCCTTGGCCCTTCATGTCGTGGGCGATGGCGCGGATTTCTTCGAAAAACTCATGGCGTTTTTCCGGTGTATC
>CAZJPA010000369.1:0-2082 GCA_964547755.1 uncultured Sphingomonadales bacterium
GGTTTTCCGTCACTCCTCTTGACCAGATCGCCGTCGAGCTCGAAGTATCCTTCGAGAAGCCAGTGTTCCTTTCTTGCCCGGCGATCGGAGATGGCAAGGGGATAGGAGGAGATCGGCTCCGAAAAGCGGAACTCGACCTGCATCGAATTCCGGTGCCCCGGGCTTGGCGCAAATCCCAGATGAAGCACGGTAGGAGAGCCGCCGATATTCGCTTCCGCCGAATGAACGAGAAGCGAAAGGCCCGTCAGCGTACAGAAAAGGAGCACCCTCACGGATAACCTCATGACATCGAAACGAGCCTCATGAGCGCCACCGGGGAATAATGGTGCTCCGTCCATGATCAATTCGCCCCCCCCAACTAGCAATCTTACGTCATTGGCGCCTCATCCTAGCAGCTTTGGCGATGTGTTCCACCTTCTTGAACATATCTGCAATAGCCGGGATCATCGATGATGGAAGACAGCCCCCCGGCCACCCCTTCCGACTGTCCGGACATCGGACGCCCCCCGGACATGCCTCCATGATCCCGTGAACTGACCGGCGAACCCACCCGTCTCCGCGCCGGCGTCCTTTCCCTGATCTCCGTGCGGATTTTGGGCTGGAACGGGCGGCCGCCGCGTTCTAGGTTTTCGAAAATGATGACCGAACGGACCGGCCGATGCTCCGGCCGGCCGAGATGTGTGGGAGAGGGTTCATGGCGGGTGGAGGGGACGCAGCCGGAGATGCGCACGGATCGGCAGGGCATTTCCGTTGGGTGATCGTCGCCCTGCTGTTCGCGATCGCAATCATCAATTACATCGATCGCTCGGCGATCTCCTATGCGATCGTGCCGATCTCCCGCGAGTTGGGGCTCGACGATGCGGCGCGCGGCCTAGTTCTCGGCGCCTTCGGCATCGGTTATGCGGTAACCACGCTGATCGGCGGCTTCCTCGTCGATCGTTTTGGCGCACGCCGCGTGCTGATGCTTGCCGTTCTGTTCTGGGCGCTGGCGACGGGTGGTGCGGGACTGGCCGGCGGATTTGTCATGCTGCTCGTCGCGCGCAGCGCGCTCGGCGTCGCGGAAGGTCCGATGTTCCCGGGCTTTGCCGGGGCGGTGCGGGTCTGGCTCCCCGCTGGCGAGCGGGCCCGCGCCTTTGCCTTCTCGCTGGTTGCGGTTCCGCTCGCGCTCGCCATCGGCGCGCCGATCGTCTCACAACTGATCGACGCTTTCGGATGGCGCGGAATGTTCTTCGCGCTTGCCATCGCAAGCCTGGTCTGGTTGCCGTTCTGGATCTGGCTCTTTCGCGATCGGCCGCAGGAATCGCCGCATGTCGGTCCGTCGGAGCGAGCGCTTCTCGTCGAGCGTGGGAGTGTCGGCGCAACACCTAGCGAGGAAATTCCGCAGCCGCGGCCGAGGACCGCATGGCGGGCGCTGTTCACCAATCGTACCTTGCTCGCCAACTACTGGGCCTTCTTCGTCTTCGGCTGGTACCTGTTCTTCTTCATGAGCTGGTTGCCTGCCTATCTCGAGAAGGTGTTCCATCTCGATGTGCGCGAAGTCGGGTGGTTCTCGCTTGCACCTTGGGGGGCGGCGGCGCTGGTGCTGCTCGTCGTCGGTGACCTCTCGGACCGGTTGCTCAAGCGCACCGGGAGCCTGCGCATTGCTCGCAGCCTGCCGATCCTGGCTTCCCAGGCGATCGCCGCGCTCGCGGTTCTGCCGGTCGCCTTCTCGCCGACGCTTGCGATGGCGCTGGTCTGGATCACGCTTGCGGTGGCGGCGCTAATGGGCGCGAATGCGGTCTATTTCGCCGTCAATGTCGATGTCGCGCCGGATCATGCAGCCGGCGCACTCGGCATCATGGATTTCGCCTTCGCGCTGGCCGGCTTCCTGGCGCCGGCGATTACCGGCTGGGTTCTCGGCGACACCAGGAGCTTCGCTGATGCCTTCCTGCTCCTCGTCGCGCTCGCCGGTTCCTCGGTGCTGGTGATGCTGCTCTTCCATCGACCGGATCGCGACAGGCTGGCCTGAGTCGCGTCCGGCGGGCTCATCAGCGTGTCGGCACGGGGGGATCTTGGCGGTAGTCGTAGAAGCCGCGGCCGGTC
>CAZJPA010000370.1:0-2053 GCA_964547755.1 uncultured Sphingomonadales bacterium
AGAAGGACGCGGAACAGGACGATCCCGGATTCGACGACCTCTATCGCGTTGGCACCCTGGCTACCATTTTGCAGCTGCTGAAACTGCCGGACGGCACGGTCAAAGTGCTGGTCGAGGGCAATCAGCGCAGCCGGGTGGAAGCGCTGGACGAGTTCGACGACACCATCGTCGCCCAGGTGTCCCCGCTTTACGACCACTGCAGCGGTTCGGATCAGGAACTCGATATCCTGATGCGCACCGCCATCAGCGCCTTCGATCAATACGTCAAGCTGAACAAGCGCATTCCCCCCGAGGTACTGAACTCCCTCTCCGGAATCGATGAGCCGGGCCGCCTGGCCGACACCATCGCCGCCCATATGTCGCTCAAACTGGAGGAAAAACAGGCGGTTCTGGAAATGACCGACGTGGCGGCGCGGCTGGAAAAATTGATCCTCCTCATGGAAAGCGAGGTGGACATCCTGGAGATGGAACAGCGCATCCGGGGTCGGGTCAAGCAGCAGATGGAGAAGAACCAGCGGGAGTACTACCTCAACGAGCAGATGAAGGCGATCCAAAAGGAATTGGGCGAACTCGACGACACCCCCAACGAAATCGAAGAACTGGCCGAGAAGATCGCCAAGGCCGGGATGCCCAAGGAAGTGAGGGAAAAAACCGAGGCGGAACTCAACAAGCTGAAGATGATGTCGCCCATGTCGGCCGAGGCCACAGTGGTGCGCAACTACATCGACTGGATGATCAGCCTGCCGTGGAAGAAGCGCACCAAGGTCAGCGACGACCTCAAGAAGGCCGAGGAAATCCTCGATGCCGACCACTACGGCCTGGAAAAGGTCAAGGAACGCATTCTCGAATACCTGGCGGTCCAACAGCGGGTCCGGAAGATGAAAGGCCCGATCCTGTGCCTGGTGGGCCCGCCCGGGGTCGGCAAGACCTCGCTGGGACGCTCCATCGCCAAGGCCACCAACCGCAAATACGTGCGCATGGCGCTGGGTGGGGTCCGGGACGAAGCCGAGATCCGCGGCCATCGCCGTACCTACATCGGCTCGATGCCGGGGAAAATCGTCCAGAACCTGGTCAAGGTGAAATCACGCAATCCGGTGTTCATGCTCGACGAGATCGACAAGATGGCCATGGATTTCCGCGGCGACCCTGCCTCCGCCCTGCTGGAGGTTCTGGATCCGGAGCAGAACAGCGCCTTCAACGATCATTACTTGGAGGTGGACTTCGACCTCTCCGACGTGATGTTCATCGCTACCGCCAACACCCTGAACATCCCGCCGGCGCTGCTCGACCGCATGGAGGTCATCCGCCTGCCCGGCTACACCGAGGACGAGAAGCTCGCCATCGCCAAGCGCTATCTGGTACCCAAACAGGTGCGGAACAACGGTCTGCAGCCGGAGGAAATTCACTTCAGCGACGGGGCCATTCTGGACATCATCCGCCGCTACACCCGGGAGGCCGGGGTGCGGAATCTGGAGCGGGAGATCGCCAGTATTTGCCGCAAGGTGGTGAAGAATCTTCAGAGCAAACCGGCCAAAGGAGGAACGATCCGCATCACCACCCGCAATCTGGAAAAGTATCTGGGCGTGCCCCGCTTCCGCTACGGCCGCGCCGAAGAAACCAACCAAATCGGTCAGGTCACCGGTCTGGCCTGGACCGAAGTGGGCGGTGAACTGTTGACCATCGAAGCGGTGGTCGTCCCCGGCAAGGGCAAGCAGATCTATACCGGCAAGCTCGGTGACGTGATGCAGGAATCGATTCAGGCCGCACTCACCGTGGTGCGCAGCCGCGCCGAGGTGCTGGGAATCGACCCCGACTTTTACCACACCAAGGACATGCACATTCACGTTCCCGAAGGTGCTACCCCCAAGGATGGCCCCAGCGCCGGTATCGGCATGTGCACCGCTCTAGTTTCGGCGCTGACGGGAATCCCAGTCCGCTGCGATGTAGCGATGACCGGGGAGATCACCCTGCGCGGCGAGGTCCTGCCCATCGGCGGTCTCAAGGAAAAGCTGCTGGCGGCCCACCGCGGGGGCATCGAAACGGTCATCATTCC
>CAZJPA010000371.1:0-2049 GCA_964547755.1 uncultured Sphingomonadales bacterium
AGCGCTGCCCTCCGAAGGCAGAGGTCACACGTTCGAATCGTGTCGGGTGCGCCAAATCTTTCAATACCTTAAGGGATGAGTTCGCCGGCGCGCGCGGCGGTTTGTGCACAGAATGTGCACAAAATCGCTCGCCCGATGTTGCGCGTTTGTCCCCCACGATCGCTCAGCAACTCCGTTCGGTGGCGGATGACGTACGCGGTATCGGGTCCGCCTATCGTGCCGACCCCGAAGCGATCCTGCTCCAAAAGGAATCGTGCGCAGCCCGCATTCTGTCACTCGCGGCGGAGCTTGATCCGTGAACGATCTGGACGACGCCATCCCGTACAAGCCGGGGTCCGCACGCCGTCGGGCAAAGGCCCATGGCAACGAGCGCGCCGACGATCACTGGTATTACAAGTGCTTGACCAGTACGCGCGGCGGCGTCCTATCGAACCATGCGAACGTCATGCTTGCCCTCAGAGAAGACCCGGCCTGGTCGGACGTTGTCGGGTTCGACAAGATGCGCAACCAGGTGATGTTGTTCGGTCCCATTCCGACACATGGCGGCAAACCACCCATCGTTGTCGAGCAACCCCGACCCTGGACGGATGATACGGATGATGATGACGCCGTGGCCCAGGAATGGTTCCAGGTTGCCGGGCTTCACAGGGTCGGCCGCGACCTCATCGCTGCCGCTATAACCCAGTTCGCCCGCGAGCATCCCTTCCACCCGATTACCGATTGGCTCGATGGCCTCGCTTGGGACGGCATCCCCCGAGTTTGTGGTGGCAGCACCGGCGATGGCGAGATCATACCGCCTTGGCTCACTGCATACATGGGCGCAGAGGATACGCCCTACTCGCGAGCCGTCGGCGCGATGTGGTTGAAATCGGCCGTCGCCCGCGTTTTCCAGCCGGGATGCAAGGCCGATCACGTGCTGATCCTCGAGGGGCCGCAAGCCGCCGGGAAGTCGACTGCGTGCCGAATTCTCTGTGGAGATGAATGGTTCACCGACAGCCTGCACGAGCTCAAGACCCGGGACGCGGCCGCTCATCTCGAAGGGAAGTGGTTCGTCGAACTCGCGGAGCTGGACGCAATGAGCCGCGCCGACGAGGCAACACTCAAGGCCTTCCTGACCCGCCAAGTCGAGAAGTACAGGCCGGCATATGGCCGCCGCGAGATAGAGAGCCCGAGGCAGTGCGTTTTCGTCGGCACGACCAACAAGCATGTCTATCTGAAAGACGAGACCGGCTCGCGCAGATTTTGGCCAGTCGCCATTGGGCAGATCGACTTGTCGGCCATCGAGGCAGACCGCGCCCAATTATGGGCCGAGGCGGTAAATCTCTACAGGCGCGATAGAAGCTGGCACATCACCGACCCGGAGCTCTTGCGCGCCGCCGAACGTCAGCAAGACGATCGTTATGACACGGATGTTTGGGAGGAGAAGATTGGCGAGCACTTGGCCGGCAGAACATCCGTAACAATCCATGAGGTTATGCGCGATGCGCTGGGCGTCGCCACTCCCCACATGGACCGCGCTGGACAGAACCGCGTCATGAAAGCCCTGCAACGTCTCGGCTGGCAGCGCGGCAAGCAGGACAGCGCCGGGAGGCGAACGTGGCAACCTACAGCGGACAGAGGACACAGCGCACTTTCATAGCAACATGAAAGTGCATGGATTGGTTGAGTACGGCGAGAGAGGGACAACCCACATGTACGCTTTGCCTCTATTAGGAATCTCCGCTTCGTCCGCTGTCCGCTGTTCCCAAGAAGGAAACCACGCCCATGTCTAAATGGCCCTACAACACGGCAGCGTGGCGGCGCCTGCGCAGGGTCAAGCTCACCTCTTCCCCATTCTGTGAATATTGCCCGCCAGGAAGGTTGACCCCGGCAACACAGGTTGATCACAAAAAAGCCATCAAAAGTGGTGGCCATCCCTTCGACCTGAAGAACCTGGCCTCCGTTTGTCACCGCAAGCTCGAGGGAACCTTCGAGATCGAGCTCAGCGACGGCCAGTGGCTGCAAATCCGCGACCGGCGCACGCACGACGGCGGCACCGTCATCGTCCAG
>CAZJPA010000372.1:0-2037 GCA_964547755.1 uncultured Sphingomonadales bacterium
GTTGTTTCCGCCAGATCGAAGGCTTCGGCGAATACGGATTTCCCGAATCCCACGCTGCCAGTTTCGCGCTGCTCGTCTATGTCTCGGCCTGGCTCAAATGCCATTATCCGGCTGTCTTTGCCTGTGCGCTGCTGAATGCTCAGCCGATGGGTTTCTATGCCGCGGCCCAGATTGTTCGGGACGCTCGCGACCACGGCGTCGAGGTGCGCGCCGTCGATGTCAATCATTCCGACTGGGACAACAACCTGGAGTCGGCCGGGCCAAACAGCTTCGCCCTGCGTCTCGGGTTGCGCCAAGTGAAGGGGTTGGCGCAAGGGGATGCTGAAATGATCGTCCGTGCCCGCGGGGGCGGCTACCGGGATATCGCAGACGTGTGGCGGCGCGCTGATGTGCCAGTCCCGGCCCTAGAGAGGCTGGCGGCTGCCGATGCATTCTCTTCCATGCGTCTAGATCGCCGCCAGGCCCTGTGGGAGGTTCGGGCGCTGGCATCCGTTCCCCGCACGCCCGACCTGTTCGCCCGGGCCGGCCTTAGCGAGGGCGATGCGGAGCCTAGGGTGGCGTTGCCCGCCATGGCGCCGTCCGCCCAAGTGATCGATGATTACCGGACCCTGCATCTCTCTTTGAAGGCGCATCCGGTGGCATTCCTGAGAGACACGTTCGCGCGCCAGGGAGTCATTTCGGCACGCCGGCTCACGGAGATGAAGGACGGGGCGGCGGTCGATATCGCCGGCATCGTGCTGGTGCGCCAGCGCCCGAGCAGCGCCAAGGGGGTGGTGTTCATGACCCTTGAAGATGAAACCGGCATCGCCAATGCCGTCATCTGGCCGCGCGTGCTCGAGCGCGATCGCGCCATCCTGATGGCCAGCCGGCTGATCCGCATCCGCGGCCGGGTGCAAAGAGCAGACGACATCATCCACGTGATCGCCCATCGCCTGATCGACTGCACTGGCCTGTTGAGCCGTTTGGCCCAAGGCGAGAACAGCGCCGAGTCCGCGTCCAATCGCCCCAAGATACCTGTGCGGGCCGAGGCCAATCCACTCAGCCACCCCCGCAACCTCCGCCTGATCCCCAAATCCCGGGATTTTCGGTAGGGCGGGAGCGGGGCATTTCGAGCGGAGGCATTCCAAGCGTGTCCGTTATGCCGAACATACGATGTCCGCCACTCGGTGGACATTCGAGTCGCTGTCGCTTTTGAGCTTTTTTAGCCTTTTGAGAATCACATGAACTGGCGAAATGCTGCGCCTATGTTGCCCGCATGCAAAAACGCGCGGAAAGGACCCGCTGGATATTTGCAAACCATACCTTTCGTAACTCTGACCGAGTTTGACTTTTCTAGGTGTGCTCGGACGGACGTGAATGGGCACGTACACCGTGTTGACGGTGTCGACGGTTGCCTGAATGAAAAGAATGAAGATGAACAGCAAGAGGGGGGTGTCGGTCACCATCCTCTTGTGACAATTTTAACTGAGAGGAGTGTTTACACCGTTAACGGTGTTTTGGAGAACGAGCAGGAAATATCCTGGTAGTCAGTGTGCACGATCAGTCTGTCTCTTCGGTTCTGCGCACATAGACTTTAACAGGACGCCCGTTGACACGCTTCGATTTCCGTTCAAAGCCAAGGTGCCGGAGAATGTGAACGACGCGATTCTGTGCCCGTTGGTCCAACCGATCCGTGGGCAACTCGAGCAAGTTTTCCAGGATTTCAGTGACTCGGACTTGGTCCTTAGCGTTGACATAATCATTCACTTTTTCTGTCCAAGGGTCATCCCGATAACGCGCCCTTTGTTCGTTATGCGCCAGCGCCAGGATCCTCTCATCGTCGATCCACCAAATTTCCCCTTGCTGGTAGCGATGGACCGCCTCTGCCCAGAGTTGATCACGGTCACGAGCAAGAGCATCGAGATCAATCCGGAGGCACTTTACCGGCCAGAATCGGCGGGCACCGGTCTCGTCCCTGAGGTATTCCGACTTGTTGACCGTTCTGTCCTGAGACGGTAATCACCTGACAGTCTGGTCCACCGGCCCGCGCCCGCAAGA
>CAZJPA010000373.1:0-2035 GCA_964547755.1 uncultured Sphingomonadales bacterium
GGCCCGCGCGCTGCCCCGGCTGCGAATGCGCCCGAGCTTTGGTCTGAAATTGTCACTCCTGTCGTCAGCCATGATCGCTACCGGGCATAAAGACGCAAGCGCGGCAGGCAAATCGCTCTTGGTTCCTTGCACCACCTATTCGCCAATAATGTCAGCGACTTGGCGCTGATCCCCTGCACAGGGAGCTTTGGTCCGTGTGCAACCAATTCGGATGTGCAGACAATGGGTTATGGCGGCTCTGCCCCATCACCTTTTATCTTGCCCTCTGCCGCCTCAGACGCCGTCTCCGCTGCAATTGCCTGATAACGCTGGATCAGTCTTTCTCATGCTTGCGCCAGGGAGCCCGCAGCCTTGTCGCACGACCGATGATCAGACGCCGATCAATGGGGCCGAAATACCGGCTATCAAAGGAAAGCGGATGGTCCTGAAGAAGGAAGACCGCATCCTTCGTAAGGATGTGGCAGCCCTGCCATTTGGGTAATTCGCGACCCAAACTGTCGCTTTTTTGCGCCACTGCGACGGTGACGCCGTTGATCAAAATTTCCTGTCCACGGCGGCAGATTTTATCGCCCGCAACGCCCACGACGCGTTTGATCAAGGGGATATTTGGCGGCAAATATCGACGCTCTTGGACGAGTTTTTGGGCCCGTTCAGGAAGGCGAACGAACACATAGTCGCCCCGTGAAACGCGCTCTTGGTCGATCCAATAAAAGCCGATCGGCGCGCTTGCGGACGCGTTGTAGATCAGCTTTTTCGGTAGGCTGATCGCGGACGCAATGGCCAGGGAGAGCACAGGAATCGCCGTCAAGAAGAGCAATTTACCCCTCATAAGGCCACCCGCTGTCTCGCCAAATGCGCTGCATGCTGTTCGTGCGAATAGGGGCGGATCGGGCGCCCCGCCGTGATCCGGTTGTGGACATGGCGATAATAGGCGGGCGACACCTCGGCGGGATCGAAGCTGTCCGCTTCGAGCCTGTCGATCTGAATGAGCGCGCGTTTGACCTTGGTGTTTCCGGTCGTAAGCAGCAGCACTTCGCCGCCGGGAGTGACGCCTTCAATACGGCTCAGGAACCGCGACGGCTCTTCCGTTCGGATGATCGTGAAGCGCCATTCTTGCGTGCCGTATTCGTTAGCGCGCCAGCGCACATAGCCGAAAAGGCGCCCCGGCTTGAAAAAGGCAAGCGAGCGCCGCCGGTCGAGATCGTGGCTTTCATCAGGTGCACCGAACCGCAGCCAGTAGTTCAGATGCTCGGGGTAAAAGGCGATCTCAACGCGCGTGAAAGGCTCAGACATCGGAGGTCATGTCCTTCTTGCGCATGTCCGACCAGGCGGTCAGATCGTCGATGTGGTAGCGGACGTGGCGGCCGTGCTTGCGGTAGATCGGCCCGCCGCCATAGACGCGCATCTTCTCCAGCGTGTTGGGCCTGAGCTTGAGAAAGCGCGCCGCCTCTCGCGTCGTCAGGAAGGGTTCGTGTTGCGAAGTTTGTGTCTCGTGCTCGGTCATAGCTCCTCCGGCATCAGCGAAATTGCTCCATGCCGGGGAAGGATGAGTGGGGTAGTGGATCGGCGGCAGTATCGTTGGCGGCCTATCGCAAGAACGATACCGGCGCTTGCCGGGCGGGTCATCAGACGAGCAGCTTCCTGTAGCCGCCCTTCATCATCCGGTAGCCGCGCTTGACGCTGCGAATGACCCGGTTCTTCATGGTCTGGTCGGGGTTGGTCCAGTCTTCGCGCACCGCCTGCTCACCGTAGAGAAAAACCGCGATCTGGCGGTAGGACCAGCCCTCGTTCCGCCGATCCAGCGCGGCTAACGCATCCCGGTGACGCGTCGCTTCGACCGTCCACCCGCCGCCCCGCCCGCCGAGACACCGACCGCGATAGAGGTTCGCCAGCCGCCGAATCAGGCGTTGAGGGCTCTCCACGTCGGGAAATCGGTTGATGACGAGTTCGAGTGCGAAGGGATCGACGCGAATGTCCTCACCGAGACACCGCACCTGCGCCACGCGCCGCTCGTCACGCAGAAGGAGGTGCTGCT
>CAZJPA010000374.1:0-2027 GCA_964547755.1 uncultured Sphingomonadales bacterium
TGCTTTACAACCCCGAAGCAGCTCTATGATACTTGTCATCCGCGTCATAGAATAGCGCTAAATGTCAACCAACCTGTCGCATTTTATTGAAATAATCTATATGGTGGCTTTGCCCCCAAACCCCCAAAGTATTTTTACAACGGTAATGATATAATATCTCTGCGGTACAGGCTGAAGAGCCGATGATCGCCAACGGTAATAGGCGGCTTTGTCGCCTGTTGCTTTATGTTCAAATCAAGTTGCTTTTTTCTCCGTTATGCTCATTTTTATTGATTGACCTGCCTTCTTCTCTGCCAGGGTTGAGATAAACGACATCAATCGCTGTCAAATCCCTTGTTTTACGCCCATTCCAGCGTTCAGGATACTGCTTTTTGGCTTGTTCGATCACTTTCTTTCTATTTTCCAGTATTGCCTTATCTAAGCCATTATGACGTTGATTAGGCGTCACAAATTTGATCGCACTGTGCTGATGTTCTTCGTTATACCAATGCACAAATTTATCAACCCACATTCTTGCTTCATTCAGGCTTGTAAAGGGGTTTTCCGGGAACGTGTAATGGTATTTAATCGTTTTAAATAATGACTCAGAATAAGGGTTGTCGTTGCTTACGCGGGGTCGGCTGTAGGACGAGGTGATGTCCAAGTCAATTAATTTTGCTCTTAATGTCGCGCCTTTCATCGGCCCTCCATTGTCTGAGTGAATCACCAACTGGTGTTTGTCTATTTTTTCTCTGTGGACTATATCGTGTATTAAATCAGCTGCATGGGCACTTGATTCACAATCATGCACCTGCCAGCCAACGATTTTGCGACTGTAGATATCCATGACCAAATACAGATAATAATAGTGCCCTTTGATGGGACTTAATAAATACGTAATATCCCATGAAAAAAGTTCATTGGCTCCTGTGGCTTTTAATGGTTGCGGTTTTTGGCGTTTAATAGCGGTGCCTTTACCTCGGTGTTGTAGCTGATTATGCGCTTTCATAACGCGATAAAATGTCGCTTCTGAGGCAATATATCTCCCTAAATCCAATAACGTGGGCACGATCCGGTAAGGCGTTAATGCACTATAGTCTGGCTGATTAATCACACGCAGTATCTCTTGCCTGACAGCATCTGATAATGTGTTGTGTGCCGGGGCAGTATTGTAAATCCTTAGATCTTCTGATATTTCTCCATTCCGGTTCCATCGTTGATAGGTGCGGGCAGATAGGCCAACCAGCTCACATGCCAACTTTTGTCTTGCCCCGTTTTGGATAGCTTCATCAATTAATCTACAGTAGTTTTTGCGATCTGAGTAGGAGATTAGTCGACCTCCTTTTCCCCCCAGATCGCTTGGCACTTTTTTGATAGCACCAATAAGGCTGCGGTTTCAGATAATGCTTTATCCTTGCGATTAAGTTCTTTCTGTAATCGCTTATTTTCTTGTTGGAGTCTTTTTTGTTCTTGCCTGGATAAGGATTTAGTCTCTTGGTTTGCGGATAAAAATTCTGATTTCCAGGCTTTCAAATGGTGGGGATAAATTCCATTTTTTCGGCAATAATTGCTCATTTTCTCATCATTCAGGCCGTGGCAGTGCATGATGGCTTCAAGCCGTTGTGTTGTGTTCCAGTCCTGGGGAGCTTTTTCTTTTGACATGCTGTTTTCTGGTTTTTCTAGTTTATTGTTCTTGGCTAAACGGATCCATCTTTGCAGCGTTGAATAACCAACCCCTAAATGACCCGCAATATCTTTAAGGGTCTGTTCTGGGGTTTTTGATAATGCTTTTTCTACGGATTGTACTTTAAATTCTTGGCTAAATGCGGCCATTTCTGTCTCCTAAGTTTGAATTTTACAGGCGACAGGTATGTTGACATAGGGGGGTACCTTGAAAGATTTTGGCTTAAATCCAGATAATCTGGGTGCCAATATCGGGATGACAGGGATGCTACACACCCATTCCAGACGTCTGGATTTTCATCCGCATTACCATTTCGTTGTCCCCGCTGCAGGTAGCAATTTGCCCGACCCCCCCCCCCCCCCCC
>CAZJPA010000375.1:0-2003 GCA_964547755.1 uncultured Sphingomonadales bacterium
GCGTGATTTACCTTGACAGCGCTGCTACCACTCAGACTCCTGTCCAGGTGGTGGGCGCGATGTCGTCCACGGCGGCGAAGATGTCGAGAATGTCGGACTCGGTGATGGGATCGTCGATGCGGGCGACGAGATCGGCCGCCTGCGAAGCGACCAGCGCCGTCTTCTGGTAAGAGAGAATGAAGCGTCCCAGTTCGACGGCTCCATAGAAGATCGTCAACAGCACGGGCAGCGCGAGCGCCGTCTCGGCCGCGACAGACCCGCGCCGGCTGCGGGCAAAGAGCCGCCATCGCCTGGTGGCTGCCATGTTCGCGTCGCTCATGGGCAGACCTCCACGCCATTCCCCGATGCAATCACGAGATTATACGGTTCGTTGCGTACGGCGGTGGTCGCGGAAAGCGGCATCGTCATGCCGGTTCGGCCGAGAAAGGCTTGAAAGAGGGGGGTCAGCGTGCGCAGATTGACGCGCGCCTCGTAAACCACGACATCGCTGGCCCCGCCCAGGCCGTCGCGCGCCATGTCGGCGTCCCACAGGCCGTTGCCGTTGACATCCGTGAAGCATTCTCCCGGATCGTAGATGCCGTTGCCATTGGTGTCGGCGAATGGCTCTGGCTCACCGATGTTGGAAAAACGGGAATAGACCCGGGTGGTGATTGTGACTCCACCGTCGAGGGAGAAACTCGCCATCGCTTCCAAGATGCGGCTGCGCACATAATCATCGCGCGTCATCCCTGTCGGTACGTAGCCGGTGATACCGCGCCGGGCCGCTTCCCGAACCGCCCCTTCGAGCGTGGCATCCGCAAAGGCGATGTAAGAGAAATCGAGAATGGCAAAGGTCAGCGTCATCAATATCGGCATGACCAGCGCGAATTCGACGAGCGGACCGCCGCGGCGATCCCGCCACAGCAAACGCCAAAGCCCGTTCGACTGGCCTCCTTCGCGCCTGACGATCATCGCATTTCCTTTTCCTACCGGCTGGAGAAGACCATGCGTCTGTTCCAGGCATTCCATCGCTAGCCGACGCCCGCCAATATTCGGTTACTGCATCACGCAAAATTGAACGGTCTTTTGCGCATTTTGCACGCGATCCGTGACCCGCTGTTAACAGGCGGTGCGCTACTGGAGATACCGATCCCTGCCGCGCACATCAGCTTGGTGCGGGCAAGGCGGGGTGAAACGAAGCGGGCAGGTGAAGATGCGACTTGGCGGATCGGCACGGTTTCCCAGGAAGCGCCGCTGCGTGCAGGCGGTCTCGGGCACGGGGTGGAAGACGCTGTGCAGCCGCCTGTTACGCGATCGGCGTGGCAGCGCCATCACCTGGATCGCCGTTTCGATCATTCCATTGTTACTGGCTTTCGGTGCCGCGGCCGATATCGCGCGCGGCTATCTTTTTCGCTCGACCCTGTCCAGCGCGCTGGACGCGGCGGCTCTGGCGGGTGGACGGGTCTTCAACAGCCCCACACGGGACGAGGATATCCAGCGCTTCTACGACACCAATTTCCCTGCCGGCTTCATGGAGGCGACGCTTTCGCCTCTCGATATCCAGGTGATCGCCGAACCCGGTCAGCCGGAGCGTCTGCGGGTGGCGGCCTCCGGCACGGTGCCGACGCTGTTCATGAAGCTGGCGGGTATAGACAGCTTCTCGGTCGCCGCCAGTGCCGAGGTCACCCGCGCCAACACCGGTTTGCAGCTGGTGATGGTGCTCGATACCACGGGTTCCATGGCTTGGGGGGGGAAGATCGAGGCTTTGCGCCAGGCATCCCAGGATCTCGTGGACATTCTCTTCGGCAATGCCACGACGAATGACAAGCTGCAAATCGCGGTCGTGCCCTATTCCCAGGCCGTCAATGTGGGCGATCTCGGCGATGCCTTCATCGACTGGAGCAACATCCCCCCGGAAATCCGCTCGGATGGCAACGACAACCGGCGTTGGGCGGGCTGCGTGCAGGCCCGCTCGACGCCGGGCGTGCTGTCGGCCGACCCGACGGTTCTCGAGCCGGACGCCT
>CAZJPA010000376.1:0-1999 GCA_964547755.1 uncultured Sphingomonadales bacterium
GATCAGGGCATCGGGCAGAACCTTCTCATAAAGCCTTTTGAGCGGAGCGACATCCGTCGTCACGCGCACGGTGGCGGCGAAGACGGGGGTGTCGTCCCGGGCGATGGCGTAGATCGACGTCTCTCCCGGCTTCTTGCCCAGAACATAGACAAGCTGGGCGGATTTGACCTGAACGTCGGCAACGGCCGGATCGGCGACGAAGATGTCGGTCGCCGGCTTGGCCAGCCGCAACAGCACGCCCTTGCCGGTCACAAGACGCAGCTCCTGATCCTGCGGCAGGAGCGCCCGCGCGGCGGATTGGTTCGCAGCGGCCTGCGCAGACGGGCGCATGCCGGTCAGAAGCGCCAGCCCCAAGGCCAACAGGCCGAACAGGCGGAAAATCATGTGGAGACCTTGCGTCATCATCAGCTCCCCGATCCCTGTCTGCCGCCTCTTGCGGCCAGCTCCACGAACTCGCTCTCGCTGCCGCGCACGACGCGCACGACAGGCGTGTTGTTGCGGATATCCGGCGGCGGCAGGAGCCGGCTGACATCCGCATCCCAGGTATGACTCATGGTGCGCGCGATGGGCCGCTCGGCATCCGGGGAACCATCCGGCCTCTGCAGGCTGCGCAGCGCGAGGGTGAGCGTGCCCATGGCGCGCACCAGCGCAATCCGCTCGGCGATCTTGGGCGTGACCTCCAGCGTCACCGTGCGGCCGGGCTTGGCCTTGCCGTCCTCGATGCGCGTGCGATTGTCGATGGCGAGCACGCGGACGTTTCCGGCCACCGTCTCGCTCGCGAAATGGCGGGTGCCGTCGGCGTCCTTGAGGCGATGATTCAAGATCACGTCCACCCGATCGCCGGGAAAGATGAAACCGGCAACCCCGCTGGCGGCATCGACAGGCAGGGTGACCGCCCGCATTCCCGGCGCCAGCGCCGCCGCCAGAAAGCCGCGCTCGCCGGGCGCGACCAACGCGCCTTTCGGCACCGGCGTGCCGGCCGGCAGCGCCGTGCGCACCACGTGACCGTAGTATCCTTGGATCGCGTCTTTGCCCTTGAGCAGAATATAACTGTCGCTGACGGCGTCCTGCGGCCAAGGCTGGGCCTTGATGTCCTCCTCACCGAGCAGGCGACCGATCGGGAGATCGCGACGCGCCACCAGAACGTGAATCTCCGCCGGCTCGGCTTTCTGGGGAGCAGGAACGCGCCCGGCCTGCATACCGGTCAACGCGACCCGCACGAACCAGGCCGCCGCCAAGGCCAGGCCGACGGCCAGAACCGCGAAGATCAGAGTGCGCTGTGATCGCATCGCCCGTTCTCCTTGACTGTGCCAAACCGTGCCGGCCTCTTACAGGGGCAGCCACAACGCCGCCCATCCGCCCGCGGCGATAGCCACGCCATAGGGCACGCCGGAAGACGAATCGGATGTGCACGAATCGACCGCCCGCATCGGGGAGCCCGATCCCACTTCGGCGCCTGCCGGTCTTGCGGAGCGCATCCGCTCCTGCAGCAGCATCGCGAGCGCGATCAGCCCGCCGACGACCGCCATCACGAACAGAAACGTCGGCCAGCTCGCGACCGGCAGACCGATGGCCACCGCCGGCACGAGCTTGGCGTCGCCACCACCGATGGCGGCACACGCGAACAGGCCGACACACAGCGCGAACAACCCGCCCACCAGCGCGATATGCCCGGCCGAGAACAGGAAGCCTTGGACGCCCGCATGCAGCAGGCCGGCTATGGCGACAGCGGCGGTGAGGCGATTCGGAATGATCCGCGCCCGGACGTCCGTAGCCGCCGCCACGGCCAGGAGGATCGAAACAATTATGCGCAAAACGACCGCCATTTCCGGCATGACTCACCGTCCCGAGTCCGTGAATTTCGACAAAGGACTGTGCCGGAGCGCTTTTAAGAAGGCGTGTAACGACTCCTAAAATTCGATTCGAATTGCGGGACGGATGTGCTGAAAGACCAAATCTGCCCTCCTCAGGCGGCCGCGAGCGCCTTGTCCACGGCCCG
>CAZJPA010000377.1:0-1991 GCA_964547755.1 uncultured Sphingomonadales bacterium
TTGCCGCCCGTGAACAGGGACGCGCGCGCTTCGTGCGTTTCCTCGGTGATCGTTCGGCCTACACGCGGCGATGACAATGAAGAACCCGAGCGCAGCGAGGCAAGCGCAAGTGCGCGTCGCCCGGTCAAGGCGCCCCTCCCGATTCAAAAATTGGGGAGCCGAGCGGACGAAGTCCGCGTTGGCGTGAGCGAAAAGGATTTGCGATGAACGATCTCAACGTCATCGATCAGTTCACGGAGACCTTTGTCCGGTATATCGATTCTGGTTTCGGACTGCTCGGGCCGGACGTCGCTTTCCTGACCAGCATCCTGATCGGGATCGACATCACGCTGGCAGGGCTGTTCTGGGCACTTTCGGACGACAGATCGGTCATTCCGGCGCTGATCAGGAAAGTGCTCTACGTCGGCGCCTTCGCCTTCATCCTGAACAATTTCGCGGCACTGGCGACGATCATATTCGACAGCTTTGCCGCTCTCGGCCTGCGTGCGACCGGCTCACCGATCACTGCCGCCGATTTGATGCGGCCCGGCTTCGTGGCGGCAACCGGTTATGACGCCGCCGAGCCGCTTTTGAGCGAAGTTGCGAACCTCATCGGGCCGATCGCGTTCTTCGAAAACTTCGTGACCATCGCGGTGCTGATGTTCGCCTGGATCGTGGTCCTGCTCGCGTTTTTTATCCTGGCGATCCAGCTTTTCATCACCATCCTCGAATTCAAGCTGACGACGCTCGCCGGCTTCGTGCTCGTTCCCTTCGCGCTTTGGAACAAGACGGTCTTCCTGGCCGAACGCGTCCTCGGCAATGTGATTGCAGCGGGCATCAAGCTCATGGTGCTCGCCGTCATCGTCGGTATTGGCTCCACGCTCTTCGGTTCGTTCGCTGCGTCCTTTTCGGGTGGCGACATCACGCTGGAGCAAGCCGCTTCCACCGTGCTTGGCGCGCTCTCGATCTTCATGCTCGGCATTTTTGGTCCCGGCATCGCCGCCGGTCTTGTTTCCGGCGCACCGCAGCTTGGCGCCGGCGCCGCTGTCGGATCGGCCGCCGGTCTTGCCATTGGAGGCGCCGCCCTTGCCGGAGCGGCCGCCGGTGGTGTGCAGGCGCTTGGTGCCGGAGCCAACGCCGCGACCCGCGCCGCGTCCTCTATGGCTGGTGGGGCAGCCAGCGCCTACGGGTTTGGCCGCGCCGCATCCGGCGCTTCTGGTGCGGCCGGCATTGCCGCCGGTGTTGCCGGCGTTGCCCGCGCAGGCATCGGCACTCTCGGCCAAGGCGCCCGCAATCTCGCTGACCGGGCGACGGCAGGTGTCCGCCAATCCTTCTTAGGTGGCAGGCGCAGCGCCTTCACGGCCACGGGAGGCACGATTGCCGGTGGTGCAGATGCACCGGCAACGACTGCGGCTGCGAGCGGCGCACCGGCCTGGGCACAGAAGCTACGGCGCGACCAGCGTCTGCGCGAGGCCGGCAGGGTCATGGTCCACACCATCCGGGAAGGCGACCGTCCGGTCTCCGGCGAGACTCCGAAATTGAGGGAAGAGGAATAATGTTCAAACGATCGACGACTTCATACGGACAAACGCCTCAGCCCGAGACGCCCTATCAGAAGGCGGCGCAAGTCTGGGACGAGCGCATCGGTTCGGCCCGCGTTCAGGCCCGCAACTGGCGCTTCATGGCGCTCGGGTGTCTTGCCCTCGCCGTGGGCCTTTCTGGAGGCGTCGTCTGGCAGGTGGGGCGCAGCACCATCACGCCCTATGTGGTCGAGGTCGACAAGCTTGGGCAGACGCGCGCCGTCGGCCTTGCAATCGAGGCCTACACGCCGAGTGACGCCCAGATCGCCTTTCATCTGGCGCGTTTCATCGAGAATGTCCGCTCGCTGTCGATCGATCCCATCGTGGTGCGCCGAAACTGGCTCAGCGCTTACGACTACACCACGACCCAGGCCGCCAACACGCTCAATGAATATGCCAAGGTGAACGACCCGTTCTCCAAGGTCGGCAAAC
>CAZJPA010000378.1:0-1977 GCA_964547755.1 uncultured Sphingomonadales bacterium
TGCTTAACATATGAGCGTAGGTAAGGAGATGGATGCCATGTTTGAGCGTTGTCGTTCTGTGATGTCCCGTCCGGCGCGCACAGGGGTCGGTGTGCTGCTGGTTCTGCTGTGGGTGGCGGTTGTATCGCCGATGTCTGCCGCGGTGCGGGCGAAGGATCTTCCCTCGTCTTCCGTCGCGCTCACATTGATGGCCGATCCGCCGCCCGAGAAGACGGATCCCCGATTGCCGGCTGTCGTCTTCATCCCGGGGTTGGCCAGCGACCCGGTGGTTTTCGATGCCGCGGCTGCACGGTTGCACAGTGCCGGTCTCGTGATCTGGCGGGCCCACATCGCCGGTTTCGCGGCCGCGCCGGCTGTCGCGGAAGAGGTCCGTGTGGATCCGCGCACAACGGCGGCCCGGGATCTGCTCGCAGCGCTCGCGGAGCAGAACATCGCCCGAGCCGTGCTCGTCGGCCACAGCTTCGGTGGTCAAATCGCAATGGTGGCCGCCGCTGAAGACGACGCGCGGATCGCGGGACTCGTGATCGTCGATACGGTGCCTTTTCTCGCCGGCCTGTTCAATCCTCAGGCCAGTCCTGAATCCGCTCGTGAGCAGGCGACCGCTTTTGCCACCCAGCTTGCGGCCATGCCGGAAGCTGACACCAGGGCGATGCTCGTGCGCCAACAGACGATGCTGAGCAAGACCGCCGATTTTCGCTCCCGGCTGGCGGATTGGACCCGACGTTCCGATCTCGCTACCATCATCGCCGCCTCCCGCCAGGCGCTGGGAGACGATCTGCGTCCGCTCATGCCTCGGATCGGCAAGCCCGTCCTCATTCTCTTCGCCCATGACCCGGCGATGGGACTGCCGGTGGAGGTGTTGCGCGGCGTTTACGAGAGCCAGTACGCCTCTTTGCCTGCACATCGTATCACGGTGATTGAGAACAGCTTCCATTTCATTCCCGTGGACCAACCCGCAGCCTTCGCGCAGGCCGTGCTGGCATTCATCGGCAACCGCGCGGTCGAGACTGCCGAGACCACGCGCACGCCTTCGACAAACGCAATCCGACGGCAATAGGGGAGAGAAGATCATGACGATAGAGCTTCGTCACCATCAGATACGCTTTCTCGTGTGGGCGGTCTTGTATGCGGGGGCTCTCGTCCTCTCCCGCCATCTGCTCGCCGACAGCAGCTTTCAGCCGGCGGTGACCGTCGCCATCGCTCTGCTCCCAATCCTTCCCGTCTTCGGCATGATCGGAGCGCTATTGGCCCTGCTGCGGGCGTTGGACGAGCTCCAACGGCAGATTGCGTTGGAAGCGTTGGCAGTGGCAGGGCTGCTGGTGGGAGCAGGCAGCTTCGCCTGGGGGCTTGTCGAAGACGTGGCGGAGCTGCCGCAGCTGCCGGGTGTGTTGGTGTTGCCGATACTCTTCGCCCTTTTTGGTATCGTCCAATGCTGGTTGTGGAGACGTTATCGATGAAAAACCGTCTGCGAGAGCTGCGCAAGGCCCGCAGCTGGAGCCAGGAAGAGCTGGCGCGCTTGCTCGGAGTCTCGCGCCAGACGGTGATCGCGATCGAGCGCGGTCGCTACGACCCCTCGCTCAAGCTCGCCTTCCGCATCGCTCGGCTGTTCGGACAGCGAGTCGAGGATGTCTTTGAGCCCAGCCCGTCCGAACCACCGTGACCAGAGGCCGGGCAGTGTGTGGAGTCTCAATAGGTTATCGATGTTCATTCCTGATCAGTTTTCGGTTCGTCCAAACTTCAGCCTCTCAGAGGCGGATCGAATGAACGACCTGGCGAGAAATCACAGCTAGGAACCGGCATGCGCGGCGGATGGGGCGAGGGCGGCAGCCACTGGATGCTCATACCCTCTCCACCGCATTTCGGTCGTCGGTCATCAGTTGTGGGGGAGGAGATGGGGACGACACTTTCCCCTTTCCGCGTCGTTCGCCGCGAGAAGAGGTGATCACCGAATGCCGATCACTGATATCTGATCACCGA
>CAZJPA010000379.1:0-1976 GCA_964547755.1 uncultured Sphingomonadales bacterium
CGACCTCGAGTTTGCGCGCAAGCACGGGCTCGAGGTGATCCCGGTGGTGATCCCCGAGGACGCAGACCCCGAATCCTTTGCAATCGGCGAAGAAGCCTGGACCGGTCCCGGCCGACTGGCCCGGTCCGGCTTTCTCGACGGGCTGACCAGCGAGGAAGCGAAAGAAGCCGTCATCCGCCGGGCCGAAGAAGAAGGCTGGGGACGGCGGCAGGTGCAGTATCGCCTGCGCGACTGGGGCGTGTCGCGCCAGCGCTATTGGGGCACGCCGATCCCGATCATCCATTGTTCGGACTGCGGCGCGGTGCCGGTGCCGCGTGACCAGCTGCCTGTGACCCTGCCCTTCGACATCCGCTTCGACCAGCCGGGCAACCCGCTCGCCAACCATCCGACCTGGAAGAAGACGACCTGCCCGCACTGCGGTCGGCCGGCCGAACGTGAAACCGACACGTTGGACACCTTCGTCGATTCCGCCTGGTATTTCATCCGCTTCACCGCCCCGCAGGCCGAGGCGCCGATCGTCAAGGAAAAAGCCGAATACTGGCTGCCCGTCGATCACTACATCGGCGGCATCGAGCATGCGATCCTGCATCTGCTCTATGCGCGCTTCTTCACCCGGGCCTTGAAGCGCTGCGGCCATCTCGCCGTCGCGGAGCCCTTCAAGGGGCTGTTCACGCAGGGCATGGTGCTGCACGAGACCTACCGGGACGAAGACGGCCAGTGGGTGCTGCCCGAGCTCGTCGTCCGCCGCCCGGACGGGACGATGATCCGCAAGGACAGCGGCAAGCGAGTCACCCCCGGGCGCATCGAGAAGATGAGCAAGTCGAAGAAGAACGTCGTCGATCCCGACGACATCATCGATCGCTACGGGGCGGATACCGCCCGCTGGTTCGTGCTCTCCGACAGCCCACCCGAACGCGATCTCATCTGGACCGAAGAGGGAATCGAAGGCGCCTGGCGCTTCACCCAACGACTGTATCGGATGGTGGACGGCGCGGCCGATCTGCTGCCGCCTCCCGGCACGCCGCGGCCCGGCGATCTCTCCCGCGCCGAACGCGATCTGCTGCGAATCGCCCATCGGGCCGTCGCCGACGTCGCCGCCGATATCGAGGGCATGCGTCTCAATCGCGCAGTGGCCCGCATACACGAACTCGCCAATGCGCTCTCAAGCGCCGAAGCCGATGAGATCCGGCCCGTCGTTCTGCGTGAGACGCTTGAGATTCTCGTGCGGCTGATCGCGCCGATGATGCCGCATCTGGCGGAAGAGCTCTGGTCGCGACTGGGTCATGACGGCCTGCTGGCGACAACCCCCTGGCCCGAGGCCGATGCCGCGCTGATGAAGGAAGATGTCATCACGCTTCCCGTCCAGGTCCAGGGCAAGCTGCGCGACCGCATCATGGTGGCGCCCGATGCGTCCGAAGACGTGGTGCGCGAGCAGGCGTTGGCCAGCGAGAAGGTGCGCCGGGCGATCGGCGAACGACCGGTCCGGCGCGTGATCGTGGTGCCGAAGCGCATCGTCAATATCGTGCTCGGGTGATGACGGAGGCCTGCCGGCCCGGCCGCGCGACGGTTGGCAAGGAGGGGGAATGGAAAGACGGAATATCTCACGCCTGGCCGGCTCGCTCTTTCTCCTTGCCCTGTTGACCGGCTGTGGCTTCACGCCCGCCTATCGGCCGCCTGCCGAGAACGCCGCGCCCGGCACGAGCGCTCCTTTTGCGGAGCTGCCCGTGCGGGTCCTGGCCGAAGCACCGCTGGCCGACCTCTTGCTCCAGGAGAGCGCGGATCTCGGGCTCTCCCTCCTGCCGCCCGCGCGCTCCGCGGACGGCGGCCCGATGGCTACCTTGCGCGTATCCCTGCAGGAAGAGCGCTACGGCCTGCGCAGCGACCGCGCCGCAACCCGCGCCGCCGTGCGGATCGCAGGCGATCTTCTGCTCCCGGATGAGGCCGACGCACAAACCGCGGCCATTCCCGTTCTGGCC
>CAZJPA010000380.1:0-1971 GCA_964547755.1 uncultured Sphingomonadales bacterium
AACTTCGTGAATTTTCGCCTTTAAAGCTTCGTTTTCTTCAAGCTCGGCATCAATCAACCTGATGCATGAGGTATTCGAGCGCCGCATGCAGAAAATGCCCGTGCTGCTTCCATGTCCAGGCGGCGGCGTGTTGTTCATGCATGATGCCGAGAGACATCAGCTGATGGTAGGCGGGATGAAAGCGGACCTCGTCCACGCGATGACCATAACGGTCATAGCGAACAAGCTCCGGCGCATGGCGATTGGCCAGATCGCCAGCCTCGAGCGTCTCGGCACGCCCCAACGCCTCACCATAGGCGGCCACACGCTCGCAGAGCGCCTTGTCCCCCACGGCGGACAGCCAATCCTTGAGAACGGGATCGGTGTCGAAGAGGGAAATGTCTTCAAGCGGTGGCGGCTGGTTCGTCACCTCATGGGTACGCAACCGGCTGCGCGGGCGATAATACGCCATTGTTCTGCTCCCTTGGTCTGCCTCGCTGCTGTGCTCACGTCCCACACCGCTCACCCTAGTCTTTCCCCCGCCCACGGCCAAGGGGCCGGAAGGGGGTGCCGGCACGTCATCCCGCCTAACGAGCGTTTCCCCAAGCGATCGTTTAGTCCCGGATCGGACGATCCCATCTTCCGCTGCCCAGACTGCTGCGGTAGGCTCGTTGTTCTCGTGGGGAAGAGGCTGCCGGCGCAGGTCTGATCGCCTGTCGCATGCACGCCGGCATCCAAGGGACCAGGAGGCGACCATGCATCCGATCCGCTCGTCTGGACTTCTCGCTGGGCTATTGGTGATCCTCTGTGTGGGGGCGATCCTCGATCCCGCGCTGCTGCGGGCCGCGGAAGAAGATGGGGATCCGATTGTTGCAGCCGTCCGGCACAATCCCGATCGTCGCCCGGAGGACATGGCCCGGGATCGCTACCGGCATCCGGTGGCAACCCTGCGCTTCTTCGGCATCCGGCCGGACATGACGATGGTCGAGCTCCATCCGGGCGCCGGCTGGTATACGCGGATTCTTGCGCCCCTGCTGCGCGAGAAGGGGGTGTGGATCGGGGCGGACTATGATCCCGACCTCTTCCCGGAAGGATCCCGCTTTCGCGCGGCGATGGCGGCCTTCCCCCAGCGGATCAAGGCCAATCCGGCGTTCTTCGGGCCGCGTGCGCGGGCGGGCTATGTGGTCAAAGGCAACTATGCGGACCCGGAAAGCGTCGACATGGTGCTCGGCATCCGTTTCATGCACAACTGGATCCGCAACGGTATCGCGGACAAGGCGCTGGCCCATGTCTACCGCGCACTGAAACCCGGTGGTATCTTCGGCGTCGTGCAACATCGTGCGGCCGAGGACGATCCGCGTGACGATCTCACCCTCGCCAATAATGGCTATGTGAAGGAGTCGACGATGATCCGGCTGGCCGAGGCCGTCGGATTCCGGCTCGTAGCGCGTTCGGAAATCAACGCCAATCCCAAGGATGACCGTCACCATCCCCGCGGCGTCTGGACGCTGCCGCCGACACTCGCTCTGGGAGACAAGGATCGCGCCACATATCTCGCCATCGGGGAGTCCGACCGCATGACCCTCAAATTCGTGAAGCCCGCGCACTGATTCCGCACACGAAAAAGGGAACAGGTTACGCGGCGCACGCCGGTGGCCTCAGACGACGAGGAGACAGACCAAGGAAACGTTCATACGGCCGAAAGGGGGGCAGGCACCGGTGTGTCCGGCGCGCATGACCAACGCGCCGGACGCCCAAGGCCCGATGACCGGCACATCACCCACCGACCCCGTTTCTTCTCGTCATCCGCCGGTCCTTTCCCTATCTCATCCCCAGACGCAATCTCTTCCCCCGTCACCCGCCGGCAGATGCGGCCGATAACCGATCACTGATGACTGATGACTGACACTGGACCGTCACCCGCCGCCCCTCTTCCTTCGTCATCCGCCGGCAGATGCGGCGGACCCATTTCCTCCTCCCGTCATCCGCCGC
>CAZJPA010000381.1:0-1970 GCA_964547755.1 uncultured Sphingomonadales bacterium
TTCTCTTATATCTTGATCCAGCAGGGAAAAACGGCATTGCGGTGCATACCCGCCAGGACCTGCAAACCGTGCTGGCCGGGGTGGACCTGTCCATCGTGCCGGTGCTTCTTCAAGCGCGCCCCTTAAATGCCGCCTATGCCGCCATGCTGGTCTCTATGTGGCAGGATATAGGTTTGGAACACGCCAGTGGCGGCCTTGGCTTTTCCCCGGTGGGGCAAACCATTCGCCACGGCATGGACTTTGATCTTTTGCCGGAAAAGCTGAACCGCACGGCTGCCTTTGCGCGCTGGGCCGCCGATCATGCCCCCAATGTGGCTACCGCCATCATCACCTCATCGTTGATCCACGAGGCCGGCGGGTCCGATGCGTTGGAGCTGGCCTTTGCCGCCGCCGGGGGGATCAGTTATTTCAAGGTGTTTAGGGAATATGGACTCAGCCCCGATGAGGCGGCCCGTGCCATTATGTTTTCCCTCTCTTTGGATGCAGACGTACCCTTGGGCATTGCCAAACTGCGGGCCGCGCGGCGCGTCTGGGCGCGCCTGATGAGCGCCTGTGGGGTTAGCGAGCCAGCCAGTGCCATGAACATCCATGTGGGCACCTCGAAACGCATGATGAGCCGCCTGGCCCCCTATACCAATGTGCTGCGCACCAGTACCGCCGCCTTTGCCGCGGCCAGTGGCGGCGCGCAGTTCATCAGTGTTGAACCTTATGATTTGGCCATTGGCACGAATGAGACCAAGGCGCGGCGCATTGCCCGCAATGTACAGATTGTCCTGCACGAAGAGGTACAGGCCGGGCGCGTGATTGATCCGGCGGGCGGGGCCTATGCCATTGAAAAGCTCACCGATGATCTTGCCGAAGCGGCCTGGGCCACGTTTCAGGAGATCGAACGCCAAGGCGGGTTGATCAAGGCGGCGCAATCGGGCTGGCTGGCTAAAACCATTACCGCCCAGCGCGAGGCCCGCTTTGCCGCCATAAGGTGCGGCGAGGTCACCATTATAGGTGTTACTGATTTTGTCGAAGAGGGCGAGCGCCTGCCCACGCCCCCCTCGCCTGCGCCCGCCCCTACGCCGCCTAATGTGCCAGACTTTCCCGCAGACTTTACATTGCAGGGCTATCTGCAGGCCGCCCGGGACGGGGCAAAATTGCTGCCCATGGGGCAAAGTGATCCCAACCCCGCCTTTGCGCCGACCAATTTTTGCGCTCCCTTTGAGGATGCGCGCGCGGGAGAGAAAACATGAGCCCGTCTCTTTCTTTTCCTGATTTTACAACTATGGCCCTCTCAGCCACCGCCTCACCGGGCACCCCAAAGGCGCGCCAAGAAAGCCCGACGCCAGAAGGCATTGCGCTGAAATCCATATATGGCCCCGATGATCTAAAGGGCCTTCCCGATACCGATACCCTGCCCGGTATTGCGCCTTTTGTGCGTGGCCCCTACCCCACCATGTATACCCAGCGCCCGTGGACATTGCGCCAGTATGCAGGGTTTTCGACGGCCGAAGATTCCAATGCGTTTTACCGGCGCAATCTGGCCGCCGGGCAAAAGGGTTTGTCCATAGCTTTTGATCTGCCCACGCACCGTGGTTATGATTCCGATGATCCACGCGTCGCCGGTGATGTGGGCATGGCGGGTGTGGCCATTGACAGCTTGCTCGACATGCGCATTTTATTTGATGGCATTCCGCTGGACCAGATGTCGGTTTCCATGACCATGAATGGCGCGGTGCTGCCCATTATGGCGCTTTATATCGCCGCGGCGCGTGAACAAAGTGTGGCCCCCGAAGCCCTGTCCGGCACCATACAGAACGATATTCTCAAAGAATTTATGGTGCGCAACACCTATATATACCCGCCAAAACCAAGCATGCGCATTGTATCGGATATTTTTGCATACGCTTCGCAACACATGCCCAAATTCAACCCCATTTCCATTTCCGGCTATCATATGCAGGAAGCCGGGGCCAGCGCCG
>CAZJPA010000382.1:0-1961 GCA_964547755.1 uncultured Sphingomonadales bacterium
CTAGATTTCGCTATTTTAATGCCAGAGGTGACTATGAAAATCACGTCCACAAGCAATGTCGCGTCAAGCAAACGCACACAACAGAAAAAAAGCAGCTCAAGCAACTTTGGCAAGCTCTTATCGTCCGAATTACAAACGGACACCGCCCCACCACCAAGCCAACAGCAAGAAAACCCTAAAGAACATCAACAACACGATGTTTTGCCACTCGTGGATCAAGCATCTAAATTGCTTAGCCAAGTCTTATTAGAACTTGAAAGCGATGCTCAACCCAGTCAAGAAACCTTGCATGCTATCCATAGCATCCGCCATGAATTGGATCAATTAAGCGAGCAAGGCAATGAATCAGCATCGCTCACACAAGCAAAAACACTTTTGGCTGTGGAAGCCCAACGCATCCAAGCCATGAAATATTAGGGTACCAACATGCAACAACATATTGAACAAATCCTTAGTGACATGGACACTTTACGTCCCTTTGTCCTTGCCAATCAAAGTCAGAATGCCGAACTTCGTAGCATTATGCGCCGCATCATCCAGCATGTAGAATTCATACAAAACACCCCCAACATTCCACCTGAACAATATAACATCGTAAGCAATGGCTTGATTCAACTACTGGATGCCGAACATGGTGCATTTCTCAAGCGCAACCCTGAAACGCTGCTTTCAGAACAAGAACAAGCTCAACTCAAGCAACACATCATGGTACGCCGCCAAATGCTGCAATCGTTACAGTATGACTGGCCTATTTTGCAACATGCACTCAAAAGTAGTTATGAACTACTGGGAAAAAAACCGCCCAACCCTGATGATATTCGTGTGACTGCGCGTGATTTGGAACGTTTCCTTCGCGATCACTTACAACATGACATGCAGCTTCACAATGAAGTCAACCAACTCATTACGGCGCTTAAAACTTCAATGGATGGCATGCTCAGTGTGCTTCAAGAAGTGGGTGATGAAGCTCCCGAAATCAAACAAGCACAACACTTGCTCTCTCAAGAACTTCCCAGCGATCCGAATGAAGCAAAAAATATTCTGCAACAAGCGTGCGCTGGTATTTTAAGCGCAGGCAACAAACTATCGACAGCCAGCCGCACCATGCATGAACAAATGAAACAACAAGAAAGCCAAATGTCCAAGTTGACGAAGCACCTGAAGACGGCTGAAGCTGAAGCTCGTAACGATCCGCTTACAGGGCTTGCCAACCGCCGAAAACTGGCTGAGTTTTTATCCGCACTTCCCACCCATATGCCCACAAGTTTTATTATGATTGATATTGATCACTTCAAACATATCAATGACCGTTATGGTCACGATGCTGGTGATGATATTTTAAAAGCATTGGCAAGCATGCTGAATGAAAGCACTCGAAGTAGCGATATGGTCGCACGCTTGGGCGGTGAAGAGTTTTGCATTATTCTACCTGGTGCTGCCATTCAAGCGGCTGAAGCTTTGGCGGCGAATTTATGTCAAAGCGTCGCTATCCATGATTTTTCAAGTAAAGATACCATCATTAACCTTACGATTAGCTTGGGAATCAGCCAGAAAAAAGAAACTGAAACTGCCATGGAAAGCATCAAACGATCCGACCAAGCTTTGTACCAAGCCAAAGAAAACGGGCGCAATCAATTTGTTGTTGTGAAGTAACGATTATACGCCAACCCCACTTGAAACCACCCGTAGCATATCCATATATACTATAAACAACGCAATCATGTGAGGTAAAACAATGGATATGAATCGTATGACCCAAAAAGTTCGGGAGGCAATCGCTTCGGCACAAACCTTAGCTGCCAAACTTCATCATCAAGAAGTTGATGCTGAGCATGTGCTGTTGGAATTGCTCTTGCAAGATTACGGCTTGGCATCGCGTCTGTTTGAAAAGATGGATGTTTCTCTCGAAGTCATCAAAGCTCGGGTGCAACAAGCTTTGAATCAACGCACCAAGGTTTCAG
>CAZJPA010000383.1:0-1955 GCA_964547755.1 uncultured Sphingomonadales bacterium
CGTCTTCACCCTGCCAGTAATCGACCGGCTTGTTCTCGAACCAGGCGGCCAGCGTGCGCTTGTCGGCGTCCCCGCCGGGGGCGCTGCCGGCGATCGCCCCGACCTTGTCGGACTCCGGATAGAGCACGACGTTCGGCTCGTTCATGGTGGAGAGGCACAGATAGACAAGGTCCGCTTCCCCGGCGTTGACCAGCGCATGGGCGTGTTCGGCACCGACCGGCAGGGCGATATAGTCGCCGGCCTGAACTTCTCGCTCATCCTCGCCGAGACGCAGCCGCCCCGCGCCTTCGAGGATGAAAATCGCCTCTTCATTGGCGAGATGGGCGTGACGGGGAAAAGCCGACTTGCCGGGCGGCAGGCGATAGAGGCTGGCGCCCAGGGCGCGCCCGCCGGCCGGCCCCGACAGCGGCTTGCGAAACGCCTGGAAGCGCTCGCCATGGCGGTGTTCGCGCCACTCGCCGTCATCGATATTGCCGCGCCACGCCTCCTCATTCATCACGCCTCTCCTTCTGTTGACCATAGACCAGCTCATAGCCGGACAGCATAAAGATCAGGCCGGCGGTGCGGGCGGTGGCACCGGAAGATGCGCGGTTCGGTGAACCGCTATCGACGATAAATGTCACGCCGATGGCCGATCTTGACCACCAGGACGATCGGCTCGTCTTCCCGCACTTCGTAAATCACCCGGTCGCGCCCGACCCGCAGCCGGCGCAATCCGGACAGATCGCCTTTGAGAAGCTGACCGCGCAGGGGCTGGGTTTTCAAGCTGTCGATTCCGACAATCAGACGGAGCCGATCGGACCGGGGAACGCGCTTGAGCGCCTTGACGGCACTCGCCTTAATCTTGAGCGAGAAGGTCCTGGCGGACATCGTCCCAATCCAGCACCGGATCGTCAGGATCGCGAATCCGCTCGGCGGCGTCGCTCAAATCACGGAAGTCCTGGAGATATCTTTCCAGTGCGCGGCGCACGATCTCGGCGCGTGGACGGTTGAGCCCGCGGGCTGCTTCATCCAAAGCGCGGGTCAAGTCCTCTGGCACACGAGCGGTGATTTGGGTCATCGGTATGTTCATGAATTGGGACTGCTTGTGAATGGCCTGTAATGTTTATGACATTACGGTAATGTCAAAGCGATTGAAAGTCAAGGGAGGCTCTGTTGGGCACATGCGACGCTAACCACACGTTCGCTCGAAGTGTTTTCACTTTTCGCGCGGTCACCACACGCTCGAAGCTTTGGTATTGGCATGCAAGCCGGCTTGGGGTGACGTGTCACAAAAGCCGATCCAAGGGAGCCCAACCTGTGGGTTCTGGCAATTGGCTTACGTTGAATCCTTCTGCTGCTGGGCGGCGCCCATGTCGCTCGTAAAATATTTTTTGATATCCATGCAGTAGGCGCAAAGCTTTCTTTTTTGACAAAACCCATACAAGGCCCTTATCCAACTGAACAATTATAACTATTTTTACAGCTTTTACTTGATGCTCTTTCAACCAGACAGCACTTCTTGTCCTAAGACCCTTAACTTCTATCGCAACATGTCCGCTTCGATGCGGATGATATGCCCAGACATCTCCATCAGGGCTATTCACAGACGTTCTTTTAGGTAACCAGCCTCGTCTCTTTAGTTCTCCCTCAACTTGTTGCAGGGCTTGTTCTTCGGTAGTCGGTTCGGTCGACTCACTCAGATCGCTGAAATCCGACAGATATCTTTTCAGCGCACGACGCATGATTTCGGCCCGCGGACAATTGAGTCTGCGAGCCGCCCCATCCAAGGCGCGGATCAAGTCCTCAGGCACGTGTGCGGTGATCTGGGCCGTCGAAAGCTCCATGAACATGGTCTAATCTTAATGAGGATACTGTAGCCCAAAACTAATCATAGTCCAACGAAAGGTCCCGGCGCTTGCTCACCCCTCCCCCGCGCGCGGTGTGTCGATCAGGTAATCAGCGAAGCGCTCGCG
>CAZJPA010000384.1:0-1955 GCA_964547755.1 uncultured Sphingomonadales bacterium
GTTTCGACAAGGACGGCCTGGTGGCGGATCGGCTGTTCCGCTTCGGCTGCGGCTTCGTCGAGGTGAGAACGGTCACGCCACATCCCCAGGCGGGCAATCCGCGCCCCCGCCTGTTCCGCCTGGCGGCCGATGAGGCGGTGATCAACCGCATGGGATTCAACAACGCCGGCGCCGAAGCCCTCGCCCGCCGGCTGGAGGGGATGCGCAAGGCCGGTCGCCATCGGCCGCCCGGGCCCATCGGCGTGAATATCGGGGCGAACAAGAACAGCCCGGATCCCATCGCCGACTATGCCTTCGGACTCAAGCGGTTTGCGCCATTGGCCGATTTTCTCGTCATCAACGTCTCTTCGCCCAATACGCCGGGCCTCCGCCGCCTGCAGGAAGGAGACGCTCTGGTCCGCCTTCTGGAGACCGTCCGCCGCTGGCGTGCCGGGCCGCCGCCGCACCCACCCGTGTTGCTCAAGATCGCGCCAGACATGGATGAGGACCGCCTGTCCGCACTCCTTGCCGCCGTGTGTGCGGCCCCGATCGCCGGTCTCGTCGTCTCCAACACCACGATTGCGCGGCCGGAAGGACTGCTCTCGCCCCACGCGCGCGAATCGGGCGGATTGTCCGGCCGGCCGCTGTTTGGCCCCTCCACGCGCCTGCTTGCGCGGATCTATGCCCTCACCGGCGGGCGGCTGCCCCTGGTCGGCGTCGGCGGGATCGCGAGCGCGGCGGACGCCTATGCCAAGATCCGCGCCGGCGCCAGCCTGGTCGAGCTCTATTCCGCCCTCGTCTACCGCGGTCCCGGCCTGGTGCGGGAGATCCTGCGTGAGCTGCCGGCGCTCCTGCGAGCGGATGGCTTCGCCTCGCTGGAAGAAGCCGTCGGCGCCGATCATCGGTAGGATCGGGTGAGCGTGTCGGCGCCTTCACTGGGCCGGCGGCGTTTTCTTGCCGCTCCGTCCTGGCATCCGGCCGGCCCGCGGATGCGCGGCTGCATAGGTTTGCGTCAGCAGATGCGCGTTCACCCGCGTGTAGATCTGGGTCGTGGACAGTGAGGCATGCCCGAGCAGCTCCTGAATGCTGCGCAAATCCGCCCCCTCCTCCAGCAGATGAGTCGCGAAACTATGACGCAGAGCATGGGGAGTGAGGCTTTCCGGCAGTCCCAACCGGCGCCGCAAGGCGGCCATGCGCGCCTGGACGCTGCGGGGGCCGAGCGGACGCAGCCGACGCGAGCGAAACAGCGGCTCGTCCGATGCCAGAGCCACCGGCAAAGCAGCCAGATAGCGCGCCACGGCCGCGCGTACGATGGGCAAGACCGGCACGACCCGCTCGCGCCCGCCCTTGCCGATCACGCGCAGCGCCTCTCCCTTCCCCCAGTCGCGCGGCGTGATCGCCAGCGCTTCGCTGATTCTGAGACCGCAGCCGTAGAGCAGCAGGAACAGCGCTTCATCCCGCAGGACAATCCAATCGGGGGAGGTGTCGTCCCTATTCTGGTCGAAGAGGCGCCGGATGTCCGCTTGCGCAAGCGCCCGCGGCACGCTGCGCCTGACGGGCGGTGTGCGCAGCAAGGCAAGCGCCGGGTTCTCGATCCCCCGCCGACGCTCGAGGAAACGCAGAAAAGCCCGCAGTGCGGCAAGCATGCGCGCCTGTGTGCGGGCCGTCAGACCCCGTCCCGCGTGATGGGCGAATGCGGCCCGCCATTCTGAAATATCAAGTAATGCAATATCTCGCAGACCGAGCGGCCCGCCGCGAATTTCCGCCAAGCTGGTGAGCACGGCGGCAACGTCCCGACCATAGGCTTTACATGTGTGTATGCTGTATTTCTTCTCTTCACGGAGATGCGCAAGCCAGGAACGACCAGCCTCTTGGAGATCGGGACACCGGCGCGCAGATGTGAAATAATTGGAAAACATGTGACTCGCCTCCAGCCGGGCCGAGCTGCAGGCAGCCAGAGACCCCCCCCCCCCCCC
>CAZJPA010000385.1:0-1949 GCA_964547755.1 uncultured Sphingomonadales bacterium
TCCTTCTGCTCAGCGGTAATCTTGCCGCGGTGGATCTGACGATCCATGTTGCGGGAAATGATGGTCATGGCAGCCTGCGCCTGTTCGAGCGAGACGTCACTCATGACGACATCGTAGCCGGCCAGCGCCACCACATGGGCGATACCGTTGCCCATCTGGCCCGCGCCGATCACTCCGACCTTGCGTATGGGAAGCGCATCCATGGCCTTACCTTGCGCCTGCTCTTTCCTGCCGCAAGCCTGCTGACGCAAAAACCCCCGGCACATGCGACCGGGGGCTCACACAATGATCTTTCAGGCTTGCTTGGCTTTCTTCAGTTCCGCAATCAGCTCCGGTACCGCTTTGAAGAGATCCGCCACCAGGCCATAATCGGCAACCTGGAATATCGGTGCCTCTTCATCCTTGTTGATCGCGACGATAATCTTCGAATCCTTCATACCAGCCAAATGCTGGATCGCGCCCGATATACCGACGGCGACATAAAGCTCGGGGGCGACTACCTTGCCGGTCTGGCCGACCTGATAGTCGTTGGGCACAAATCCGGCATCCACAGCCGCCCGACTGGCGCCGACCGCCGCTCCCAAGACGTCGGCCAGCTCTTCGATGAGCGTGAAGTTTTCTGCCGAGCCGACGCCTCGTCCGCCTGAGACCACGATGCGTGCGGACGTGAGCTCGGGACGCTCGGACTGGGACAGCTCCGCTTTGACAAAATGGGAAATTCCCGGGTCCTCAGCCGCCGGGATGTCTTCCACAGCCGCCGCCGCATCGCCGTCTGGTGCCTTGTCGAAAGCGGTCGTGCGCACGGTGATCACCTTCTTCGGATCCCGCGAACGCACGGTTGCGATCGCATTGCCGGCATAGATCGGACGCTTGAAGGTATCCGTATCCACAACGGCGATGATATCGGAAATCTGCCCCACGTCGAGCGCGGCCGCCAACCGCGGCATCACATTCTTGCCGAAAGTGGTGGCCGGTGCGAGAATGGCATCATAGGAATCGGCGAGCGCCTTGAGCAAGGCGGTGAGCGCCTCGGCCGTTGGATGCTCGTAGTATGGGGCGTCTGCATACAGCACCTTGGCGACGCCCTCGATCTTCGCCGCCTCGTCCGCCACCGCACGGGCGTTGTGCCCGGCCACCAGCACATGCACGTCCCCGAAGTGCCGGGCCGCCGTCACCGCGGCGCGGGTGGCGTCATTGAGCTTGCCGTTGTCGTGTTCCGCCAGAACCAGGGCCGTCATCAGATCACTCCTTCGGCTTTGAGTTTTTCGACCAGTTCTTGGCGCGCTGCGCCAACAGCACCTACGATTTCGTGAGGAATGGTGCCGCGAACCAGCGGGATGCGGAACAGACCACGTTTGGCCCGCTCGTTTCCTTTGCGGATTGCCTCGGGGACTTCCTTCGCCTTACCGAGACCAGCACCAACCCAGCCGTTCTGGTCGCCAACGACCACGAGCGCCGAGAAGGAGAACCGACGGCCTCCCTTGACGACCTTGGCGACGCGGTTGATGTAGACGACGCGATCAACGAGCTCGCCAACTTCTTGTTCTGGATTCATATGTCTTCTCGTCCGTTAGAACTTGAGTCCGGCGGCGCGAGCGCCATCGGCGACCTCTTTGACGCGGCCATGGTAGATGAAACCGTTGCGGTCAAAGACCACACTTTCGACTTTTTGACCGACCAGGGCCTTGCCGATGGTCTCACCGATGAGCTTGGCTCGGTCTTTCTTGTTCTTGCCTGCGAGGTCAGTGGCGAGTGCTTTGTCCATGTCGGACGCGGCCGCGACTACCTTGTTGGCGTCGTCGTCGATCGCCTGCACGTAAATGTGCTTGAGCGATCGGAATACGGAAAGCCGAGGCCGCTCAGCGGTACCTCGGATCCGCTTGCGGATCGAGCTTTTGCGGCGGAGCCGCATGCGTACCTTGGGGTTTGTTATCTTCTTATGACCAGCC
>CAZJPA010000386.1:0-1942 GCA_964547755.1 uncultured Sphingomonadales bacterium
CCGCGAAGGCGGCCGAACCGTCGGCGCCGGCGTCGTCTCCAAAATTATCGAGTAGGAGTACGGCGAAGCCGGGTTGCGGTCACCGCTGTCGGAGGCTCTGCAGGCGTGCGAAAAGGCCTTGACAGCGCGCGGCTTTCGGCGCAGGTAGGCGCCCGGATCACGCCGTTCGCGGCTGTGTGAAGGGTTGCGCGTCTGCCCGACGAATCCTGTTGCAAGTGTCTGGTTGGGCACGAGAAAGGGTGAAGTCGGAAGGCGCTTTGTTGCGCCCGGAAAGCGATGCCGGGAGACGAATCGCCCGCCATGCCGATGGGTTGGTCGGTGTGTGTTGCGGTGTCTCTTTCGGGTCGCGTATCGCCTGCGTAAGGTGGCGGCGGCCGAAATGGGTGCTGGCGACGGCGAAGGAGTGTAGCTCAATTGGTAGAGCACCGGTCTCCAAAACCGGGGGTTGTGGGTTCGAGTCCCGCCGCTCCTGCCAGCTCTCCCAAGAGGGGCAAGGGGCCGGCAAGATAGGGTGTGAGGGTGTTGGAAGGGCGCGATCTGCAAGGCGGATGCAGGGCGCGGCGGCAGCGGTCAGGACGTATTGGAAGCGATGGCTAAGCAATCCCCAGCCGATTTCGTGCGCGAGGTGCGCCAGGAGCTGCGCAGGGTCACCTGGCCGAGCTTGGCCGAGACCGGCTATTCGACATTGATGGTCGTGATCATGGTGGCGTTGATGGCGGGCTTCTTCCTGGCAGTGGATGCGGTCCTGTCCTATGCGATCAAGAGCGTTCTTGGGCTTGGAGGCTAGGTCGGGTGACGGAGACATCGGAGACGATGGCGGAACGTGGTGAGGCCGCCGGCGAGGCGGAGGCGGTCGAGACGCCGGCTGAGGAGGCGGGCAAACGCCGTGTGGTGGGTGCGCGCTGGTATGTGATTCACACGCACTCGAATTTTGAAAAGCATGTGGCCGCGGCCATTCGTGATCAGGCGCGGGCCCAAGGGCTTGATGCTTTGATCGAGGATGTCGTGGTGCCGACCGAGGAGGTGATCGAGGTCAGGCGTGGCGAGAAGCGCAAGGTCGAGCGGCGTTTTCTTCCGGGCTATGTGTTGATTCGGATGCGCTTGACGGACGATCTTTTCCATCTGATCAAGGGCAATCCCAAGGTCACAGGATTCCTCGGGCCGAGAGGCAAGCCCAGCGCCATCCCCGATGCCGAAGCGATGCGCATCATGCGCCAGGTCAAGGAAGGCACGGAAAAGCCCAAGCCGAAGATCAGCTTCGAGGTCGGCGAGGAGGTGCGCGTCAAGGAGGGCCCGTTTACGTCCTTCAATGGTGTTGTCGAGGATGTGGACGAAGCCCGCGGGCGGGTGAAGGTTTCCGTTTCCATTTTCGGGCGGGCAACGCCGGTGGAGCTCGAATTCCACCAGGTGGAGAAGGTCTAGCAGGGACGATAGGAATGACCGGCCGCAGGCGCCGCCAGCGGGAGGTGACGTCTGAAGCCGGGGCCTTGGCCAGGTGAACAGGACCGCGGTTGGACCTGAACGGGCCGAGGCGAATAGCGCGGGAGGCTAGCCACGGCCATGCACCGCGCCCCACTCCCGCAAGGGTCCCCGATGGGCGGGGCTCCGGCACGAGGATGCCGTGAGCGGCCGCTGGGGCGGTCGGGGACGGACAGGTGGAAGGAATGGGTGAAAGATGGCGAAGAAGATAACGGGGTACATCAAGTTGCAGGTGCCGGCCGGCGCCGCCAACCCTTCGCCGCCGACTGGTCCGGCTCTCGGCCAGCGCGGCATCAACATCATGGAGTTCTGCAAAGCGTTCAATGCGGCGACCGAGAAGATGGAGCGCGGCGTTCCGCTGCCCACCATCATCACGGTCTATGCGGACCGCTCGTTCAGCTTCGTTGTCTTTCAGAATGATAGAGATGCAATCGCAAAAATGGCGAGCTCAAACATCGCACTT
>CAZJPA010000387.1:0-1938 GCA_964547755.1 uncultured Sphingomonadales bacterium
TGTATACGCTGGTTTCAAAACAATTACCCTGCCAGTCTGGAAAGGCAATAAAGTCATCTGCATCTTCAGCATCGAGCCGCTCTGTCAGGGCATGAGCATCCAGATCCGGTAGTCCACAGTAATCTACCGCGCCTGCGCTTTGCCAGTTATTTTCAATAATTTGATGTACAGACCGGCTGGCAATGGTATCGCTATCAGCAGCCCAGGGTATCAGTTGTGTCTGAGTGAATACTCCACCGGCTAAAGCCGGTGACTTCAAGTACGGCTGAAAGCCGGTCATTTCGCCTAAAGGCGATTTACAGTACACTAAAGTCATCGTCAGGCTCATCCGGCTTCTGGTTCTTTATGTACCCTTTCCAGACTTCGTCTGTCACGTTTCCACTTGATGCCACCCAATATCCTCTCGCCCACAAATGCTGCCCCCAGCACCGCTTTTTCAACTTTGGAAACTCCGCTAATAGCTTATGTGAACTTTTCCCTTTCAGAAACTGTACCGCTTTTGATACCGACAACGATGGCGGAATCCCAATCAGCATATGAACATGATCTCGATTGATCGAGCCTGCATAGATCATCATTTCCTTACTTCTCGCTATCTCTCGGAGTAACTCTCTACACGCAACCCAACATCTCCACTCAAGACTGGTATTGATATTTCGTTACCCTCACAAGGTGATATTTACAATCCCAGATCGTATGCCCGCCGTGCTTATAAATCTGCATTTCAACATCTTACCACCTCATCCCGACCGCCTAAAGGCGTGGGATTTACGGATCCCCTATCGGGGACTTTAAACGCCTTGTTTTCAACACTGGGCAGAACAGCCGCGCGTGTACTGGAGGCTCAGTGGGCTGCCGACCAACAGCTGTACTTTTTTGAAAAACTGACGAATAACATCAAAAAAGGCGATACCCGTACGCATGGCGGTGAGATGTGGGATCCTGCCGACTGGCCTTCCGAAGCCAAAGGTGTCGGTTTTACCGAAGCACCTCGCGGCGCGCTGGGACACTGGATAAGAATCAAGGATACCAAAATTGAAAACTATCAATGTGTCGTCCCAACCACCTGGAACGGCTCCCCCAGAGACGAAGTCGGCAACATTGGCGTCTTTGAAACATCAATGATGAACACCAATGTTGAAGTGCCTGAAGAGCCGGTTGAAATTTTACGCAATCTTCACAGTTTTGACCCGTGCCTGGCTTGTTCGACGCATGTCATGAGCGAAGACGGTGAAGAACTGACTAAAGTCACAACCGGCCCCATCGGTTCCTAACGGGAGAGCAATCATGGCGATTAATCTAAGCAAACCGGATGACGACTCGGCAGTCTATGTTTACGAAATCCCGGTGCGCCTGTGGCACTGGGTCAATGCCCTGGCGATCATTGTACTGGCAATCAGCGGCTATCTGATTGGTTCCCCCCTATCGTCTACAAAGCGTTACAGTCAGATTAAATACGAAAGTTGTACCCCGACAATTAAATTGAGATTAACTGTCACGTCGTTACACTGGGTAAGTTTTATTGTGGTTTTTTATTGATTAGTGGACAACAGTCAATAAAAAAGGCCGTAACGGAAAACCGCTACAGCCTTTGTTTTATATGGCTCCCCCGGACGGGCTCGAACCGCCGACCTAGTGATTAACAGTCACCCGCTCTACCAACTGAGCTACAGGGGAATTATCTGGTTGTCAAAATGGCGCGCCCGGAGAGATTCGAACTCCCGACCGCTCGGTTCGTAGCCGAGTACTCTATCCAGCTGAGCTACGGGCGCCTTGTTGAACCAGTAATTATCCTTTTTTATTTATTCTTTGTCAATAACTTTTTAGCCAGACTACCATTCTTAATGGCGGAGAGTGAGGGATTCGAACCCTCGATGGGCGATAAAACCCATACTCCCTTAGCAGGGGAGCGCCTTCAGCCTCTCGGCCAACTCTCCT
>CAZJPA010000388.1:0-1936 GCA_964547755.1 uncultured Sphingomonadales bacterium
TGTGATCCGGATCCGGCTTGCCGGCGCCCATCATCCCCCGCCCCCGGCTCACAAGCCCATGGCAGGCTTGACCAGCGAATCCAGACCTTCCTTTTGTCTTCTGCGGCTCTTCCCTTTTCGTCACCCGCCGACTTGATCGGCGGGTCCAGCAGCCAGCGCAGACAATCCTCAGCGCTGAAGATCGCCTCACCGCCTGCTGGATTCGCCGCTCTGCGGCGGCGAATGACGCAACCAAAGAAGACGCAACCGCTGGCTGGGTTCGCCGCATCTGCCGGCGAACGACGGTTCAGTGATCAGTCATCAGTCATCGGTGATCAGCCATCCCTGCGGCGAAGGGCGTGAGAGGAGAACGTCACACACACCGCTATCCCTTCCTCCGTCATCCGCCGGATAAACGGGCGAATGACGGGGGGAGAATGGCCGCCTCCTGGGTTCGCCGGTCAGGCCTGCCCCGGGCCGCGACCCGGGGTCGGCGAATGACGCAAAACGAAGAGGCGTTGTTTAAGCGGCGAGTAACAACTCAGTGATCGGCTACCATTCATCAGTGATCAGCCATCCGTGCGGCGAATGAGGCGAAAAAGCAGCGTCCGCCGCCCATAGCCACCTTCTCAAACTGAATTGATGACGCGCAAGCAGGACCGTTCGCCGCCCCTTTCTTCCCCCCCCCTCTCCTCTCTTCTGCCTGATGACCGAAGGCACCACGATCATCAGGGACAAAACCTGGCATCATTCCCGGTTGCCTCCAATGCCCGAGAGCCGACCATCGGCGACATCGCAGCGGGCGAGAAAGGCGTCGATGGCCGCCACCGCCTCGGGCTCGTCCAGAAGCGGCGGATGACCGCGGCGCGGCACGGTCACGGCTGTACAATTCGGGTGCCGACGGCACATTTCGGCAACCGTCTCGTCCGAGAGGATGTCCGACCACTCTCCACGCAGAACGAGAATGGGAATGTCCCGAATCCCGGCGAAGACGGCCCACAGATCGGGTACGGCACCGTCTTGTGCTTCGGTGAAATTGCGGCGGATCGCCGGGTCATAGGCCAAGCGCCAGCGCCCGTCCGCATCCTGGACCAGAAGACGCCGCGCATAGCGCGCCCATCCCTCTTCATCGAGATCGGGATAGAAAGGCTCGTTGATCGCCCGGACAGCCGCGACAGCCTCGTTCAAGCTTGTGAAGGGTTCCTCGCGCATCCCCACATAGCCCGCGATGCGTTTGACCCCTTCCTCCTCCACCTGGGGGCCGATATCGTTGAGAATGATACCGGCCACCCGATCGGGCTGCGCGGCGCCCATCATCATGCTCATGATCCCGCCCATGGAGGTCCCGAGCAGAACGGCGCGGTCCACGCCCGCATCCTCCAGCAGCGCGAAGGCATCCACGACATAGGTGCCGGGATGATAGCGCCGCCAGTCCGGATCCGGATCCGAGCGGCCACGGCCGCGCACATCCATCGCCAATACCCGACGCCTGCCTGCAAGATGCGGTGCGATGGTTTCGAAATCCGCGCTGTTGCGCGTCAACCCATGCAGGCACAGCACCGGCAGGCCACATCCCTCTCGCGGGCCAGGATAGTCACGGGCGAAGATTCTGATACCCGGTGCGACTTCCAGGAATCGTTCGGTATATTCCGTGCTCACCCTCATCCCTCCCCTTCCTGGGCGGACAGGAAACAGACCGGACTGATGTCAGCCCGGCCCATTCCGACAGTGTGGTCTGCTCCGCTTTAGAAGCGCAGCTTCACCGTGCCCGAGACCGTGCGCGGGTTACCATAGAAGGCGGTTGCGATGCCTTCCAAGCCCAGAGTCGGCGCACCGGTCGCGTCGTTGATGAAATCCCAGCCGGCGATGATGTAGCGCTTGTCTGCCAGGTGGCGGCCGTGGATGCTGAGTTCCCAGCGCCCACCGTCGGTCGGCCACACCCCTACAAAAACCAACA
>CAZJPA010000389.1:0-1928 GCA_964547755.1 uncultured Sphingomonadales bacterium
TGAGCACCGCGGCCGCGCAGGGCGTGGCCGACGCGGTGAAGATCCTCAAGGGCATACCTGCCCGCAAGCTGTTCTCGCGATTCCCTTCGCTCAAGGAACGTCTGCATGGCGGAACCCTCTGGTCGCCGTCCTACTATGTCGGCACGGCCGGCAACGTCAGCGCCGACAGGATCCGGCGATATATCGAGCGCACGGAACACATCAAGAGTCGCAGATAAATGCAACGCACCGCCTCGTTCAAGCTCGTCACCACACCGGAGCAGGCGGCGGCGCTGTCCGCGCTGGCCACCGAGTTTGCCCGCGGCTGCAACATTGCGGCCCGGATGTCGGCGGAAAACCGCTGCACAAACAGGGTGCAGCTCCACCACCTGGCCTACTACGCGATCCGCGAGCAGACGCGACTGGGTGCGCAGATGGCGTGCAACGCCATTCGCGCGGCGACTTCCGCATACCGCACGCTGAAATCCAACGGGCGGCTGCCGAAGGATGGCGCGTTTCCAGCCATCGTGTTCGGCGACCGTGGCGCTGTTCACTTCGACAAGCGCACCTATGTCATCCGGGGCGATTCGCTTTCGCTCTATACGCTCTTCGGGCGCATCAAGGTCGCCATGCGATACGGCGGGCATCAAGCGCGGCTGCTGGCGATGGGCACGCCGAAGGAAGCCAAGCTGGTGCGCCGCAGGAAGGGATGGTTTTTCAATCTGGTTCTCGACATGCCGGAGATTGCGCCACTGGACTCGGACAAGGTCCTGGGCGTGGATCTCGGCGAAAACAACCTCGCCGCCACCAGTAACGGCAAGGTCTTTGGGGGAGGAAAACTTCGATACGACCGTGACAGGTATCTTGCGCTTCGTGCGCGGCTTCAACGCAACGGCTCTCAATCGGCAAGACAACTGCTGAAGAAAGTCTCCGGCCGCGAACGCCGCCATGTCACCCATGTGAACCACGAAGTCAGCAAGGCGATTGTCGCGGAGGCCACGAGAGAAGGATGCGGCGTGATCGCGATGGAACGGCTGACGCACATCCGCGAGCGCATCAAGGCTGGCGGACGTGTCCGCTCCCGACTGCACCGCTGGGCATGGGCGCAACTGCAGGACATGATCGCCTACAAGGCGGAAGCGGCAGGAATCCGGGTCGTGTATGTCAATCCGGCATACTCGTCCCGGACCTGCTCGTCGTGTGGATGTCTTGCCATTCGAAAGCGGCATCTTCTCTCCTGTTCGTGTGGTCACCGGGCGCACGCGGATGTCAACGCGGCATCGAATCTTGCCCGGTTGGGCGAGGCCATCGCCTCGTCCAGCGGCGCCGTAAACCGCCGCAATGTGGCAGCCAATGGCTGACCATAAAGCCTCTGACTTCAGTCAGGGGTTGTTTACGCACATTACGGCTCAGTGTAGTGCCTCAAGCGCATACCGCGACACTGTATTCGTGTCGAACTTCGCACGGATAGATCCCGTGTGTCAGCTTCTCAGAGACGCCGTATGCCACAGCAGAGCGGTTGGCAGATCAGGATCGACGCCCGGGCTTTTTCGTCACCCGAAGCGCCTCCAGCTGCCCGGTTACGCGCGCCAGCTCCTGACGGCAAACCGATAGTTCCTTCGCCAGTTTCTCTCCCGCCGCGTTGCTCTGGTCCAGGGCCTTTCGCATCTCCGGCAGCTGCTCGAGCCGCAATGACTGCTCCAGCAGTTCTCGGCGCGCCTGCTCCAGCTCCTGCTGGAGTTCCAACCCGGACTTTCGCTCTGCCTCCAGTTCATTATTCGTCTCTTCGAGCTCCTTACGCAACGCACGCAGCTGTTCCTCCCGTTCCCGGATCTGGTCGGTCAGGTATTCGTTCTGCTGCGCGAACTGCTCCCGCCACTGCGCAACGTCCTCCTCCAAACGCCGGCGCTCCTGCTCACTTGCGGCCTGCTGCCTCTCCATCTGCCGCC
>CAZJPA010000390.1:0-1907 GCA_964547755.1 uncultured Sphingomonadales bacterium
TCACCTGATAGGGCGAGACCGGGTCTTGCAGTTTGTGCGGATTGGTGATCTCGGTGTCAGCCTGCCGGTTCAGGAAGTCGAGTTTGCGCCCCTGAAGGTTCTGGTCGTCCTGAAGATCGAGCCCGAGCCCACGGTCGGGCTCCGCAGCGCGAAGAGTGTCGAAGAGACTTCGTTCCGCCGCGCCGGGCGCTGCGGTTGCAGCATTGATTTTCATCGGCGTGTTCGCTGCACCCGTCATTCGTGTCGAGAGTTGGAAGAAGACGCCGGACTCTCTGCCCTGTTGCGCCATGCGCGCCTGGCGGATTCGTTCGGCGCGCGCCGCATCGTTCTCCGGGTTCGGGCGGAACGGCAGGCTCGGCGGCGCGGCCATGCCAAGATCGCGTTCCGCGCCCAGCACGGCTTGTCCGAGATCGCCGGGCAGCGGGACCCCGAGTTGCGGAACCGGTTTGGGCAAATCGCTATAGCGTCTTGGCAGGTGAGCGAGACCTTCGGGCTTTGGCGCATTGTCGGTGCGATAAAGCTCGGGGCTCGTATTGTCGCTCTTCAAGAGCTGCGGCGGATCGAGGGCGAAGATGGTCGCACCGAATATCAGGAAAAGCCCTGTGCCGGAGAGCAGGATCAGCGCTCGGCGGTTGATCCGGCTGACCGGGCGTGGCTTGGCACGCAAAGCCAATTCTTCCGGATCGACCTTCGGCACGGCCGCACCAGACGCCTCGGGACGCTTGTTTCCGTCATCACGCGAAGGCATTGTCAGCGTCCCTCGGGCTCGAAGTTCCCCACGTTTCCGGCGCTGAACAATCCGGCAGGCCGGCCGTCGGTGCGGGTGATGCGCACCACCTGTTGCGGGTCTTTACCGAGCCGCAATTCGGCCGCCGCGAACAGTCGGTCGACGATGTAAGTGCGGCCACGAACGCGGTAGTTGACGAGCTGGTTTTCGCCATCCGGTCCGACGACGAAGAGCGGCGGTGCCTCGCCCTGGTCGAGCCGTGCCGGGAACTGGATATAGACCTTCTTCGTGTCGTCGAAGACGCGCACGGGACGCCAGGGTGGGTTGTCGCCGCTTATCCGATAACGGAACTGCAGACTGTCTATGCGCAAGCCGCGGTCGACAACCTGCTCCGCAGCCTCTTCGGCACGCGCATTGCGCCGCTTGAGCGCCAGCAGTTCATCATGCGGATAAACCCACGAGACCGATGCCATATAGGTCGCATCGGTGCTGGTGAGCTCCAGATGATAGACGCGCCGGTCGGTGATGATGACGAGATTGGTCTTGAGATTCTCCTTGATCGGCTTCACCAGCACGTGGGCGCGGGCGCTGTTGCCCGAACCGCTCACCGTATCGCCGATCACCCAGCGCACCGTATCGCCGGCGGAAACGGCAACGATCTTCTCACCCGGCTGCAGCGCGATGTCACTCACTTGGTTTGGTGCGGTGTAGAGCTGATAGAGCGCGCCTTCCGTATAGGGATAGACCTGGATCGCGTTGATGTAGCTGTCCTTGGTCGGCTCGACCCTGGCTGCCATATTGGCCGATATCACCCGTTCTTGTGGCCGGCGATTGTCCGTTTGCGCCTTTGGCGTCTCATCCGGCACAGGCTTCAGTTGGCCAGGCAAAGGCAAGGGTTTGGGCAGCTCGACGATCTTGACGGGCTTTGGCGGCTCGGTGGTCTGAACGGCCGCACTAAAATCTCCTGCATCGAAACGGATTTCCGGCGGTAGTTCCCTGCTGGCGCAGGCCGTGAGCAGGCCGTAGAGAGCGATGGTGGCAATAGTCTTCATTGGGTCTCTCCGGGGATGAGATCGCGGCTCCAGTTGAGCGCGCGGATATAGATGCCAAGGGGATTTTTCCTGAGTGCCGCTTCGGTGCGTGGCGGCTGCAGCATGATGGACAGAACGGCGCTGTAGCG
>CAZJPA010000391.1:0-1890 GCA_964547755.1 uncultured Sphingomonadales bacterium
GGGCACTCGTCTTCTTTCCCGGCGGTTTCGGAACGCTGGACGAATTGTTCGAAACCCTGACCCTCTTGCAGACCGGCCGATTGCGGCCCACGCCCATTTTGCTCTACCGCCGTGCCTTCTGGGAAGCCGTCGTGGGCTGGAAGCGCCTTGTCTCCGAAGGCATGATCGACGCACAGGATCTTGCCCTTGTTCACTATGTCGAAAGTGCGGAAGAGGCGTTTGCCGTGCTCGAGCGGACCGGTGCGCTCGATGCCGAAGAGGGCTGATCTAGACAGCCACGGCGTGGCGGCGCGGTGCTTGTGTGGCCGTCTTTTCGTCGAACAGCGGCGCCATTGCGGGATCGATGGCGGCCGCCGCCCAGCGGGCCAGGGGACGCGCCTCGGGTAGAACCCGCAGCTGCCGGCCGGCGCGCATCACGATGCCGTCACGCGCCAATATCGCAAATCGCGCCAACGTATCGTCAAGCGTGTCTACCTCCTGCCCATGGGCGCAGGAAAGGGCCGCCAGATCCACCTCCTGATAACACAGAATCTCCGAGATCGCTTGGGCGCGCAAGCGATCTTCGGCTGTGAGCGCAATACCACGGGCAGATGCGAGCCCGCCTTCGGTCAGACGGCGGCGATAGTCGTCGATCCGCACGATATTCTGGACATAGCCGGCAGGCAGATGCGAGATCGCGCTTGCGCCGAGTCCCAATAGGATGGCGGCCGGATCGTCCGTGAATCCCTGGAAGTTGCGCCGTAGACGGCCTTGGGCCAGAGCTGTCGCAAGACCGTCTTCAGGACAGGCGAAATGATCGAAGCCGATGGGGCGATACCCGGCCTCGACGAGCTCGGTGGCGATGGCCTGCGTCTGCATCCAGCGCGTTCGGGGATCGGGAAGCGTTTCTTCAAGCAGCAGAGTCTGGTGACGCTTCATCCAGGGCACATGCGCATAGCCGAACACGGCGATGCGGTGGGGGCGTAAGGATGCGGCCATCCCGGCCGTGCGCCTGACCGTCTCGACGGTCTGATAAGGCAGCCCATACATCAAGTCGAAGCCGATGCGCAGAATGCCCGCCGCCCGCAGAAGGGCGCAGGCCTCTTGAATCCGCTCCAGCGACTGGAGACGGTTGATGGCCAGCTGAACACGAGCCTCGAAATCCTGAACGCCGAGTGAGACCCGATTCACCCCGAGCCGCGCAAGCGTGGCGACCTGGGCCGGCGTGATCAGCCGGGGGTCCAGTTCGGCGGCGATCTCCTCGGCCTCCTCCAGCGCGAAATGCCTGCGCAGAGCCCCAAACAGCCGTTCCAGCTGGCGCAGGGTCAGCGCGTTCGGCGAGCCGCCGCCCAGATGAAGGCGCGCCACCGGCTGACGCCGGCCGATGCTGCGCGCCACCAGCCCCATCTCGGTGATCAGCGCATCCAGATAGCGATCGACCACATGGGTCTTGTGCGTGATCGTCGTATGGCAGCCGCAGTACCAGCACAGCTGGTGACAGAACGGTAGATGCACATAAAGCGAGACCGGCTCATCCGCCGGCACTGCGGCCAGCCAGTCACGGTGGACCGTCTCGGTGAGCGGGCCGAAGCGATCGGCCGTGGGATAACTCGTGTAACGCGGCAGACGGGCCGTCAGATATCGCTGCGGCCAGGTAAACCGACTTTCCGTTTCGTCTGCACCCGTCATCATGAGCCCCGTCATGACACGACCCTGCACGGCTCACTTTGACATGGATCAAGCGGTCTTCGCCCCTCCCCCCTGCCCCCGCCGGCCGATTTTCCATTTCTGTTAATTCAATGGACATTGAATTCCATGGTCGTTACAAATGGCCAGCCGTGGGTCGGCGACAGGGGTTGGTGAGGGGAAGACATCCCATGAATCTTGGGCTTATGCATCCATGGCAAGGAT
>CAZJPA010000392.1:0-1885 GCA_964547755.1 uncultured Sphingomonadales bacterium
AAGCCCTGACCGGCACGATTGACGGCAATGCCCGGCGTGTGAACGAGGTCGAACCCCTCGGCCAGCAGCGTCGCTTCGAGGAAGCGGGCGAAGGAGCCCACCACATCGAGGCCGATCACCACCTCGCCGTCGAACCGGTGCAACGCCGCGATCAGGTCGTCAATCTCCTGTGTGTCGTTCTCGACCGCGCGGTCGAGAACGACACGGCCCATTTCGTCAACGCCCACCGCCCAGTGGGTTGTTTTGGCCGCATCAATGCCGATGCATGTTCGCATGGGTTTGCCTCCCTTCTGCCTTTGTCCCGCATGCCCCGTCTCGCCTGCATCGCCTTACATAGCCATCGAGGGCATCGCGTAATCAGCGGTCGATCCCGGGCGGCGATACGGGCGGCTCAGCGACCCAAGCCATCGAGGACAGCCAGCATGACAGCCATACCCGCATCGCCTGCGCCCAGGCAGCTTCTCACGTCTGTGGGCGCTAAGAAAAGGGGTAAGACCGCATGAGGGTTTACGGCGTCGTCGGCTGGAAGAATGCCGGCAAGACCGGGCTGATGGAGCGGCTGGTGGCCGAGATCACCGGGCGCGGTTTCAGCGTCTCGACGGTCAAGCACGCGCATCACACGTTCGATGTCGATCATCCCGGCAAGGACAGCCATCGCCACCGCATCGCCGGAGCGCGCGAGGTGCTGCTGACATCGCGCAACCGCTTTGCCCTGATGCACGAGTTGCGCGACGAGGCAGAGCCGGAACTGGCGGAGCTGCTCGGCCATCTGGCGCCGGTCGATCTGGTGCTGATCGAGGGCTACAAGCGCGACGCCCATCCCAAGGTCGAGGCGCACCGGGCCGAAACCGGCAACCCGCTGATCGCGCCCGACGACCCGACGGTAAGGGCGGTGGCCAGCGATGTGCCGCTGACGCTGGATCGTCCGGTTTTCGATCTGAACGACACGGGCGCGATTGCCGATTTCATTCTTTCCGAGGTCGGATTGCGAGGGTCCGGGGATGCTTGAACCGCCACCGTTGCGCAACGATTGTTTTGCCCTGCCGGCGGGGGTGGAATGGACTCCCGTCGACGATGCGCTGGCCAGTCTGCGCGCGGGGCTGACCCCGGTGACCGGTGAGCAGGTCGTGCCGGTGATGGCGGCGGCGGGGCGGATACTGGCAGGCGATGTGCGCGCGCGCCGGGCCAACCCGCCGCAAGCCAATTCGGCGGTCGATGGCTATGGCTTCGCCGGGCCGGTGGGGGCGGGCGCACAGATGCTGCCGCTGATCCGGGGGCGCGCGGCGGCAGGGGTGCCCTTCGCGGGCGTGGTGCCGGGGGGGCACGCGATCAGGATACTGACCGGCGCGGCGCTGCCGACGGGCGTCGATACGGTGATCCTCGAAGAGGACGTGGCGCGCGACGGCGACCGGATCGCCTTTCACGGGCCGCTGAAGCGGGGCGCCAACGCGCGCGCCGCCGGCGAGGACGTGGCGGCGGGCGCGGCGGTGCTGAGGCAGGGGCGGCGCCTGACACCGGCGGATCTGGCGCTGCTGGCGGCGGTCGGGATTGGCGAGGTGGCGGTGCGCCGGGTGCTGCGGGTGGCGGTGATCTCGACCGGCGATGAACTGGTCGAACCGGGGGACGATGCCGGGGCGGGGCGGATTTACGACGCCAACCGCCCGATGTTGCTGGCGATGCTGCGCCGTCTGGGATTCGAGGCGGTGGATATGGGCCGGGTGGCGGATGACCGCGCGGCGCTGCGCGCGCGGCTGGACACGTCGGCGGCGCGGGCGGATGCGATCCTCACCAGCGGCGGTGCCTCGGCGGGGGACGAGGACCACATGTCGGCGTTGCTGCAAGAGGCCGGGGCGATGCAGCAATGGCGCATCGCGATGAAACCGGG
>CAZJPA010000393.1:0-1882 GCA_964547755.1 uncultured Sphingomonadales bacterium
AATGCACTATGCTTGGAATCACTGCCGCAATTTTTAGATGAGGTATTAATACTAAGGCAAGCTCAGCGAGCGTGAACGACAACTGGCCGAGGAAATCTTCCGGGCCATGGTACGCGATGCGGAAGTGCGCGTACGCAAAGCGCTCGCCGATACACTCGCCGAAAGTCCCGATCTGCCAAAGGATGTGGCGAAATCGCTCGCCCAGGACGTTGAGGACGTAGCGCTGCCGGTCATCGAGCTGTCCGATGTGCTCAGCGACGAGGATCTGATCGAGATCGTGCGCACCAAGGGCGAGGCGCATCAGATCGCCGTGGCCAAGCGGCCGAAGGTCTCGGCCCGAGTCTCTGACGTGCTTGCCGACGAAGGCACCGAACGCGTGGTCAGCACGCTGGTCGGCAACGAAGGGGCCGAGATCGCGGAAGAGACCTATGGCAAGGTCATCGAGAAGTTCAAGGACAGCCCCGTCGTTCAGGAAAAACTCGTCAGCCGGTCGGCCTTGCCACTGGTGGTGGCTGAGCGGTTGGTGAGCATCGTTTCCGAGAACCTGCGTACCCAGCTCGTCACCCGTCACCGCCTCTCCGATGCCATGGCCACCGACCTGGTGATGGAGACACGCGAACGGGCCACCGTCGGGTTGCTCAATCCTGCCATCAAGGCTCCCGATGTCATTGAACTCGTCGATCAACTGCATCGCAACCGTCGGCTCACCCCGACACTCATCGTGCGCGCCCTGTGCATGGGAGACATGACCTTTTTCGAAGCCGCCCTCGCCAAGCGGGCCGGCATTCCGATTCCGAACGCCTTCCAGCTGATCCACGACAAGGGGCGTCTCGGCCTGCGAAAACTGTGCCAGAAAGCTGGAATCCCCGATAGCCTGATCAAAATGGTGGAGATCGGCGTGGCGATCGGCGAAGAACTCACCGAGACCGGCGGCGATGACCGCGAGCGCTTCCGTCAGGTGATGATCGAGCGTGTGATCACCCAACTCGATCAGGAGCTGGATGCCGACAATCTCGATTATCTGATCGGCAAACTCGGACGTCGCAAAGCAGCCTGAAGGCGGCCGGCTGGTTTTCCCCGCCAGCAAGACCGGGCCAGCAAGACCGAGATGATCCCTTTGCACCCGTGACAAGGGGCATGCCGTCATCGTATGCAGCTCCTCGCAAGAACGACCGCACACCAAGCGGCCGACAAGTCGAGGAGGTTGTATCGTCGTGGTTGATCATCCCCTGGACGAACGGATCGAAGAGGCCCCTTTCGCCGAGGCGCTCAGTGAGCGTTACCTCGCCTATGCGCTCTCCACCATCATGGCTCGTTCGCTGCCGGATGTGCGCGACGGGCTCAAACCCGTGCATCGGCGCATTCTCTATGCGATGCGGCTGCTCAAGCTGGATCCCAAGGCCGGCTTCAAGAAATGTGCCCGCGTCGTGGGGGACGTGATCGGCAAATATCACCCGCACGGTGATCAGGCGGTCTATGATGCGCTCGTGCGGCTGGCGCAGGATTTTTCCGTACGCTATCCGCTCATCGAGGGACAGGGAAACTTCGGCAATATCGACGGCGATAATGCGGCAGCCATGCGCTATACCGAAGCACGGCTGACACCGACCGCCCTGCTGTTGATGGAAGGGCTCGATGAGGACGCCGTCGATTTCCGCGCCACCTATGACAACGAGGATCGCGAACCCACCGTCTTCCCCGGACCGTTTCCCAATCTGCTGGCCAATGGCGCATCCGGGATCGCGGTGGGCATGGCCACCAACATCCCGCCGCACAATGTCGCGGAAATCTGCGATGCGCTGCAGTTGCTGATCGAGGCGCGGATGGGACCATCACCGCATAGGGTACATCGCCATCGCTGGGCAGTTTTGCCACCCGGCCA
>CAZJPA010000394.1:0-1880 GCA_964547755.1 uncultured Sphingomonadales bacterium
CCCGAAGGTCCGGCCAAGTTCATACAGGGAGGCTTCACGTCTGGGAGACGTAGGAACCCTGATAATTGTGGGTGACGGCGAATAACGCCATGCCTCCTAAAACCCCTGGAATCTATTGAATAATTTCTCGACTCGCGTTACAACCTGTAACAGCGGCAAACACCGGTAAACGCGGATTCTTGTTACCCCCGTGTTACCCCAAACGGTTCACACGTCTGGTTGCCGCGCTCGCGCACCACCATGTGCCGGAGATTTTTTGATGCGAAAACGCAAGCTCACAGTCGCCTCCGTCGAGAAGATGCGGGCCAACCCCACCAAGCGAATCGAGGTGCCGGACGGTGTCGTCGCAGGCCTCTACTTGATGGTCACGCCGCGCGGCGTGAAGTCATGGGTGGTTCGATACCGCCATCGCGGCCGACCGAGAAAGTTGACGCTTGGTCGCTATCCGACCATCGAGTTGGTCGACGCGCGGAGGAAGGCGCGCGACGCCCTTGAGGCGGTCGAGGCCGGCGAAGACCCGGCCGCCGCCAAGCAGGCCCGCAGGATGCCCGTGGCCGCGCCAGACACGGTGGCGTCGGCCGTTGAGGCCTACGCCGAACGCTATCTCAAGCGCAATGTGAGACGCTGGAGGGAGACCAAGCGCGTCCTTGACCTTTACGTCGTCCCAGCGATCGGTGATGTGGCGCTCGAGGATCTCGGGCGGTGGGAAATCCGCCAACTTCTCGACGGCATCATCGACGCAGGCAAGCCCATCCAGGCGAATAGGGTTCTTTCCTCGCTCAAGGCAATGCTGAACTGGTGCGTGCAAGAGGAGATCATAAATTCGAACCCTGCCGCGGCGGTGCGGAGACCGACGAAAGAGCGTGCGCGGGATCGCGTCCTTACCGACGATGAGCTCAAGGCCGTAATTTCCGCATGCGACGGTCTCGGATATCCGAGCGGACCTCTGATAAAGATGCTGGCCCTGACAGGGCAGCGCAGAGACGAAGTGCGATGCATGCGGTGGTCAGAAATCGATCTCGACCGCGCGCTATGGACCATTCCCGGCGATCGGACCAAGAACGGATGGACGCATACCGTCCCACTGTCCGCGCCTGTTGCGGATCTTCTGCATGGGCTGCCGCGATTCACAGGTGGCGATTTCGTATTTTCATCGACTTCCGGCGAAACGCCTTATGCGAGCCTTACCAAGCCGAAGCGGCGCATCGATAAAGCGAGCGGCGTGACCGATTGGACGCTCCACGATTTGCGACGGACGGCGGCAACCGGGATGGGAAAACTCGGGATCCCGGGCGAGATCATTGCCAGGACGCTGAACCACTCAAAGGGGGCGGTTGAAGGCGTGACTGCGCGGTACGACCACGCTGAGCGCACCGAGGCCAAGCGCCGCGCCCTGGAGGCGTGGGCGCAGCATGTGGTGAGAATCCTTGCCGCCGATACACCAAATGTGGTGGAACTGCGCCGCTGAGATTGGTACGGTTATGCGCCGCGGCTAGGGTAGCTCCCAAACGCCCGGCTCTCCGCACCGGGCCCGCCGCGGCAACCTACCTCGCGGAGAACGCCAGCGGAGGGCGTTATGGCCGACAAGCAGATCACATTCCCCCGCCTGGGCAAATTTCTGCCGGCGAAGCAATTCCTCGCATGGTTCTTGGAGACAGTAGAGAGTGGCGGCGTCACTCTCGCGCAAGCTCTTCGCCGTCTCGATGAAGACGAACACTTCGAAAAGTGGGTGTTCTCGAAAGCGGGCAGGACCGCGGAAGATTTGGCGCTCCATGAGGCGCATCTCCGGCCCATCCGCGAGGCGCGGGACAAGACACTAGCGGAGGCCAGCGCGGTGGTCGTCCATGCCCTGCAGTACAAGATTATCGTCGGCATAGGGC
>CAZJPA010000395.1:0-1877 GCA_964547755.1 uncultured Sphingomonadales bacterium
CATGGGCGTGTCAGCGAGGTGCAGCGCCGGCAGATGACCACGCCCACCGAGGCCAATGTTCATACGCTGGCGGTGGATGGCGATTTCGACGATTGTCAGGCGCTGCTGAAGGACATGTTCAACGATTTCGCGTTCCGCGACAGGGTGCGTCTGGCCGGAGTGAACTCGATCAACTGGGCGCGGGTGCTGGCGCAAGTGGTGTATTATTTCTCGTCCGCGGTGTCGCTGGGCGCGCCGCATCGCCCGGTCGGCTTCACTGTGCCAACCGGCAATTTCGGCGACATTTTCGCCGGCTACGTCGCGCGTCGGATGGGCCTGCCGATCGCGCAACTGGTGGTGGCGACCAATCAGAACGACATCCTGCACCGCTGTCTGAACGGGCAGGGGTATTTCAAGGGCGCGACGCAGCCCTCGATCAGCCCGTCGATGGATATTCAGGTCTCTTCGAATTTCGAGCGCGCGTTGTTCGACGCCTATGGGCGGGATGGCGCGGCGGTGGCGCAGCTGATGGGCGAATTGCGGGATAATGGCGGTTTCAATGTTTCGCAGGGTGCGTTGCAGTGGTTGCAGGATCAGTTCGTCTCGGGCCGTGCGTCCGAGGACGAAACCCGCGCCACCATCGCTGCGACGCTCAAGGGGTGCGGGGAATTGCTGTGTCCGCACAGCGCCGTCGCGGTCAAGGTCGCCGACGAGATGCGCGACCCTTCGATGGCGATGATCACGCTGGCCACCGCACATCCGGCGAAATTCCCGGTCGCGGTGGAACAGGCCAGCGGCGTGCATCCGCCCCTTCCCCCTCACATGAGCAGCTTGTATGACAGACCGGAACGGGTGTGCAGGATCGACAACGATCTCGCCACCATCCAGACCTATATCAAGAGGCATGTCACCGGGTGAGTGTAAAACAGGACCAACTGGCCAACGGCTTTCGCATCGTCAGCGAGAACATGCCGGGGTTGAATTCGGCCGCCATTGGCATCTGGGTCAGCGCGGGTGGGCGCCACGAGCGGATCGAGCAGAACGGCATTGCGCATTTCCTTGAACACATGGCGTTCAAGGGCACCAAGCGGCGCAATGCGTTGCAGATAGCCGAGGCGATCGAGGATGTGGGCGGCTATATCAACGCCTATACCAGCCGCGAGGTGACGGCCTATTACGCCCGCGTTTTGGCCGACGACGTGGCGCTGGCGACGGATGTGATTTCCGACATCGTGCTGAACCCGGTGTTCGACCCGGCCGAGATCGAGGTCGAGCGCGGGGTGATCCTGCAGGAGATCGGGCAGGCATCGGATACCCCCGACGATGTAATCTTCGACTGGCTGCAACAGGAAAGCTATCGCGATCAGGCGCTGGGGCGCACCATTCTGGGTCCGACCGAGCGGGTCAGCGGGTTCGGGCGCGATGATCTCGCCGGCTTCGTGGGCGAGCATTACGGGCCGGGGCAATTGATCCTGTCGGCGGCGGGGGCTGTCGATCACGACATGCTGGTGCGCCTTGCCGAGCGTTATTTCGGCCATCTCGCGCCATTGCCGGTGCCGGTTGCCACCCCGGCCCGGTTCACCGGCGGCGATATCCGCCGCGCCCATGATCTGGAGCAGGCGCATTTCGCGCTGGCCTTCGAGGGGCCGGGCTATCGCGACGATGCGATCTATACCGCGCAGATCTACGCCAGCGCGCTGGGCGGCGGCATGTCGAGCCGCCTGTTTCAGACCATCCGCGAAAATCGCGGGCTGTGCTATACCATCTTCGCCCAGACCGGCGCCTATGCCGATACCGGCATGACCACGATCTATGCCGGAACCTCGGCGGCGCAGATCGGCGAACTGGCGACCCTGACCATCGACGAGATGAAGCGCGCCGCCGACGATATCAGCCCC
>CAZJPA010000396.1:0-1865 GCA_964547755.1 uncultured Sphingomonadales bacterium
AATCGGCGTTGAAATCGACCTCGCGCCGGCTCTGCTTGTTGAGCAGCGCGATGGTCTTCAGCCGTGCCGGTTTGCGCGACGCCAGCAGGTTGGTGACATGCAACAGGGTGTGGCCGGTATCGACGATATCCTCGACCACCAGCACGTCGCGCCCCTCGATACCGCTGCGCAAATCCTTCAGGATGCGCACCTCGCGGCTGCTTTGCATGGCGTTGCCATAGGACGAGGCTTCGAGGAAATCGACCTCGATGGGCAGATCGAGCTCGCGCACCAGATCGGCGATGAACACGAAGGATCCGCGCAGCAACCCGACCACGATCAGTTTGTCGGTGTCTGCAAATTCCGCCGTGATCTCGCGGCTCAGCTCTTCGACGCGGGCGGCGATCGCCTTGGCCGAAATCATTTCATCGATGACATATGGCCGCGTCGGCATGCCCGCCCCCTTGATCTTTTCGCCCAACCATACGACATCACGCGCCAGTGTCACCAACCAATCGTCTGTGCCCGATGCCCACCCATTCCGAAACCCGTGTGCTGCCATATTCGGCCCGCCAGATGTACGATCTGGTCGCCGACATGGCGCGCTATCCCGAGTTTCTGCCATGGTGCGCGGCGGCGCGTATCCGGGGTCGGCGCCAGGTCGGAAAGACCGAGGTGGTGGATGTCGATCTGGTGATCAGCTTCAAGGTGTTCCGCGAACGCTTCGGCAGCCGCGCGACGCTGGACCCCGAAGCCGGACGGATCGAATCGAAATTTCTGGACGGGCCGTTTTCCCATCTCGACTCGGTCTGGGAATTCCGCGACTGCGAGGGCGGTTGCGAGGTCAGCTATTTCGTCGATTTCGAGTTTCGCAATGCCATTCTGCGCGGCATCATCGGGGTGGTGTTCGGCGATGCGATGCAGCGTATCGTGCGCGCCTTCGAACGCCGCGCCGCCGAGCTTTACGGTTAGTCCGCCCCGACCCGGTGCCAATCCGCCATCCGGGCGCGAAACCATGTGCGCTGACGCTTGGCGAATTGCCGCGTGGCGATGACGGCGCGGGCGCGCGCCTCTTTCAACGAGATTTCGCCGGCCAGATGCGCGGTGATCTCGGGCACGCCAATGGCGCGGAACGCCGGCAGCGCCGGATCGTAGCGCCTCCGCATCTGTGCCACCTCATCCAGCGCGCCCCGGTCCAGCATCGCGTCGAACCGCGTCTCGATGCGTGCATTCAGCCAGTCTCTGGGCGCTTCGACCAGCAGTCGCACCGTATCCTTTGGCGCCAGCACCGGCGGCGGCGTGTCGCGCTGCCAGTCGGCCAGCCCGCGCCCGGTCGCCGCCAGTACCTCCCACGCCCGTTGCACGCGCGCCCGGTTGGCCGAATCGATGCGCATTCTGGTCGGCCCGTCCAGCGCCGCCAGCATCTCTTGTGTCGCCGTCGCGTCGCCGCGCGCGCGAATTTCCGCCGGGATGGCGGGAATATCGGCCATGCCCTGTGTCAACGCGGCGAAATACAGCCCGGTGCCGCCGACGATGATCGGTCTCTCGCCGGTGCCCAGCAATGGCGTGACATCGCGCAGCCAGTGACCGGCAGAATACGCCCGCCGCCAGTCGACATGACCGTAAAGACGATGCGGGATGCGCGCTTCGTCCTCGGGCGAGGGGCGCGCGGTGATCACCCGCCAGCAGCCATAGACCTGACTGGCGTCGGCATTGACGATCACCCCGCCATCACGCTCGGCGATCTCCAGTGCCAGCGCCGATTTCCCGCAGGCGGTCGGCCCGGCGATCAGCACCGGGCGACCCGGGGGGAGGTCGGGCAATGCTGGCAGCGGCATGAGGGATGATCTCCGTTGCCGGAGCGCAAGACAGCGCATTGAACCCGG
>CAZJPA010000397.1:0-1862 GCA_964547755.1 uncultured Sphingomonadales bacterium
GCTGAATCGGCCAGTCGCGCCAAATCCATGTTCCTGGCCAATATGAGTCACGAACTGCGCACGCCCTTGAATGCGATCATCGGGTTTACGGATTTTATCCGTTCCGAGCCCCTGGGGCCGATCACGCCGAAAGCATATCGCGAATATATCGACGATGTGAATCTGAGCGGCAAGCATCTGCTCAATGTCATCAACGCGATCCTCGACATGTCGAAGATCGAGGCCAACCGTCTGGAGCTGCACGAAGAAGAGATCGATCCCGTCGAGGTCGCCCATTCCGTGCGGCGCATGATGCGCGAGACCGCCAAACGGCGTGACATCTCGGTGGAGATCGAAGCGCCGGCGGATTGTCCGGATCTGCTGGCAGATCCCCAGTTCCTGCGCCAGATCCTGATCAACCTCATCTCGAACGCCTTCAAGTTCTCGGAGGCCGGAACCGCGGTGGCGGTGCGTTTTGCCGTCTCACCGGCCGGCGAACTCGTGGTCTCCGTCATCGACGAGGGGATCGGCATCGCCCCCGAAGACATTCCCCGCGTCCTCGAACCCTTCGGGCGCGTGGCTCCGGGCAAGGCCCGCCGCGCGGAGGGCACGGGGCTGGGGCTGCCTCTATGCAAAGCGCTGGCCGAAGCCCATGGCGGGCGTCTGGCCATCGAGAGCACGCCGGGCGAGGGAACCACCGTCCATATCGTCTTCCCGCCTGAGCGCGTGATCGACACGGATAACGCTACCCTCAGCTATCTCGACTGATCCGCCGGCGATTTCTGCCGTCCTGCGCCCCGGCTGTTCAGAAAAAGGCGGTTTTGTCGGTGCGCTCAGTCCTCCAGAAGGGGACGCATGGGGGACGCGGTCGCTGCATTCCGTTCCTTTTGGCGGCGTTCTCGCACGGGCCTTGCCGCTCCGTTTGCATGTGACAGAACGTCTCTCACCCTCCGGTCACGAGAGCGCCAGGCCGCTTTTCCGCATATTCTTCCCACTCGTTAACCAATCCGCAAGACAGTGGCTGTTTTGATATTGCATATGAGTCGGCTTGTTGGGTCACAAGATTGCGCAAGAAGGCGCAAAGGCGAACAGGAGACGAGCCATGGCAGAAAGCCGTTCACAACACAGCGCCGGGCGGGATCACGAACTCGCCGGCTATCTGGCCGCTGCCGAGCGCGGCGATGCTCATGCCTTCTTCGCCCTTGGTCTGATCTATGCGACAGGGCGTCTCGTGCCGGCCGATCCGGTGGCTGCTCATATGTGGTTCAATCTCGCCGCCCGGGCGGGCGTGAGCGAGGCGGCCGAAGAGCGGCGCATGCTTGCCCAGGAGATGACGGCGGCCGAAGTCGCACGCGCCCAGCGGCTGGCCCGCGAATGGCTGGAGACCCATGCCCCTGCCGCCGGCGATGAGCAAGGGACATGCGTGGCGCAGGCGGCGTGACATCATCTCCCACCGTTCTCTCCCCTTCGTCATCCGCCGACCCCTCTTTGTCGTCCTCCGCCGGCAGGTGCGGCGGATCCAGCGGGAAGGGAAGGCGGTGCCTGGCGCCGAGAATGCTGTCACGGCCGGATAGGTTCGCCGTATCTGCCGGCGAATGACGGTTCAGTGATCGGTCATCAGTCATCAGTCGTCAGTTATCGGTGATCAGACCTGAAAGCGGCGAACGATGTGGATGGGGAAGACGGCCGTCACACGGCTTTCCCTCTCCGATAACTCATCACCGCCCCCTGATCACTGATCACCGGTCTTCTGATCACTGGAACGTCATCCGCCGGCTCCGGGTCACAAGCTCGGGGCAGGCGCGACCGGCGGGTCCACGCCCTTCCCACGTCATCCGCCAGCCCCCCTCTTCGTCACCCGCCGGCTCGACCGGCGGGTCCAG
>CAZJPA010000398.1:0-1848 GCA_964547755.1 uncultured Sphingomonadales bacterium
GCTGGCGAGCCATCGGCTGCGTGAACGGATCACCTTCCAGCCGAACACCCCTGCGGCCGTGACCGTCTGGGCGGAGGTCGCGCCCCTGGGCGCCGAGCTGTCCGCAGGCGAAGGCGGCCGGGTGAGCGTGCGCCGCCGCTATCGCATCCGCACCCATCGCGACGAGGTGACGCCCGCCCAAGGCCAGTCGGTGCTCTGGGACGGTCGGCTGCTCACCGTCACCGCCCACGCCCTGGCGGCCGACGATCGGCGCCTGCTCGTCATCGAGGCCGAGGAGATGCTCGGCTGATCGGTGGACAAGGGGTGCCCTTTGTCTTCGGCCCGGCAGGGATTCTCATCATGATGCTCACACTCTATTCGACTCTCAAGGCCGCCCTCCTGGCACGACTTGCGGGCGATCCGGCGGTGGCGGCGATCTTGCCCGTCGTATACGAGCGCCCACCGGGCGATGCGCGCCCGCCCTATCTCGTGATCGAACCGGGACTGCTGGCCGACTGGTCGAACAAGACCGCTGCGGGTCTCGCCGCCGAGATCCGGCTCGTCCTGCTGCTTGCCGAGGATGACGATACATCGGCCGAGAGTGCGGCCGAGACCGTGCTCCAGGCGCTCACCCCTTGGCCGGCGCTCACTGCCGCGCGGATCGTGCGGCTGACGGTGCGTGAAGTGCGCATCGCCCGGCCACGCGATGCCGGCCGGCAGGTCACGATCCAGCTTGATGTGCGGGTGGCCGAAGACCCGGCGCCCTGAACCCGGTGCTCCGTTTCCCCCATCCCCCAGCACAACGACATCCCCAACCAAGGAGAAACGATCATGACGGCAGAATCAGGCCGCGGCTTCCTCGTGAAGATCGGCGACGGCGGCAATCCGGAACTCTTCCAGACGGTGGCGGGTCTGCGCGCGACGGCGCTGGTGATCGACGCCGAGCCCGTGGACGTCACCAACAAGGACTCCGGCGGCTGGCGAGCGCTGCTCCCGGGCGCCGGCACGCGGCGGGTCCGGGTCAGCGGCAATGGCGTGTTCTGGAACTCGGCGGCCGAGTCCACGATGCGCGGGCACGCCTTGGCCGGCACGGTCGCAAATTACGAGCTCGTCTTCGAGAACGGCGATCTCTTCACTGGTCCCTTTCTCGTGACCAGCCTCGAATACGCCGGCGATCACAATGGCGAGCGGACCTACGCCGTGACCCTGGAATCCGCCGGCGCCATCGCCTTCACACCGGGGCCATAGCCGGCCCATCGGCAATCCGCGATAGGAGAATGACGCGATGAACGATCCCCGTCCCAATCCGGCGCGCGGCGAGTTGTCGCTTGTGATCGCCGGTCACAGCTGGCGCGTGGTCCCGAGTTTTGCAGCGCTGGCCCGCGCGGAGGATGAGGGCAAGCCCCTCCTCCAGCTTATCGAGGAGGCGGCCGCCGGTCGCATGCGGCTGGCCGATATGGTCCTGCTCGTCCACCATTGTCTCGTGCCGCAGGAAGGGCCGCAGGAAGGCGTGTCCTTGCCGACGCGCGAAGCGGTCGGTTCTGCGCTTGTGGCGATGGGGCTGGCCGAGGCCACCCGTCTCTATCGCCGGCTGCTGGAGGCTGCGCTCGGCCTGCCTGCCAGCGACGAGAGCGGGTGAGCAGCGGCCGCTTTCGCCATGGCGGACCGGGACTATCTCGCGCTCTTGGGGCTGGCGGCGCGGCTGCTCGGATGGTCGCCGAGCGCCTTCTGGGCCGCGACCCCGCGCGAGCTTGCAGCCGCGCTCTCGCCGCATGTCACCGACGCGAGCGCGACCACGCCGCTCACCCGCGACGAACTCGCCGTCCTCGTCCGTCGCTTCCCCGACCACAAGCGCGCCCCACCCGCTGC
>CAZJPA010000399.1:0-1801 GCA_964547755.1 uncultured Sphingomonadales bacterium
ATGGGCCGAGGCGAAGGAGAAGGTGGGAAGATATAGGTTCCACGCGCGAGATATTCCTTGACGATATCGTTTTGGACGGTGCCTCTGAGTTTTGCACGATCCGCCCCCTGTTCGTCGGCCACCGCCAGATATAGTGCCAGCAACCAAGCGGCGGTGGCATTGATCGTCATCGAGGTGTTCATGCGCTCGAGCGGGATGTCGGCGAAGAGGGTGCGCATGTCGCCCAAATGACAGATCGGCACCCCCACCTTGCCCACCTCACCCCGGGCAAGCGGATGGTCGCTGTCGTATCCCGTCTGGGTCGGTAGATCGAAGGCAACCGACAGGCCCGTCTGTCCGCGCGCGAGATTGGCGCGATAAAGGGCATTCGATGCGGCAGCCGAAGAGTGGCCCGCATAGGTGCGGAAGATCCACGGCCGGTCACGTTTCGCCGGTGCGCGGGAGGCGCGGCTTGACTTGTGGGGCGATCCATCCATCAGCAACAGTCCTGCGTATTCCTCGCCGCTCAAGGCAATGAGCGAAGATATCTTGGTGAGTATAAGCCATATCATGTTGTTTGTGCATCGCACAATAGCGAGGTCCCCTTCTTTTTTTGGGAGAGCCGAGGGGCAAGCGCCGTCGGGCCGGAGCGGGCAACGATGCAGACTCGGATCCGTTTCACGCAGGCTTGGCGCCATTTGAGCCGCCCCGTGTTCGGGTGGATTGCGCCGCCTGTTCCGCTTCAAGCCCACGCGATTTTCGGTCGGACACGGGGGGGGCTTTGAGAGGCGAAGGCCACATGGTGGGCCACAGCATGCATGCGCTTTTTTCGGCATGGGGAAACGCAGGTGCCTTAGCCGGTTGCGTGCCGGTCCCCTCGCTGGCCGCTGGGGAATGCGGCGTGCTCCCAGTCTCTGAACGCTAACGGGGTAAAGCACAATCGCGCATAACATGAGCCTGGTCACATAAAGGCTAGACTCCTGATGCGTGTGTGTGTAACATATTTCTCTCTTATTTATTGATAGAGGAGGTCTTCCATGCTTGCTGCTGCCATCCGTGAGCGGGCCAAGCCCTTGGCCGCCGCTCAGAACGCCTACAAGCAGAATGTTGTGATGGTGAATACGCTGATGACCAGCGTTCTCACGTCCAATCTGCCGGTTCTCCACGAAACCCCGCCCGACTGGGCCGATTTCGAGCAGGCGCTGGAGAGTGCAAAGAGTGGGGCGTTGGACTGGGTGAACAATGTCATGGCGCGTCTGTTGTCCGTGCCGGATACGGTGCGCGACTACGATGCTATCGTTCGGCAGCTTTTGGAAAGCGCCGATACGCAGGCCGCCGCTCTTGTCGCCGATCCCACGGATACCGCTGCCCGCGAAATTCTGATCCGGAACTTGGACGATCTGCTTTCCGAGATCACGCTGGTGCGCAGCTTCGTCGAAGGGGCACTCGGTGAGGTTCGGAAATTCAAGGATACGTTACCGGGCCTGGCTCAGAACCTGGAGACCATTTCTGAGAAGGCCGCCCGAGACGCCAAGGCCGATGAGGAGAAAATTCAGAAGCTGCAGCAAGACATTGATCGGCTGCATCGCGACATCGACTCACTCACGAGCGCCATCATTGCCCTGGGCATCGTCGACGGTATCGCCATCACCATCGGGCTTGTGGCCACCATCGCTCTTTGGCCGGTCGGTGCCGCCGTCTGGTTTGTTCTTGCCCCTGCCGTCGTCGTGGCGACGACGTTCATCGCTCTTGATGCCAAGGAAATCGAGGCCGACAAGGCGCAAATCGCCGCAGACCAGAAGATCATCAGCGGTTTGACCGC
>CAZJPA010000400.1:0-1797 GCA_964547755.1 uncultured Sphingomonadales bacterium
GTTTGTAAAGGGGCGGTAGGATTAGAGGATATTTTAGAAATCGATTCTTACGGGCAACAGGTCGCCGCGCGTGTTCGCCCTCACGGCACGACGCCGCAGACCATCGGCCGGCTGGAGACCGGCGCCCGCAAGCTGACCATCGAATGGATCGAAAAAATCGCAGAAGCCTTGGAGGTGGACCCGGCGGAGTTGCTGGCCGTGCCAGGGGCCGGGGATGTCGCGATCACCGGTAGCGTCACCGTGCATGGCCGCATCGACCGTGAAGCGCAGCCGATGGAGGTTCTCGCGCTGCGCCGGCTCTCCCAGGATGCTATCGCCCTCAAGGTTGAAGAAAACCTGGGCGCCTACCGGGCCGGTGACGTGCTGCTCTGCCGCCCGCTCGATCAGGCCGACTGGCATCAGGCCCTGGGTCGCGAGGCCTATGTAGAGGAAGAGGAGGGATTCTGCTACTTCGGTAAGCTCGCGCGCCTTGACGCAGATGGATCCAGCGACATTCTGGCGCCGGGCGCACGCGCGCCCATCTGGCGGAACCGCCGGTTGGTCACCGTGGCTCCCTTGCAGGCCGTGATCCGGCTCGTCGCATGACGTGGCCCGCCCCGAGCGATCACCCGTGGGGCGGCCGGTCACTCACGGGCATTCTCAGCAATGATCAGCGGAATCTTGAGGTAGCGTCGGCCGTTGGCCTCTGGGTCCGGTAGCCGTCCGGCACGGATGTTCACCTGCAGCGAGGGATAGAGCAGCCGCGGCGCGGCCAACTGTGCATCGCGCTCCTGTCGCAACCGCACGAAGGTTTCCTCGTCAATGCCGTCGTGGACGTGGATGTTGTGCGCGCGTTCTTCGGCGACCGTCGTTTCCCAGCGGGGCGGCCGCCCACCGGGCCGGTAGTCATGGCACATGAAGAGCCGCGTCTCAGGCTGCAGCTCGGTGAGAATCCGCCGGATCGAGTGGTAGAGCGTCCGCGCGTCGCCGCCCGGAAAATCGGCGCGCGCCGTTCCGTAATCCGGCATGAAGATCGTATCACCCACGAAGGCGGCTTCGTCGTCGCCGATGACATAGGTGACGCAAGCCGGCGTGTGACCGGGCGTGTGCATCACGCGCACAGGAATCGTGCCGATGGTACAGCGATCGCCTTCAGCGAAGAGATGATCGAAGGGACTGCCGTCGGGCGCGTAACGGTTGTCAGGGTGGAACAGCGGATAGAAATGCCGTTGCACCTCTGTGATTCGTCCGCCGATCGCCACCCGGCCGCCCAAGCGCGCCTTCAACCATTGTGCCGCGCTCAGATGGTCGGCATGGGCGTGAGTCTCCAGAATCCAGGCCACATCGAGATTCCGCTGCCGGACATAGGCAAGGATCCGCCCGGCGGATCGGCTCTCCAGCTTGCCGGAGGCCGGGTCGAAATCCCAGACCGGATCGATGACGGCGGCGGTGCCGCCACGCTCCTTGTCATGAACGACATAAGAGATCGTCGCTGTCGTCTCGTCATAGAAGGCTTGGACAAACACCTTTTGCATCCTCCCGCGGTTCGCCGGCTCGTGACGGTGATTGCGGCCGCATGTGGGTATGATCGCCTGCCGGTGCAAGATCGAAACCTGCAGATTGCGCCCGCTTCCGTCGTTCGCCATACTCCCTACCACGTCGGTCACCGACATCCCTTTTCACATCATCCGCCGTTTTGGGTTCTGATCACCGATGATGGGTCACCGATAACCGAATCGTCATTCGCCGACTTGATCGGCGAACCTATCCCTGCCACTCCTTCCCGCGTCGTTCGCCGGCTTGACCGGAGAACTTATC
>CAZJPA010000401.1:0-1789 GCA_964547755.1 uncultured Sphingomonadales bacterium
GGGGGGGGGGGGGGGGGTCCGCGATCAGACCTTTCACGAGGGGCCGATGGCATGGCTCGGCTTCGCGACTTGGCAGACGTTGCGACGGGCCTCGCGTCAAACGAACGCCCGACGGCGCGAAATGAGTACCGGCGCGCGTGGCAAGACGTTGTGGAAACCGGCACCTCGCTTCCGCCTGACCTGGAATTGATCATCACTCGACGCGGCCAGCTCGAGGTCCTTTGCGGTGCGCCGGAAGCGCCCGCTGACGTTATCGTCACGGAAGACGCTCAAAGGTTTGAGGCGCGGATATTGTCTGCGGCCGGGCAGCCGGTTCTGGAAGTCGGCCCAACGCCGACTGACCGGATAGCCGCCCTACTCGAAGAGACTGGCGCCTTCATACCGCGCCGTCTGGACGGCATAGGCGTACAGCTTCTTGTGGACGGTGAGCCATTCGTCCCGCGGTCCAGCGACGCACTTCTGACCTCGCAAGGACTGGATTGGCTCCCGGAGGTCATCGTTATCGGGCATGAGATCCGTGGGGAGCAGCTCGAGCGTGGCATTCAAAGCTCGACGATCGATCGCCGGATGCGGGCCATCAGGGTTCGGCGCTGCGAGGCGATGACGCTGGTTGTCGATGAAGAAGTGGTGTCTCCGTCCGAACATCTGGGATGGTATGCCTTCGAGCATGAAACGTTACCGACCCTGATTTTGACCCACGACCTGTCGCTCGACTGGATGACGCTGGCGGGTCCGCTGTCCGGTGGGCCTTCGCGCCTGATAGACAGTAGGCTGAGGTCGCCTAGGCTGTTGCTCTCGCAACTTGCCCTTTATCGAGCATCCGATGCATTGGAGGCACCAAGCGACGAGGCGCTGGCACGTGCGCTCGATTGCGATGTCCAGACAGTACACGACCATCGGGCGTCGCTGCGGACTGACCTTGAGCATATCCTGCATTTGCTGGTTCCATTGGTGGCCTACCACGGCGACATCGAACTATCGCTGCAACTTCGGCGCGACGTGGACCGGGCCGGGGCAAGGTTCGACGTACGCAAGTGGCTCCAGCTTCATTTGAACGGCATGGAGTACGGGCCAGAGAGATTGATTGAGGCCTGCGAGCAGGCTGCAAACCGCACCGAGCTGCGCAGAAATCTGGAACTGGACTACGAGAGGTTCAATCGCGTTTTGCTGGAGCTAGGCGAGCCAATGCTATCCAACGAAGCGGAGCTCCGACAGTTGTATGACGCGCATCTGGCACGCATGCGCCCTGCGATCATAGAACGGCTGAGGCGACACCATGCCACCGACTTCCAAAAAGGGAATGACCTCACAAACTACGTTGAGCGGAAGAGCTTAAATTTTCTCGCTTTCAACGCGGAGTGGGTGCTGACGCGGGAGACACTGGAGATGGAGCTTGTTGAGGCACACGTCTCGGCACTTCTCGCCGACACCCTTGGAGAGGATGTGTCGGTCAAGCTGCCACCACTGAACCGGCTCGTTGAGGCGAACCGCAAGGTGGTGCGCGAGGTTGCAGCGGTTGCGTTACCGGTACTAAGGGTCTGGTGCCGGCAGAGCGACGTGTCATTGCCCGAGCCGTGGACCCAGGCCGAGGCACAGGCGGTTGTACGGCACCTGGAGAACAAGGGGCTTCTGGACTTCGAGGCAATTAAGGCCGAGAGCATCCCGGCCCTCTGCCGACGAGCCTCTTGCTGGCCGATCGGCATGCCCGAGACGCTCGATGAGAAAGCATTGGGGCTCGACAAGGATGAGGTTGAGGAAGAGGAAAAGCGGCGCGAGCGCGAGCGGCAAC
>CAZJPA010000402.1:0-1779 GCA_964547755.1 uncultured Sphingomonadales bacterium
TTGGGTTCGCCGGTCGAGCCGGCGAACGACGATTCAGTGATCCGTGATCAGTAATCCGTGATCAGTAATCCGTGATTGGTGATCGGCGAAGAGTCGGGTGGCAAGAAGGCGGCCACTGCCTGTTCTCACGCGAAGGCGCCGGCTTGTTCTCCCGCGACACGCTGGCTTTGCCCGTATCCGCCGCCGGCATCGCCGGCCGTTCTCGTGCTTCAGCCTTTGCCGAAGAGAGGGCCGGGACCAGCGCGCGAGACGGCACCGGGCAAGGGGTGGCCGAGAACCCCGGCCATCCACTGCGCCGCCTCAACGAGCGCCTCCAGATCGATACCGGTCGCCATCCCCGATCGCGCGAAGAGATAGACGATGTCCTCGCTGGCCGTGTTACCGGTCGCCTTGGGGGCGAAGGGACAGCCGCCGAGCCCGCCGAGACTGGCGTCCACCACCCGCGCGCCGGCCTGAAAGGCCGCCCAAGCGTTGGCGACACCGGTGTTGCGGGTATTGTGGAAATGGGCGCGCAGCGGAATGCCGGCGGCGGCCTCGGCCGCGCGGGTATACAGCTCTTCCACTTCCTGTGGAACGGCGACGCCGATGGTGTCGGCGATGCCGATTTCACGCGGGCTGGCTTCCGCCAAGCGGCGAACGATCTCGATGACGCGCTCGGGCGGCACAGCGCCGTCGAAGGGGTCGCCGAAACAGACCGAGACCGTGACCTGGGCGGACAGCCCCTCCGCTTTCGCCCGCCCGATCAGACGCTGCGCCACCGCAACCGATTCAGCCCAGCCCATGCCTTGGTTGCGCATGCCGAATCCATCGGAGGCGACCGCGACACAGCCGATCTCGTCCACCCCGCGGCCGTTCGCATCACGACAGGCGAGCGCCCGATCCAGTCCGCGGTCGTTGAGCACGAGGCCGATGTAGGTGACGTCTTTGCGGTCGGGCAACCCGGCTACCACGGCCTCGGCATCGGCCATCTGCGGCACGCGCTTCGGATGCACGAAACTCGCGACCTCGATCCGCCGCAGACCGGCCGCAATGAGACGGTCAATCATCGCCAGCTTGGTCTCGGTCGGCACCACCTCGGGCTCGTTCTGCAGCCCGTCCCGCGGTCCAACCTCGACGATCTCGACGTGCGTTCTCTTGGTCATCGATCCTGTTCTCCATCGCACCGGCGCCCCCCCAAGCCCTGGCCCGCACCGGCGACTCGTCACGCATGGAAGCAACGCACGGAAGCAAGCCGTCCGCCCTCCGTGCCGGGACGAGGGGGGTAGCACGCCCGAGGCGCGCGCGTCCATCACGCCTCGCCGAGCCGCGCGCATCTTGAAATCCATATGCGCGGCGCCCGGCCGCCGGCCGGGATCGCAAAGCGTTGGCTTGTCCCGCCCCTGCCATGCCTTCTGCCGGGACCGGTCAAGCGGAAGACGACCGCGAAAGCAAAAGCCGGCTTTCCTCTCCCGCTGAACCCGCCGATCACGTCAGCGGGGAACGCAAGGGGGACCCGGCAGCCGCTCTGGTCCGCAGGCGACACGAAAGGAGCAACCATGGGCGGCAGTCCCCCTCGCCGGCGGCCTGATGGCAAAGCCCTGCCCCCGGCCGACCATGAGGCATCCCAGACGTTTACTGCGAAAACTTCTCCCTCTCATGTCGTTTGCCAACTTCGGGGGGCGCCCCCCCGGAGCAGGCCTGACCGGCGGATCCAGCCCTCCCTCTTCGTCATCCGCCGGCTTGACCGGCGGATCCAGCGGGAAGGGAAGACAATCCCGAACGTCGAAGATCTCATCCCCG
>CAZJPA010000403.1:0-1776 GCA_964547755.1 uncultured Sphingomonadales bacterium
CGACAACTCCCGGCGCGACGCGCCGCCGCCCGGCCGGGGCATATAGCCCGACCGAGCGCGGCTTAGCAATGCCCGGGCAATGCCTGGACACCCCCGATCCCCGGCCGCGCCCGTCGCCATCGGGATTATTGACCCTCCGACCCCCTCGGCTATGATGCCCCGGCCCATGCCCCTGTGGCGGAATTGGTAGACGCGGCAGACTCAAAGAAACTGGTGCGTCTCCGGCCTCGGGCGTCGCTGAAGTGGTCGCAGGTTAAGGGCGTAAATATTAGCGGGCGTGGCGAAATCGGTAGACGCGACGGCCTCAAAAGCCGTTCTCCGCAAGGAGGTGTGAGTTCGAGTCTCACCGCCCGCACCAAAATATCAAGATTATATGCCTTGAGGCCGCGAAGCCCTCTTGCGCACGCGAATTGCCGGTTAGCCATGCCAACCTTTTACGTCGATGAGAGCGGATTTACGGGCGAAGATCTGCTCTCGGCAGATCAACCGGTGTTCGCGCACGCTACCGTCGATCTTGATTCTGCCGAAGCCCGGAAGATCGTTTCTTCGATTTTTGCCGACGTTAATGCGAAAGAACTGAAATACGCGCGCCTGCGACGAAGCCCGCGATATCGAGACAGAATTGTCGAGCTGGTGACGATCATGGCGAATGATCGAACCCGTGCCGCGACGTGGATCGCTCACAAAGAGTTCGCTTTGGTAACGCTCATTGTTGATTGGTGGATTGAGCCCCTCGCTCACAAGAGCGGCCTCAATCTCTATGAGGACGGCGCGAACCTCGGCATGGCAAATATGCAGTTCTATTGTCTGGCAGGGTTCTGGAGCCAGCGCTTTCGACGCAGACTGCTTGCGCATTTTCAGCGCATGATGCGGGCCAGAACGCCAAAGGCGTTCGCCCGATGTGAAGCATTTGTACGCAACGCAAACGCCAAAGCCGATTCCAACGCACAGGAGATACTCCGCTATCTATGGCCATCATCTGCGCTGCTGGGCCTCAGCCATGTTCGCGGCCTGCCGGATCGCGTGCTGGATATCGCGCTTCCCGGCCTGATCTTTCTCGGCCATATCTGGCGCGGCCGGCACGATGGGCCTTGGGAGGTTGTCCACGATCAATCCTCCAACATGGCAAAGCAAAAATGGCTGTGGGACGCCCTTACTTCTCCCGACCTGGACTCCGCGAGATTCGAGAATCCGGGCGGTCCGCAGCAATTCCCAATGAACGTTGTCGGCACGCGCTTTGCCAGATCTGAAAATGAAAACCAGCTTCAGATTTGCGACATATTGGCAGGCGCAACCGCAGCGTTTTTGCGGAACCGGATTCAACAAGATGGTGACCAGGCGTATTTTGACCAGCTCGCCAATGCCGGCATCGAGGACGTGATCGCCGGCGGCCTATGGCCGAGCAAGGAAGTCACGCCGGAAGCGCTGGGAATGAAAGGGTGGGACGGCAATAAGGCGATTGAGTGGATAAGCGATCAAGTTGCGGCGAGGAAGGGCCGTTAGTCAGGGTCACAGATCGCCCGCACCAACCCGGCGCCCGCGTGCGGCATAAAAAAACCGGCCCTTATACAGGGCCGGTTTTCGTGTAAAGCCGCGCTACGGACAGGGCCGTGACCGGGGATGAGAATGACTGGGAGGGCGCGCCGGGAGCCTTGCACAACGTCGTCCGCCGCTCCAAAATTCCGGCAACGCAGCCCATGGAAACATACACAATTTCTTACACATGCACAGGTCTTCGGCGAAAAACATACGTTATACCAAGGGGTTAGACGATAC
>CAZJPA010000404.1:0-1776 GCA_964547755.1 uncultured Sphingomonadales bacterium
GAGGGATTTGAGTTCTTCGAAGTCGATATCATCGATATCGTCGAGTGCGGCGCGGACCGCCTGATCGATGTCGAAATCACTCCCTGCGAATATGGTGCGGGCGTCGAGGAACTTCCTGAAGATCGTAAACGACCAGGTGTCCAGTTGCGACAGTGCCTTTTCAAGCGCCCTGGCTGATGTTTCTGGGAAACAGGTACGCAGTAGCTCAGAATTCGCAACGAGTCCCGAGCGCTCCTTGAACAGGTCGATGACGGCGATTGTCTTGAGCAGCCTGATGTGAAGGGCATCGCCGCCGATGGCTTCGCAGCGTTCAAGCGCCTCCGCGGCCAAGGCCCACCGGTGCCCATCAGGAGAAGCGAGAATGGACGGCTCCAAGTTGGCACGAAGGTAATCCCAAAGCCGGTCGGGGCCGTACAGCTCGCCGTCCCCGGCATGGCTGAGAAAGTCCTGAAAGCCATGCGGCTCGGATGAATTAAGGAAGCCGAAGATGCTTCGTTGGTTCTGACCAAAGCGCCGCCGCGATATCGGTCCCAGCAGGCACGCCACAACAGGATGCAGCGGCCAGCATGCTTCCAGCATGGCGGCTAACCGCTCCACATCGCCGGTGCGATCTCGGCGCGCGAAACCGGCGACAGCAGACGCCAACGCGCCGGGCCTTTTCGGACGATGGTCGCTTTCGATCGCGCGGGAGATGAGGTCGATTTGTTCTTCGCCCGCGGTGTTGACGATGAGATCGACGAAGCGTCCCTGAATCTTCGCCCATTCATCGCGCATCTCGTGCGACAGGCGATGGGCGTATTCCTCGAACGCCTGGTGCAACACGCCCACAACCAGAAAGCGCCCTTGGCTGCGCGAAGCCGCCTCGGCGAGTTGCTGGAGAATGTATATGTCAGATCCTTCCTGCGCGGCGGCTTCGAGAAACTTGCCCATCTCGTCGATGAACAGGACGAGCCCGCCGTACGTTCTAGGCTTTTCGGCAGCAGCCTTGGTCAGTGCGGCGATCAGCTTGCTTTCGGTCCAGCCGCCGCGCGGCTGCCGTGATACAAGCCCTGTCCGCTTCACGGCTTCGCCGATGACGGCGACAGGATCGTCGCGTCGCGCGACGACGGGAAGGATGCGCCATCCCTTCGCCCCTGTCGGCAACGTGCAGCGAATCGCCTTCGTCAGATTCTGTCCAAAGACTTTTGCCGCTTCCTTCTGCAATCTGGCGTTGCCGTTCAGCAAGGCGCTCAGGGCGACGACAAGGCTCGATTTACCGCTGCCGTAAGGGCCAGTCCAAGTGAATGCACCCTGGCCCGTCTCCGAAACGTGACGCGCCATCGTCAAAAGAATGTCGGCGGAGGATTGCGGACAGACGAAACCTTCAAGGGGAGCGGTGTCGCCAAGATCGGAATCGATGCGGATCGATCTCAGAAAACGGCGCGTAATGCGGACATGGTCGTTCAGAGGCATCAGGCGGCCTCCTTTCCGGCGAGTGGGCCGTAATCGCCGGAGACCCAGGACAACGCCGTGTCCTCCCCGATATCGATGTTGCGCACGACCTGTTTCAGGCCGACAGTCTCGGACCACTGGAGTGCACCGCCTGTCACGTCGTCGAGCGCGGCGAGACGGTCAGCGACATCGTTTTCGTCGAAAAGGAATACACGGCCCGGCCCACCGGGGGCGTGAGCAATGGCCTCAAAGGACAGTGTGGAGGCACGGGAATAGCGCGACCAAAAGTCCAGCTTCTGGATCAGCACCGTATGCCCCACGTGCAGATCAGGTGCCGTCGGGTCG
>CAZJPA010000405.1:0-1771 GCA_964547755.1 uncultured Sphingomonadales bacterium
AGTGGAGATCACCGGAATTACCGACACCCAGGTGCTGATCCAGAACTACGCCCAGGTATACAAACGTGATCTGTTCACCGACAGCATCAAGTTCCAGACCACAATGGACGGGCGGCGCCAGATCCGCCGCTGGGTCCCGGAGAGGGAGGCAGAGGGAGTGCAAGACCTGCCGCCGGAGAACCTGCGGCGCTACGCCTTCAAGATGGCCACGGGGACGGGCAAGACCTGGGTCATGGCCATGGCGGTGGTCTGGTCGTACTTCCACAAGAAGATGGTTGCGGGTTCCCCGCTCTCGACGAACTTTCTCATCGTCGCACCTAACGTCATCGTCTACCAGCGCCTGGAGAAGGACTTCGCCGCCAACCGCATCTTCTACGCGCTGCCCCTCATACCGCCCGAGTGGCGCGGGCAGTTTGCGCTGAATATCATCCTCCGGGGCGAGGCCACCGAGCCCGACCCATCGGGCAACCTCTTCCTCACCAACATCCAACAGCTCTACGAGTCCCGCGAGGAGGAATGGACGCCGGAAAACGCTCTTGAGGCGCTGCTGGGGCCGAAGCCCAAGAAGGACCTGGCCGCGTCGAGCCAGCGTTCCATGTTGGAGCGGGTGAAGTCCCTTTCCGATCTGGTGGTGATGAACGACGAGGCCCACCACGTCCACGACGAGGATCTGGCCTGGAGCCAGTCGTTGCTTTCAATTCACCAGGCACTGCCCAGGGGGCTTTCGCTCTGGCTTGACTTCTCCGCGACCCCCAAGGATCAGAACGGGATGTACTTCCCCTGGACGGTGGTGGACTATCCGCTCGCCCAAGCCGTTGAGGACCGCATCGTTAAGGCCCCGCTGATCGTCAGCCGGGAGGACGACCCGAAGCGGCCCGCCGAGGAGCCGGATCGCGTGACCAGGGACAACATCGCCGAAAAGTACGCCTACTGGCTCCGGGCGGCCGTAGAACGCTGGAAGGAGCACTACGAGGTCTACCGGAAACTGGGTGTCCGCCCTGTGCTGTTCATCACGGCCGAGAAGAACGCGCACGCCGATGCCATCGGTCGCTACCTCCTGGAAACGAAGGAGTTTGGCTTCAAGGAATCCGAAGTTCTGGTCATCCACACTTACGAAAAAGGCAAGAAAAGAGGTGAGATCAAGGACTTGGAGAAGGCCCGAGAAGCCGCGAGGGACATCGACAAGGCCCAAAGCAGGATCAAAGTGATCGTCAGTGTGCTGATGCTGCGGGAGGGATGGGACGTGCGGAATGTCACCGTGGTGTTGGGCCTGCGTCCGTTCACAGCCAAGGCAGAGATCCTGCCCGAGCAGGTGATCGGCCGCGGCCTGCGGCTGATGACCCAAGTCGGCCCAGACCGCCTCCAAACCCTGGAGGTGCTGGGCAACCCCAACCTGCTTAAGGTCCTGCGCACGCAGCTCGAGACCGAGGGAGTGGGCGTGGCCACCGCGCGTTCGGATCCCCCCCAACCCGTGATCATCGCCCCCGTAAGGGAAAAACTCCAGTACGACATAACCATCCCCATCACCAAGCCGAGCCTAGTGCACAACGTCCGAAAGCTCTCCGAGCTCGATGTGGCGACCCTCGAGCCCATTTACGACCAAGAGGAGCTGGCGGAGCCGTTCCGGATAGAACTCAAAATGGAATATGCTCCCACAGGAACAATGGTCCATCGTACCGCCATTACGGCTGGAGAACTTCCCCCCATCCAGGTACTCCTGTGCAGCATTTTGTGCAAGGTCCGTGACCGCGCCAAGCTTACGAATCAGTTC
>CAZJPA010000406.1:0-1755 GCA_964547755.1 uncultured Sphingomonadales bacterium
GCGTTAGAGATGCACCACCGCCGGCTGGATTCGCCGGATAAACCGGCGAATGACGCCCCAGTGATCGGTGATCCGGTATCAGTGATCAGAAATCCGTGTGGCGAATGATGGGGAAGGAGGCCGTCACACGCCTTCCCCTCCCCGATTACTGATAACCGATGACTGATGACTGATTACCGGTCACCGGGATCGTCTTCGGCGATGCGGGCGACCGAGACGACGCGTTCGCCCTCGCCAATGCGGAACAGCGTCACACCTTGGGTGCTGCGGCCCATGATGCGGATGTCGGCAACCGGAATGCGGATCATCTTCCCGCGATCGGTGACCAGGAGCAGCTGATCCCCGTCACGCACGAGCCGCGAGGCGACGACGGGACCGTTGCGCGGCGAGGTGACGATATTGACGATCCCCGAACCGCCGCGATGCGTGGTGCGGTATTCATAGGCCGAACTGCGCTTGCCATAGCCGTTTTCGGTGACGGTGAGCACGAATTCCTCGGCTGCGGCGAGCGCGGCGACTCGCTCGCCCGTCAGCCCCACCGCCTGCGCATCCGGCCTATCCTCCCCCGCCTTCCAAGGAGCGAGCTTGAGATAGGCGTCGCGCTCTTCCGGATCGAGATGGACACCGGAGAGGATCGACAGCGAAATCACCGCATCGTCGGGATCGAGCTTCATCCCGCGCACGCCGACGGCCGTGCGGCCCTTGAAGACGCGCACGTCCGTGACCGGAAAGCGGATGCACTTGCCGCCGCGGGCCGCCAGCAGCACGTCCTGGTCCTCCCGGCAGACGGCGACGCCCACGAGCTGATCGCCCGCCCCTTCCTCGAAGCGGATCGCAATCTTACCGACCGAAGGGACATTGACGAAATCCGACAACCGGTTGCGGCGCACATAGCCGTTGCGGGTGGCGAACATCACGTGGAGCTCGTCCCAGCTGTCTTCGTCCTCCGGCAGTGCCATAAGGCTCGTGATCGTCTCGCCTTCGCCCAGCGGCAACAGGTTGACGAGCGCCTTTCCGCGGGCCTGCGGGGCGCCCAACGGCAGCTTCCAGACCTTGAGCTTGTAGACCTGCCCCGCCGAGGAGAAGAACAGGATCGGCTGATGGGTGTTGGCCACGAACACGCGGGTGACGACATCCTCATCGCGGGTCGCCATCCCGGCGCGTCCCTTGCCGCCACGGCGCTGCTCGCGATAGGCGGCCAGCGGCGTGCGCTTGATGTAGCCTGCATGGGTGACGGTGACCACCATGTCCTCGCGGGCGATCAGCGCCTCCTCGTCAATCTCGGTGAGCTCCTCTTCCGAGATTTCCGTGCGGCGGGCGTCCGCATATTGTTCCCGCACGGCCTGAAGCTCGGCCCTGAGCACGGCGAGCAGCTTTTCCCGTGCGCCCAGGATGTCGAGATACGTGGCGATCCTGGCCGCCAGCTGTTCAAGTTCCCGACCGATTTCCTCGCGGCCCAGCTGGGTGAGGCGATGGAGCCTGAGCTCCAGGATCGCCTTGACTTGGGCTTCCGACAGGCGATAGCGCCCGCCCTCCACCGCCCGGCCGCTGTGATCCTCCACCAGCTTGAGGTAGGGAGCCACCACAGCCGCATCGAAATCGCTGGCGAGCAGCGCCGCACGGGCTTCCGCCGGAGAAGAGGCGCTGCGAATGATCGCCTCCACCTCGTCCATATTGCTCACGTCGATCACGAGACCTAGCGCCAGATTGGCGCGTTCACGCGTCTTGGTCTATTCTATTTGTTGCTGCTGGGTA
>CAZJPA010000407.1:0-1741 GCA_964547755.1 uncultured Sphingomonadales bacterium
GATCACAAGCTTGTGGACGACAAGGCGGTTGACGAGCTCAAGGCCATGATCCGCCAGTCGGGACTCGGGATCGCCGAACGCGTGCGCACGGCCTGGGCAGCGGCCGCCAGCTACCGGCAGTCTGACATGCGTGGCGGCACCAATGGCGGCCGGCTGCGGCTTGCGCCCCAGATCGACTGGGCGGTGAACAATCCGGCCGAGCTCAAGTCCGTGTTGAGGACGCTCGCGCGCATTCAGCGGACATTCAACGACCGACACACCGACGGGATGCGGATCTCGATGGCGGATCTCATCGTGCTTGCGGGCGCCACCGCCATCGAGGACGCGGCGCGTGCCGCCGGCCACGAGATCGCGGTGCCCTTCCGTCCCGGCCGAACCGATGCCACCCAGGAGATGACGGATGTCGCCTCCTTCGCGGTGCTCGAGCCGAAGGCGGATGGTTTCCGCAACTACTACGGTCCGGAAAACCGCCTCTCTCCGGCCGAAGCCCTGGTTGATCGGGCCGACCAGCTCGGCCTGACCGTGCCCGAGATGGTCGTGCTGGTCGGCGGCATGCGTGCGCTGGGCGCGACCTTCGACGGCAGCCGGCTCGGCGTGCTGACCGACCGCCCGGGCATGCTGACCACCGACTATTTCGTCAACCTTCTCGATATGGGCACGACTTGGCGGAAGGCCGATCAGGCCGGGGTCTATCTCGGTGTCGATCGGGCAAGCGGCGCGCAACGCTGGACGGCGAGTGAGGTGGATCTCGTGATCGGCGCCCATCCGGAACTGCGCGCGGTGGCCGAAGTGTATGCCGCGCGCGACGGCCAGCCGGCGTTTCTCTCCGACTTCGTTGCCGCCTGGACGAAGGTCATGAACAACGGTCGGTTCTAGGAGCGATCCTTTCCGTCCGCCCGGGGCGGCGCCCACCGGGCGGCCTATCGGACAGGAGGGTGGAGGCCCCACGGGTCTCCGCCCTCTTTCTCTTGCCGGAGACCCGCCACACAACGAGCCCCCTTGCACCGCCATGCTTGCCGTCTGTGGTCCGGCACCGATCCTTCGTGCTTGCAAATCGAGCGCGTCGCCACTATGTTCCGCGCGGCTTTCCGCGGTGCTGGCGGCCGCAAGAGGTGGCCGCAAGAGGTGGCCGCAAGAGGTGGCCGCAAGAATCGGTCCCGTGGAAAGCGCTGCCGCGCGCGACGGCGCGAGCCGATGTAGCTCAGCTGGTAGAGCAGCGCATTCGTAATGCGCGGGTCGGGGGTTCGAGTCCCTCCATCGGCACCATTGCCCCGTAAGTCGTTGAACTGTCTGATAAAACACGCTTTTCCGATGCGACTGGTACACAGGTCTGGTACACATCGCGACGAGAAGAGCGTGAAACAAACCCGTTATCTCGTTCGGATCGGCAACTTCTGGTATGTGCGGATCAGGTGGCCGAAGGCACTGGCCCATCTGCTGCCCGGCAGCCAGTACAAGCGTTCGCTCGGCACCACCAGCCGGGAAGAGGCGCTGCGTCTGCTGCCCGGATATCTGCAGGAATATCAGAACCGCATCGACGCGGCGCGGGCGAGGCTACGCGAGGAAACGCCGCGGCCTTTGAGCGACGGCGAGATCATGATGCTGGTCGCCGACTGGTATCGCGAGGCCGAACGCATCTATCACCGCGACCCGCGCCCTCATGGCGTGGGCTCCGACTTCTCGCCCGGCGAGCGGGCGCAGCTTCTGGCCGATCTGAAGGAACGACTGGCGTTCCGCCGTC
>CAZJPA010000408.1:0-1709 GCA_964547755.1 uncultured Sphingomonadales bacterium
ACAAGCTCGCCAACATCGGCTTCCTCCAGATGCAGGCCGCAGGCAACAACTAGGCGACCGTCGGCATTCCCGGTGCAGCGCTGACGGCGCTAGGCCCTGCGTCTTCACCAAGGGCGTCGATCAGCGGCTGGAGGTGGGCTTCGAACCGCTTCCAGCTGCCGATCGAGCGTGCGTACAAGGGGCGGCGCACCTGGGCCAGGCTGGCGGTCGCCACCACCCGCCTGGTCTTGTGAAACTGCAGGCAGGAAGAGGCATCGGGCAAACCGCAAAAATCCAGCATGCGGGCGATCTCGGCATCCGGCCGGGCAATCAGGGCCTCGTAATGAACGTCGAGAATGGCATCCGGCCACAGGTCTTTCCAGTGATCCATCAGCCGCCCATAGGCGCGGGCGTAACGGGCGATGGTCTCGAGATCGTAGCTCCAGGCCAGACCTTCGAAGAACCGCGTCTTGAAGCATGACCAGGCGGTATCCAGCGGATCGCGGCGGCAATAGATAATCCGCGCTTCGGGCAGCATCAGCCCGAACGCCCCCAGCAGCACATGATTGCCGAGGTTCTTGTCGGTGACCCGGCCGACCGCCCCGAAACGCCCTGACAGCAGCGCCAGATAGCGTTGCCCCAGCGCTGCCCAGGGATCGTTATCGGCATCGCTTCGCTGCCGGGCGAGGTAGGCCTCCACCTCCCGGGCCTCGAGATTGGCCAGCGGATAGGTGGCCAGGCGCAGGCATTTGATCTCGCCGCCCCCGGTGACTTGCGGATGGCTGGCGAAGATCTGCTCGACCAGCGTCGTGCCCGAGCGCGGCATGCCGACGATCAGAATCGGGCGATCGGACGCAAGGCCGCCACCCCGCCAGTCCTGCACCCGGACAGCATCGAATGTCGCGGTCAGTCGCCGGCAATAGGCCTCGAACGGCTCGATGCGAAACGGCGCCAGCCGGCGCATGGCGGCAGCGCCCCGGGCATAGGCGGCAAAGGCGCGGTCCGTGCGTCGCAGGTCGTCTTCGGCCTTGCCCAGAGCGTAAAACACCTGCGCCTGGGCCAGCGGCGCCAGACGCTGCGTGTCATCGGCCAGTCGGCGAAGCGCCCGGTAATCGGCGTCCTCCGTCTTGAAGGTCTTCAGGCGGACGATCTGTTCCCAGGCATGCAGGTAAGCGGGATCGAGTTCGAGGGCGCGGCGATAGTACGCCATGGCCTGATCGAACGCCCCTTTTTCGGCATGGAAGAAGCCGGCGGCATAAACGGCCCCGGTGGCCGTGGGATAGCGCCTGACCAGATCGGTGACGATGCACAGCGCGCCGTCAATATCATCGATCGCCGCCAGCCTCTCGGCCAGCACCGCGCGGCGCGCCGGATCGTCGGGGCTGTCGGCGAGAAACCGCCGGGCGGCGATGACCGCACCATCGTCATCGCCAAGGCGCCGGCAAAGCTCGGCCACTTCGCCCCAAAGCACGCCCAAAGGTTCGCTGTCCGCGACAAGCTCACGGCACAGCAGCGCCGCCTCCGGCATATCGCCGCCGGCCAGGAGGTCTTGCGCAAGACCGAGCCGCTCGCGGGACGAGCGGGTCTTCCGGATACTGGGCACAGGGGGCAACCTGTTTGCAGCAGTATTGAATTGACGCCACAACCTTATCGTCTTTCGCGCCTGCACGCATCCCGGAAACGATATCCTTGCGAAAATATGAGTCTGCTGAATTATGATAGGGTCCCGG
>CAZJPA010000409.1:0-1706 GCA_964547755.1 uncultured Sphingomonadales bacterium
ATCCTGTGAATATAGGCAACCCGGATGAAATTTCAATTAAAGAATTTGCCGAAGTGTTCCTGTGTTTCCATTTCGCGGATGACAGGGCTCAAACGGTGGCGTTCGCCCATGACTACACGCTGGCCGCGGTAGATATGCACGGCGGCCAGCTCACCGGCATGATCGACCCGCATCATGCGCGCCACCTCTTCCTCGACCCGTGGCTCGCCGGGCAGCGGCCGCGGTGGCACAAAACGACGAGAAGGCCGATGGCGCATCCTCATCCTCTCTTTTCCTCCCTTTCCCGGCGCCGCACCCCTTGAATCAGCGCTGTCAGTCCCACCACGACCCCGATCACCGCATTCCAGGCGGCCAGCGACAGCCCCAGGATCAGCAGCGCCGGTTCGTCGCAAGGAACGATCTTTGTGCGCCCCAGCATCGCCATCATCGCCTCCGGATCCGCAGGCAGGTCGGTCATCCCGCTGCACTGGCTGAGCCCCCGCCACCAGTGCCATTCGACACCGGCGTGGTAGACTCCGATCGCACCACTGGCGAGAAAGGCAACCCCGGCCAGCAGCAGCATCGCGCGGTCCCACTGCGGCCCCGCCCGCCCCGCCAGCCGCCCGGCGAGGTAGAGCAATCCCACAGCAAGCAAAGCGTAATAGGGATAGCGTTGCCAATAGCACAGCTCACAAGGCAGATAGCCGAAGCCGTACTGCATCACCAGCACGGCCACGATCAGCACGGCCGCCAGCAGCAGATAGCTGGCCGGATCCTGGATCAATCTACCGAAGACAGACAAGGCGCGCATGTCCCTTCTCTACCATGCAGGACGAACCCGCATCGCCGTCGCGAAGTGCCGCCATCGTTTCTAGAAGCTTGCCCCCCAGCCGACAAGGAGAAACCCCACGACAAGCAGGATCACGAAGGCCGTGGCCAGCCATGCGAGTCGACGCTCGATGAAGGCGCGGATGGGAGGGCCGAAACGCCACAACAACCAGCCTTCGGGCAGGAACCGCAAGCCTCGGGCCACCACCGCGCTGGCGAGGAATGTCGCTAGATCCATCCCCACTACGCCGCTTGCGATCGTGATCACCTTGAAGGGAAAGAATGTCACCCCGAAGACCAACACTAAGAGCTCACCATAGCGATCAAAAGCGCTCTGGAACCGGGCGAAGGCCGCCTCATAGCCGTAGAAGGCGATGATCGGCCGACCCACCGCCTCCCAGAGCCCCCATCCGATGGCATAGCCCAGCAGCGCGCCGCAGACGCTGGCAACGGTGGCTATCACGGCATAGGTAATTGCCTGCTCACGGCGCGCCAGCCCCATGGGCAACAGCAACGCATCTGGCGGAATGGGAAAGACGCTCGATTCCAGGAACGCGATGGTCGCCAGCCAAGCCCGCGCATACCGGCTTGCGCTTTTGGCCATGGTCCAGTCATAAAGGCGGCGCAGCAGCGTCTTGCTCCCTTTTCGTCTGCGCACAATGCACGGGTTGCGGCGATGCTTTTGGCCGAGCACGGGACGGCTTGGCAAGAGGTTTGACGGTGGCCGCTTGACGCTGTCGGCATGGATCGCATATGGCGAAGAGGCATCGTCTCCTGCCCCCGTGGCGGAACTGGTAGACGCGCCAGACTCAAAATCTGGTGGCCTTCACGGCCGTGTCCGTTCGAGGTTAAACAAAAATATCCTGATTATCATGCAAAACCGGTAGCGCCATTTGGTG
>CAZJPA010000410.1:0-1681 GCA_964547755.1 uncultured Sphingomonadales bacterium
GCAGCGCCACGATAAACAGGCCAATGGCGATCATCGCCAAGGCAAACGGCACCCGGAACCGCCACCAGAACACAAATAGCGCCAGCGTACTTAGGATAAACGGGTCAACAGCCAACCGTCACGCAGGACGGCGGCCGTCGCCTTCGGCCGGTCCGCATAGCCGCGCATGACGGTCGGCGTGCGCACCGCGACCTCGCCGATCTCACCCGGCGGCAGGCTGTGGCCGGCCTGGTCCTGGACGCGGATCTGGACCCAGGGATAGGGACGGCCGGCGGAGCGCATGCGGGGATCGCGGCCGTCCGGATCATGATCGGCCGGGGAGAGATAGCTGATCGCTCCCCCTGCCTCCGTCATGCCGTAAAGCTGCAGGAAGCCGCAGGGAAAAGCGCGCAGCGCGGCGGTCAGCAAAGGTAGCGGCGTGGGCGAGCCGCCGTAGTAGATGCAGTCCAGGGACGACAGATCGGTCTCCGGCAGCGCCGGATGAGTGATGAGGGCGTGCAGCATCGCGGGCACCAGGATCATGCGGGTGATGCGGTGCCGGGGAATGGCGTCCAGAACCGCTTGCGGATCGAAGCGTCGATGGATGACGAGCCGGGCACCGCCATAAAGAGCCAGCATCGCCCAGACGTTACCCGTCAGATGGAAGACCGGCGCCTGAACGAGCTGGACCTGGTCTGGATCCCACAGCGGGAAGGCCGGGTCATGGGCACGCATCTCATTCTCGAAGCGCCGCGCAAGCACCACGGCCTCATGGCTGATGAGCGCGCCCTTCGGCAGCCCCGTCGTGCCCGAGGTATACATCAGAAACAAAGGATCGGTAGGCGCCGGCCGATGGGTGGGAGGATGGGCCGGGTGGCTGTCCCGCCAGCGCGCGAAATTGCGGTAGGGCCCCTCGTCATCGGAATCGGTCACCAGCAACAGGCGAGGGGCAGCCTTGCTCGCAGCCAAGGCCTCGGCCACCGTCGCGGTGAAGATTCGGTCGAAGAGCAGAACGGGCGGGCGGGCATCGCTCAGCAGGGTTGCAAGCTCCGTCGCCGCCAGCCGCCAGTTCAGCCCCGTCATCACCGCGCCGATGCGCGCGGCGGCGAACAGCGTTTCGAAATAAGCCGCGCTGTTCTGGCCGAAATGGGCGATCCGGTCGCCGGGCCGGACACCGGCGGCAATCAGCCCTTGGGCCAGCCGATTCACCCGCTCTGCCAGCGCGCCGTAGGTGATTGTCTCGTCTTCGAAGACGAGCGCGATCCGATCGGGCTGCAGGCGCGCATGATGCATCAGGATATCGCCGACGGTTGCGATCTCGCCAGGGGGGGTGATGGTTGAGCCGTCGCGCATATCCTCCTCCATGCCTCGCCCGATCGTCCGCAGCTCAGGACCAAGACAGGCTAGTGTCTGCGGAGACTATACGCAATTTCCACAAAACGGGCGGGTCTGCCCGCATGGCTCATCCGGTCATGTCGCCCTGCTTGCCGCTGCCGGCCGCACCCTTTATGGAGGACGCCGCCAGCGGCTCCTACTGCTACCGGATGACGGGAACCCCATGTTCGAGGATCGCGCCTATCGCCTGCTGCGTCCGCTTCTGTTCGCCCTTCCGGCCGAGTGGGCGCACCGCGCCACATTGGGTCTTATGAGGTAATAGTTTGACCAAAGAGTGGAATGTCACATCCACAGCAGGTTTACAATG
>CAZJPA010000411.1:0-1669 GCA_964547755.1 uncultured Sphingomonadales bacterium
AGGTGTCCCGCATCGCGCCAGGCCATGTAGCTGGAACCATTGGGCGAGATCCGCTTCACCGGTAAGGCGTTCGTCTTCGGCGTAAGGTCCAACACCCCGCCCGGCGGCAGTGGCAGCAGATAGACTTGGAAGCTTTGACGCCAAGCGAGATGCCGGCCGTCGGGAGCGATCGCAAAATCGATTCCATACTCGCTGCGGGCATGAACGCGCACCGCCTCTCCGTTCAGATCCGAAGAAACCAGCTCGTGCTTCTTGGCATCGCGCACGAAGAAGAGGCGATCGCCGTTGGCGCCGAATTGCGGGTGGCGGCCGCCATGGGTGATCCGCCGCATGCGCTTCGTCTTGACATCGATCGCATAGATGCCCGGGTCGATCGACCACAGCGGCGATGTCAGATAACCACCGCGGCGCCGCTCGACGACGATCGTCGTGCCATCTGGTGAAAAGACGGGATTCCAGTAATGGCCCGGCTCGGGCGAGACCACCCGTGCCCGCCCGCCCGTGGCCCTGACGATCCGCACGGAGCCGAGTTCGGTGTCCGACCAGCGCACGAAGACGACATGCCGGCCATCGCGCGAAAAGGCCGGAAACAGTTCACGCGCACCCGTCTCATCCCGAGTCAGCCGGCGTGGTTTGCCGTCGGGCAGATCCTTCACCCAGAGCTTGCCGAGCGATTCGAAGATCACCCGCCGGCCATCGGGCGCAACCACGGGAAACCGCACCATCTTGGTGTGGAAGACGTCAGGGGCGACATCATGCTGAAAGCGCACGGCCTCGATCACTGTGCGCTTGTCCTTCACGTGGAAGGGAATCTCCGTCACTTGGCCGCTCTCAAGATCCAACCGATGGATCTTGCCCCCCGCCCAGAAGATGATGGCCGCCGAATCCGGCGTCCAAGCGACGTTCGGATACATCCCTTGGACCCCCCAAGTTTCCTGCATGTCGTCATCGAGCGGCTTGTAGACGGGGCGCTCGGCGCCGCTTTTGAGATCCTTGATCCACAGCGCCGAAACTGCACGGATCCGCCGCACGAAAGCGAGATATCGCCCATCGGGAGACGGCGTTGGACGGACCGCACCACCCGGTCCAGCGACGAAGTCGTCGATCCGGCCGGTTGCCAGTTCCAGTCGTTTGATATGGAAGATGTCCTTATTGGAATCGACCGCATACTGGAAGCGATCGCCGGGGGTCGCCGCCTGCGTGTAATAGAGAAAACGGCCGTCCGGCGAGAAGGCCGGCTCGCCGAGCTCCTTCTGGTAACGTTCATTCGGGCGCTTGACGAGCTGCACGCCGGCGCCGCCCGCCTCGACGTCATAGAGCCACAGCTCGCCGGTGCCGAGCGAACGACGCGTCGTGAAATGCTTACGCGCGACGATAAAGCGCCCATCCGGTGACCATGCTGGATTACCGAGCAGACGGAAGTTTTCCTTTGTCACCTGCCGGCGCTCACTGCCGTCCGTGTTCATCACCCAGACGTTCTCACCACCGCCCGCATCCGAGATGAAGGCGATCTGCCGGCCGTCCGGCGAAAAACGCGGCTGGAAATCCCAGGCGAGACCACGGGTGAGCGGCTTCGCTTCGCCGCCGGTGATCGGCATGACATAGATGTCACCGAGCATGTCAAAGACGATGGGTCGAAGACTCCATTGACGGTCAAGGAAGGCGACCG
>CAZJPA010000412.1:0-1652 GCA_964547755.1 uncultured Sphingomonadales bacterium
ACGTCATCCGCCGCCTGGTCGAGGAGGCCTTGGCCAAGGCGGGGCTTGCGCCGGTGCGGGTGCGCTACGAATTGTCTCCACCCTGGTCGACGGACTGGATCACCGAAGAAGGGCGCCGGAAGCTGGCGGAATACGGTATCGCGCCGCCGCAGCTGAAGGCGCACGGGGATGCACCGGTGGCCTGTCCGCGCTGTGGATCGGAGCGCACGGAGCTGGTGAGCGCCTTCGGCTCCACGCCCTGCAAGGCGCTGCGCCGCTGCCTGTCCTGCCTCGAACCTTTTGAACATTTCAAATGTCACTGAACGGGAAGGAAGCATGCGGGCAGAGTCTGTGGCGGACAGACCGGCCGTTCCGGTCGGCCGCCGTGTCATCCCCCCTTCCCGAACCGGGAGAACGCTCATGCGCAAGTATCATCCTCTGACCGTCGCATCGGTGGAGAAAGCGGCTGCAGACGCCGTCCTGATCCGTTTCGCGGTGCCCGATGGGCTCAAGGATCTGTTCCGCCACAAGCCGGGACAGCATATCGGCATCCGCGCCACCATCGACGGGGCGGAGCTCCGCCGCACCTATTCCATCTGCACTTTGCCCGAAGAGGAGGATCTGGCCATCGTCGTGCGCGCCGTGCCGGGCGGGCGCTTTTCCACCTGGGCCAACAGCCGGCTCAAGGCCGGTGACGTGCTGGAGGTGATGCCGCCGGTCGGTCATTTCGTCGTCGAACCGCAGCCGGATGCGGCGCGCCATCATGTCGCTTTCGTCGGCGGTTCGGGCATCACGCCGGTAATGGCGATCCTGAAAGCGGTTCTAAAACACGAGCCGAAGAGCCGTTTCAGCCTGTTCTACGGCAATCGCACACGCGAGACGATGATCTTCCACAAGGCGCTCTTCGATCTGAAGAACCGGTATATGGACCGCTTTGCCCTCTATCCTTTCTTCTCGCGTGAGGAGCAGGAGATCGCCTTCATGAACGGGCGGCTGGATGCCGACAAGCTGCGTGATATCACGGCCCGTCTGCTGCCGGTGGAGGAGATGGACGCCGTCTATCTGTGCGGCCCCGGCGACATGATCGATACGCTCTCGCAACGGCTCACCGAAGCGGGGCTGCCGGAAGCGCGGCTGCACAGCGAACGCTTCCTGACCAACGAGGAGGCGCGCCGGATCGCCGCCGCTGCGCGCGAACGCGAAAAGGAACGGGCCGCCAAGGCGACGATCTCGGTCCGACTGGATGGCGTCACGCGCGAGGTCGCCTTCGAACCGGGCGAGGGCACCATCCTGGAGGTATTGGAGGCGGCTGGTCTGGAAGTGCCCTTCTCCTGCCGCGGCGGCGTGTGCACGACCTGCCGGGCGAAGGTGTTGGAAGGTCAGGCCGAGATGGCCATCAACTACGGTCTGGAAGAGGCGGAGGTGAAGAAGGGCTACATCCTCACCTGCCAGGCGGTGCCGACGAGCGCGCGGCTCGCCATCAGCTTCGATGAATAGGAATAATGGCGGGTCGGTGATCAGTGATCAGTCATTGGTCATTGGTCATCAGTCAGCCGTCGTCGGAGAAAGCCAGGAGATATGGTGAAGCCGCGCCCTTCCCGTGTCATCCGCCGGCAGATGCGGCGAATCCATCCCGTCTGCCCCCCTTCCACGTCATTCGCCGGTTTATCCGG
>CAZJPA010000413.1:0-1646 GCA_964547755.1 uncultured Sphingomonadales bacterium
GCAGGCGGCCTGAGCCGGTTTTACTGCGCGCCCTGGTCTTCTTTACCTGGTGAGCGAGAGCGGCGGGCAGCGGGCCGCTGTGTTTCGCAGCGGGCGTTTGCGTGGCGCCTTCATGGTGATTCGCTTCTTCTGTGTTTTGCGCGTTCTGCCGTTTCGTCTCGGATTTGGGAGGTGGCAGGGGGCGGAATCTCCTGTACACCCAGGTTGTGGCGGTCGTGGATTGCTTGCGATCGGCGGCCGTGACCCTGTCGAAAGCCTGTCTTACGCGATAGAAAGGGGCTGCGATGTCTGATACCGCCCAGGTCTGGGTGATCGCAAAACGGCCCGGCGGCGAGCCGGTGGGTAGAGAGCATTTCCGGCTGGAGGAACGCACGGTCGGCGAGCCGGGAGCAGGTGAGGTGAAGGTCCGCCTGCGCTGGCTTGGTTTCGACCCGGCCCAGCGCTCCTGGATGGACAATCTGGCCGACTATGTGGCGCCCACCGAGGTCGGCGGCGTGATGCCCGGCAATGCCGTTGCCGAGGTGGTGGCGAGCGGCGACCCCCGTTTCAAGCCCGGTGATCTGGTGACGGGCCTCATCGGCTGGCAGACACTCGCCGTGGTGCCGGGGCGCAGTTTGCGCAAGATCCCCGAGGGTGTGCCGCCGACGGCGACCCTCGGCATCCTCGGTATCACGGGGTTGACCGCCTATTTCGGCCTCATGCGTATCGGCCGGCCCGAGGCGGGCGAGACCTTGGTGGTCTCGGCGGCCGCCGGTTCGACGGGGTCCACGGTGGTTCAGCTCGGCCGAATCATGGGGCTCAAGGTGATCGGGATCGCCGGCGGTCCCGAGAAATGCGCTTTCCTGCGCGATGAACTCAAGGCCGATGGCGTCATCGATTACAAGAATGAGGATGTCGGCAAGCGTCTGGATGCGCTTGCCCCCGCGGGAGTGGATATCTTCTATGACAATGTCGGCGGCCCTCTGCTCGATACGGTGCTCGCCCGCATCGCCCACCATGGGCGCATCGTCGTATGCGGCGCGATCTCCCAATACAACACCCGCGACACCTATGGCCCGAAGCGTTACCTCAACCTCATCCTCCGACGGGCGCGGATGGAAGGCTTCATCGTCACGGATTTCGCGGCCGAGTTCGACAAGGTCCAGCGCCGCCTCGCACGCTGGATCGCCGATGGGCGCCTCGTCTACCGCGAGGACGTGATGACAGGCTTCGAGAACGCGCCCAAGGCTTTCTTGCGCCTGTTCACGGGCGAAAACCGCGGCAAGCAGATCCTCAAAGTCTGACCCGAGCCGGCGCCTCCCGGAAGGCGACAGCCGACCCGCCCGCTACCTGCTTCGAGCGGCGCGTCGCGGCCCGTGATCTGGGCAGCTGAAGCCCGGAGGAGCGGGCGCGCTTGCTCGCAGTCTCACGTCAGACGATGATCGCGAGCGCGCGATCCCCAGTCATCAGTTGCCGGTAACCAGTTACTGGTGATCACGAGATCGTTCGGGCAAGAGGAAAGGCGGATGAGCCGCCCGTTTTCGCGTTGGCCACCAGTCATGCGTCTTAAGAGGCGGATATCCGAAAGGCCGCGCGGTCCCTCTCTTCGTCATTCGCCGCGAGAAGAGGTGATCACCGAATGCCGATCACTGATATCTGATCACCGA
>CAZJPA010000414.1:0-1628 GCA_964547755.1 uncultured Sphingomonadales bacterium
TTCCTCTTCTGCGTCATTCGCCGCCGCAGAGCGGCGAATCCAGCAGGCGGTGAGGCCATCTTCAGCGCTGGGGATTGTCTGTGCTGTCCGCTGGACCCGCCGGTCAAGCCGGCGGGTGACGAGGGAGGGAGGCCGGCGGGTGACGAGGAAAAGAGGGACAGGCGGGAGACGAAGAAGAAGGCGCGCCGATCGAACCTGCCCCGGACCTTGATCCGGAGCCGGCGGATGACGAAGAGAAGGCCGGCCGGCTCATTCCACCGGCGCAGCGGTAAATCGCTTGCGGTCGAGTTCGCCCTCGGCATCCGCCACCAATACCGCGACCGTCGCATCGCCGGTGACGTTCGTCATGGTGCGCATCATGTCCATGATCCGATCGATCGGGAAGAACAGCGCGATCGCTCCCAGCGGCAGGCCAACGGAAGAGAGCACCACCGGCATGATGATCAGCCCGGCGCTCGGGATACTGGCGGCGCCGATCGAGGCGAGGGTGCCGGTCAGCACGATGGTCGCATATTGCCCGGTCGTGAGATCGATGCCGAGCGCCTGGGCAGTGAAGACCGCGGCGATGCCCATATAGATCGCGGTGCCATCCATGTTCATGGTCGCACCCAAAGGCAGCACGAAGCTTGAGATCTTGCGGGGGACGCCGAGATTGTCTTCCACATTGGCCATCGTCACGGGCAGGGTGCCGGCGCTGGTCGACGTCGTGAAGGCGACCGCCTGCGCATCGATGATGCCCTGGAAGAAACGCTTTGGTGACAGGCGGCCCAGGACGGTCAGCAGGCCGGTGTAGACGATGCCGATCTGGAGCAGGCAAGCCAGATAGAGTGTCACCACCACCAGCATCAGCCGCATAAGCTCGGTTACCGAGAGCTCAGCGATCACCCATAGCACCAAGGCGAAGATACCGAAGGGCGCCGCCTCCATCACGAAATGCACGAGCTTCATGATCGCGGCATTGGCGGCATCGAACAGCTCCTTCAGCGGCTGGGCCGATCGCCCCGCGGCATTGATGGCTAGCCCCAGCAAAATCGCGAACACGATGAGCGGCAGCACCTCGCCATTGGCCATCGCCGCAACCGGATTAGGGGGAATGAGGCCGACGATCACATCCTTGAGGGAAAGCGTCTTGGCGGTTGCCCCGTCGGTCTGGGGCAGGGTGATACCGCGGCCCGGTTCCAGCAGATTGGCGATCACAAGGCCGATCGTCACCGCGCAGGCCGTGGTGAAAAAATAGAGCGCGATCGTTCGTAATGCCATGCGCCCCAGTCGGGTCGCCTGTTGGAGGGCGGTGACACCGGCGACGATGGTCACGAACACGATCGGGACCATCAGCATCTTGATGGCGTTGATGAAAAGCTTGCCGACTGGTTCGAGCGCCGCCCCGAAGGCTTCCAGCCCCGCCGCCTTGAACGCCGCACCCAGCACGACACCCAGCAGGAGGCTCCCCAGAATGCGCTTCCACAGCGTGATCGCCTGCCAGCGTTTCCACATACTTCGTCTCCTCCCTCCGATCGCCCCTGCCGGATAGGGGGGCAGACAGACCGCGGTCAGCGCCGGCGAGGCTAGAGCCAACAGCCGGCTTCGGCAAGCCCCACATAGACCGGCCCCGTTTCCCGGGCTGTTCT
>CAZJPA010000415.1:0-1604 GCA_964547755.1 uncultured Sphingomonadales bacterium
TCCTGACCATCTATCCATCGATCAAGGAGATCATTTCATAGGGCAAGTGGTATGAAACGCCGTCCGGTCCTGAGATTTCGACTGAATCGTCGCTGCCGTGGTTGGCTTTCATCGACCGCTGCTCGCATCACGCCAGCAGCGTCTCAAGAATCCTAGCCCGACAAGACCAACGCTGAACTCCACCACCGCCGTTGCCAGCGCAAACCGAACTGTCCCCATCGTCGCCTCCCGTTTCGACGAGGCTACCATGCACCGTCGGTGAGGGCTAACTACGGCGCTATCGGTGCGCGTTCGCCCCGTTCGCGGCTTTGCGGCGTTCGCCGGCTATTTCCAACATTCCACCAGCACCGTGAACCGCCGCGCCTTGGCGGCGACGGCCGCCGGGTCGCGCTTGGTGGTGGACGGCGCGGTCTCGTAGGGCACGTCCTGGGCGTCGAGAAAGGCTCGCACCGTGCCGGCGCTGACCGCGAAGTTGACGTTCTGGGGGATATCGCCGGTGGCGCGCGCGATCCGGATGGCGTTGAGCTTCGCCACCACGACCCCGACCGCATTGCCCGCCGCATCGAGCACCGGACCGCCGCTGTTCCCCGGCTAGACCGGGGCCGTGATCTGGAAAAGGCGGCGGTCGTCCCCCGGCCCGGCCAGCGCGCTGACGGCCCCCGTCGTGACGCCGGCCTCCGAAGCGAGGAGCCCGCGCAGCGGATAGCCGATCACGATGATGTCATCTCCAGGGCGAACGCCGCGGCCCTGTCGGAACCGTGCGGCCGCGCCGGTCTTGTCGGCGGGGACCTTGAGCAACGCCAGATCGCTGGCCGCATCTTGCGCGACGACGGTTGCGGTCCGCGCGGGCGCGATGCGGACCTCGACGCATCCGTTCACGACGTGATCGTTGGTGAGCACATGGCCTTGAGCGCTGACGTAGAAGCCCGACCCGGTCAGAACCTTCTCAAGGGCGGGTGGGGCCGGCGACGGCGCGCTCTTGGCCTCGGCGATGGCCAAGTTGAGAAAAGTCTCGAGTGTAGCCGAGACCGTGCCGGTGACTGGCAGTCCTTCGCGGGTCTGAAATGCGCGAATGGCCGCGCGAGTCTTGGGGCCGAGAATACCGTCCGCCGGTCCGGGATCGTACCCCAGGGCCGCGAGGCTACGCTGTATGCGGGCAATCCTTTGACGATTGTCCGTGGCGTCTCCTGCATCCGAGCTCGAAGGCGTCCCCACCGCCGGTTTCTTCGGTCGCCATGCGCGCGCGAGTCGCTGCGCCTCGGCGATCTGGGCGGGCGTCATGAGGCGGGCAAGGCGATCCCGGTTCTCGGCCGCGAGAGCATTGCCGCCCGCGGCTGCGAGGTTGAACCACATGTGGGCCTGGACATAGTCTTGCAGTACGCCCCAGCCGTTCTCATACATTACACCGAGGTTGTTCTGCGCCCCGTCGTAACCTAACTCTGCGGCCTTGCGGTACCACTTCACGGCCTCGGCATAGTCCTGCGGCACGCCCCGGCCGGAAGCGTACATGGCGCCAAGATTGTTCTGAGCCACGACATAATCCTGCTCTGCGGCCTTGCGGTACCACTTCACGGCCTCGGCATAACTTTGCGGAACGCCTTTGC
>CAZJPA010000416.1:0-1600 GCA_964547755.1 uncultured Sphingomonadales bacterium
TCCCAACATTCACATGCGGCTTCGTCCGCTCAAACTTCTCCTTCGACATCGCTACCCGTCCTTTCCTTGTCGTTCCTGTATTCTTTGCGTCCGTCTTCCCGACAGCGACCGCCGATCAGCCGGCCAGCTTCGCCTTGACCTCCTCGGCGACATTCGCCGGAACCTCGTCATAATGGCTGAACTGCATGGTGTACTGGGCGCGCCCCTGCGTGAACGAGCGCAGCTGGTTCACATAGCCGAACATATTGGCCAGCGGCACGACCGCCTCGATCACCTGCGCGTTACCGCGCTGCTCGGTGCCGACCACCTGACCACGGCGCGAGTTGAGATCGCCGATCACATCACCCATGTATTCTTCCGGCGTGACAACCTCGACCTTCATCATCGGCTCCAGCAGCTTGATACCGGCCTTCTCACCGGCCTCGCGCATGGCCGCACGCGAGGCGATCTCGAAGGCGAGCACGCTGGAGTCCACCTCGTGGTAGGCACCGTCCACGAGTCGCACATAAAAGTCCGTCAGCGGGAAGCCCAGCAGGATGCCCGTATCCGCCACGTCCTGAATGCCTTTTTGGACGCCCGGGATATACTCGCGGGGAATGACACCGCCCTTGATCTCGTCGATGAATTCGACCCCCGAGCCACGCTCGCCCGGCCCCACGATCATTTTCACACGGGCGAACTGACCGGCGCCGCCGGTCTGTTTCTTGTGGGTGTAATCGACCGTAATCTCACGCGCGAACGTCTCGCGATAGGCGACCTGCGGCGCGCCGACATTGGCCTCCACCTTGAATTCCCGCTTCATGCGATCGACGATGATGTCGAGATGAAGCTCACCCATTCCCGAGATGATGGTCTGGCCGGATTCCTCGTCAACCCGCACGCGAAAGCTCGGATCTTCCATGGCCAGCCGGTTGAGCGCAATGCTCATCTTCTCCTGGTCGGCCTTCGACTTGGGCTCCACCGCAACCGAAATCACCGGCTCGGGAAATTCCATGCGCTCCAGCACGATCGGCGCATTCGCCGCGCACAGGGTATCCCCGGTGGTGGTATCCTTCAGCCCTGCCAACGCGACAATGTCACCGGCATAAGCCTCTTCGATATCCTCGCGGTGATTGGCGTGCATCAAGAGCATGCGACCGATACGCTCGCGCTTACTCTTGACGGAATTGAGGACCTGCTCGCCCTTCCTCAGCGTGCCGGAATAGATCCGGCAGAAAGTGAGCGAACCGACAAAGGGGTCGTTCATGATCTTGAAGGCCAACGCCGAGAAGGGCTCATCGTCGGCGGCCTTGCGCTCGAGAACCTTTTCGGGATCGTTCGGAGCAGAGCCCTTGACGGGCGGAATGTCCACCGGCGAGGGCAGATAGTCAACCACGGCATCGAGCAGCGGCTGCACGCCCTTGTTCTTGAAGGCCGAACCGCACAGAACCGGCACGAACTGAAAGGAAAGCGTGCCCTGACGAATTGCCGACCGGAGCTCTTCCTCGCTCAGCTCCTCGCCCTCAAGATATTTCTCCATGAGGGATTCATCAGCCTCGACCGCGGTTTCGATCATTTGCTCGCGGGCAGCTTCAGCCGCTTCCTGAAGCTCGGCCGGAAT
>CAZJPA010000417.1:0-1575 GCA_964547755.1 uncultured Sphingomonadales bacterium
ATTGCCACCTATTGAGGAACACCATGATCCGACTTGACCTGAATGCGGGGCCGGAATGGCTCGACCTTGGCCACGGGGTGCGGCTGAAGCTGTTGCCGCTGACCACCGCCTTGATGGCTGCCGCCCGTGCTGACGATGCGGTCGAAAACCTGCCCGAAGATACCCCGATTGATGCCCGCGCCATTGCGTTTGCCAAGGCCATCGCCAGGCGTGCGGTCATCGACTGGGCCGGTATTGGCGATGCAGAGGGCGAGCCCCTTGCACCCACGCCCAAGGCCATCGATGCGCTGCTCGACGTCTACCCGCTGTTCGAGGCCTTCCAGCTTGGCTATGTCGCGAGCGGCCTGGTGTTGGATCAGGAAAAAAACGGATCACTGCCCTTGCCGAATGGCACTTCGGCGGGGGCGACAGATACTGCGAGGGCTGTGAAGAAACCTGCCCCGACTGCCCGGCAAGGCTGAACCGCCCCGCAACATTGGAAGGCTGGCAGGTCTGGGATCTGGCACTGCGCCTTGGTGGGCAGTTGCGGGTTTCCGATGGTGCCGTCATCGGCTGGGACATGGGCGCGGCGCTGGCGATGGCCCGGGCGCTGGGCGTGAACCCACTGGTGGCCGCTGAATTACTGCCGGCGATTGAAGCCGTCGCCATCCGCAAGATCAATGAAGAGATGAACACGAACCATGGGTGAAAAACGCATCAGCGTGCGCCTTGCCGCGGTGGGCGGCGAGAAGCTGAAGGCCGAGCTTGTCGGCATCGGCAAGGCCGGCAAGCAGGCGCTGGCGGCTGTGGCGGGCGGGGCTGCCCCGGCAAGCCAGGGGCTCAAGGGCGTGGGCGCGGCCTCCGGCACGGCGCTGGCCCAGCTTGAAGCACTGGCGGCGCGGGCCACACGGGCGGCAACGGCACTCAGGGCCGCCGGCGCCTCGACGGGTACGCTGGTGGAGCGGATCGACCGGGTGACCGGCGTCACCCCCGCTTTCCGCCGCAGCGCCGAGGATATCGCCGCCTATGGGCGCGCGCTCGATAACACGCGCGCGAAGTTCAACCCGCTCTTTGCCACAATCCGCGACTACAAGGCCAAACTCGCCGAGATCCGGCAGGCCCATGCGGTGGGGGCAATCTCGGCAGACGAGATGCGCGCCGCCATCAGCCGCGAGCGGCAGGCGACATTGCAGAGCATCGCCGCCATCAAGGGCCGAACGACGGCGCTTACGGGCATGGGGCGGGCTTCGCGCATGGCGGCGTTCCAGAGCCGGATGCTGATGTTCCAGCTCAACGATGTGTTCGTCTCGCTGGCCTCGGGCATGAACCCGATGATGGTGTTCATCCAGCAGGGCGCCCAGATCCAGCAGATCTATGCCGGACAAGGCGGCGTTCGGGCGGCGCTGGCCCAGACCGCAAGAATGATCGGCAATGTGGTCACCCGCTTTCCGCTGCTGACCGCGGCGATTGCGGCGGGGACGGCGGCGGTTGCCGGCATGCGCCACGAGATCAACCGCGCGTCAAAGGTGGCGGTGAGTTTTGGCGACACCGCACTTGCCGTCTGGCAGGTGGTGCGCGATGGCCTCTGGCAAAAGC
>CAZJPA010000418.1:0-1561 GCA_964547755.1 uncultured Sphingomonadales bacterium
CTTTCGATCAGGATTTCCTCGCCCACCCGGATTTCCTCGTCCCTGGGAAGTTTCTGCTGCGGGATGGTGTGGCGGTGCGCGCTCTTGTGCGTCCGTCTTCGTGCAAATGGACTCTCGACGGCCTGCCGGTCGAGCGCGTGATCGGCGATCTGCGCGATCCCGCCTGCCGTCGCCGCATTCTGCGGAATGTGGACGTCCTCTTCCATGTCGCGGCCGACTATCGCCTGTGGGTGCGCGATCCCGCCGCTGTCTACGCGACAAATGTGGATGCCACCCGCGCGCTCTATCGCGAAGCCCTCGATCAGGGCGTTGCCCGCATCGTCCATACCGGCACGGTCGCCACCCTCAAACCCCGCGCGGACGGCACCCCGGCCGACGAGCGTGACCGCGGGCGCCTTTCCGATATGATCGGCCACTACAAGCGCTCGAAATTCCTGGCCGAGGAATCCGCGCTCGCCCTGTGCCGCGAAGAGAGCGCCCCGATCGTCATCGTCCTGCCGTCCACGCCGATAGGCCCGCGGGATGCGCGCCCCACGCCGACAGGCCGCATCCTGGTGGAAGCCGCTTGTGGGCGCATGCCGGGCTATGTGGAAACGGGACTCAATATTGCGCATGTGGATGACGTCGCCATCGGGCATCTTCTCGCCTGGCGGAAAGGTCGTCCCGGTGAGCGCTACATCCTGGGCGGTGAAAACCTCTCGCTCAAGGACATCCTGGCGCGGATCGCCCGATTGACCGGCGTGCGACCGCCGCGCTGGCAACTGCCGATCGGTCTCGTCCGGCCCGTGGCCTTCGCCTGCGAAATGGCGGCCCGTGTTCTTCCCCGTTATGAGCCTTTCGTCAATCGCGAGGCGGTGCGCATGGCCGAACACTGCATGTTCTTCACCAGCCGGAAGGCGGAACAGGCGCTCGGTTACCGTCCCCGGCCGGCCGAGGAGGCGCTGTATGATGCTCTCGACTGGTTTCATGCCTTCGGCTACATTACTCGGGCGCCGCAGATCCGTCGGGCGGCGTAAGAAATGGGAGGAGGCCGCCGCATCATGTCATCCGGACGATCCCGTCGCGGCCGCGGATGTCACCGCTGTTCCCCCTTTCCTTCCGCGCGTGAAGACCGGCTGCGGGCGCGCAAACCGGCCCGCCGTGTGCCACAGACGCGTTCCCCCAGCTACCGGCTGGCCTATGACGACCCCCGCTTTCTCGCCCGCGACGAGCTGCGCGGCATCCGTCTCGCCCTCGAATACGAAAAGCCTGAGCTGATCCTGGAGGATGCCGGGATTTCGGCCACCATCGTCATCTTCGGCTCCGCTCGCGCCCCCGCCCCCGAAGCAGACCGGTCGGACGACCCGCGTGCGGAGGATTACGCGGCGGCGCGCAAGCTGGCGCGCCTGATCTCATCCCGCCTCAAAAAGCAAGCTATAGGGCCCGTGATCATGACCGGCGGCGGTCCCGGTATCATGGAGGCGGGAAACCGCGGCGCTGCGGATGTGGGCGCGCCCTCGATCGGGCTTAATATCGTCATCCCGCATGAGCAGTTGCCCAATCCAGATCGGAAGAGGACACG
>CAZJPA010000419.1:0-1553 GCA_964547755.1 uncultured Sphingomonadales bacterium
CCCCACTTTCCAAGATGGCCACCTTCGCCATCTCAAATACTATGGCAGCCGGCGTTTTATTCATATTCTGCATAGTGGCGCCTCCGATTTTCGCCGCAGCGGTCTTCATGAAATCTGAGGTGGTCCCACTTCGTTGGACAGGTTGGCGGCGAAGTTAAGGTGTATTCTGGTTGCTGATCATGCCGCCAGAATCCTGTTTATCACGTCCTGCTGATGCTGTTGAGCCTGTGGGGATGTGGGCAAGGCGTCAGCCTTGTCCATCATATCCACAGGCTGGCCGTTCCCATAGGCCTCGGCCGGGGTTCGGCCGCCCAGCGCGGAGTGGGGCCGCTCGGTGTTGTAGAAGCCGATCCAGTTGCCGATGACCCGTTCGGCCTTGAAGCCGTCGGCGAGTTCGTGCAGGTAGACCGCCTCGTATTTGAGCGAACGCCACAGCCGCTCGATGAAGATGTTGTCCATGCAGCGGCCCCGGCCATCCATGGAGATCGTGACGCCGGCGTCCTTGAGCACGCCGGTAAATTCGAAGCCGGTGAACTGGCTGCCCTGGTCCGTGTTGAAGATCTCCGGGCGACCATATCGGTCCAGCGCCTCGGTCAAGGCTTCCACGCAGAACCGGGCATCCAGGGTGTTCGACAGCCGCCAGGCCAGCACATGGCGCGTCGCCCAGTCCATGACCGCAACCAGATACAGGAAGCCGTGCCGGACCGGGATGTAGGTGATGTCGGCGCACCAGACATGATCGGGGCGCTCGATCGCCAGCTCCTTGAGCAGGTAAGGATAAACCCGGTGCTCAGGATGCGGCACGCTGGTCCTCGGCGCCCGGTAGATGGCCGCCAGGCCCATCAGCCGCATCAGGCGCCGCACCCGGTGACGTCCGACGGAGACGCCTTCGCGCCGCAACTGGCGGGCCATCTGCCGGCTGCCGTAGAACGGATACTTCAGGAACAGCTCGTCGATGCGGCGCATCAGCGCCAGAGTCTCCGGGCTCTCACCCTTCGGGGCGTAATACAGCGAGGACCGGCTGATCGACAAAATCCGGCATTGACGGCTCAAGCTCAGATCGGGGTGGCCGGGCGCGATCATCGTCTTGCGTTCCCCCCGGCTCATCGCTTGAGCCCTCCGGCCAAAAAATCCCGCTCCACGGTCAACTGGCCGATCTTCGCGTGGAGCTCCTTGATCTCCGCCTCATGGTCCCGGCGGCCCGCGTCGCCACCGTTCGAAAACACCTCGCCCAGACCGTCCATCGCCTGGCGCTTCCACGCACTCACCTGGTTCGGATGAACCTGGTGCTTCGCCCCGATCTCCTGGATCGTCCTGTCGCCCCGCAGCGCCTCCAGCGCAACCCGAGCCTTGAAATCCGCCGTGAACCGGCGTCGCTTCGTCATCGCGTACTCCTCCGTCACCCGGTGGAATACACCTTAACCTCCTGTCCGATTTTCCGGGACCACCTCAATCAATAAAATTCTCGGGGGATCTGCCATAAACGAAACGTGCCGCCTGTGAGACGATGCTTTCATTGCATCGTCTAGCAAGCCGATTCGCCCCTTCTCGAT
>CAZJPA010000420.1:0-1517 GCA_964547755.1 uncultured Sphingomonadales bacterium
CCAAGGACGTCCGGCGTCTGCTCGATCTGAACCACAACTCGCGCCTCGATCGTATTGAGGCGGCGTTGGCCGCGCTCGGCAAGCGCCTGGTGCTCGAGGTTCTAGACGCGGCCTAACCGGCCGGAAGCGGAGCATCGGGGCGACGTCTCGGCGGGTGCCATGACCGCGCCGGCGCGGGTTTAATCGGATAAAAAGATACGAAATATCTTGATTCCCGCGCTAATTCATGCGTCCATATGCCCATGGACGCGCGGGCGTACAAACTGATTGCAGCGGACGGCTCGACGATCCTGAGCGCAACCAAGGGCACGCTCGGTGGCCACAACAAGCTCAAGATTTACGGCCGCCTGGATTGCCCCAACGCGCTCCGCTGGATCGCCAAGGGGCATTACGTCAAGCACCGCGTGTTTTTCGCGGACGAAGCTACCGCCCGCGCAGCCGGCTACAGGCCCTGCGGATGCTGCATGAAGGAGGCCTACAAAGAATGGAAGATGTCGGCGTGAAGGAGGCCTGATCATGCGCTACGCCTACCCCTGCACGCTCCATGAAGACGAAGAGGGCGGGTTCACGGTCGAGTTCCCGGACGTGCCGGAAGCCATCACCGGCGCGCGGACGCGTGAAGAAGCGCTTGATCTGGCGCAGGATGCGCTCGCCGAGGCCTTGGCGGCCCGCATCCACGACCGGAGAGACATTCCTTCCCCATCCCGTCTGACCCTGGACCAATACCTCGTCCCCGTGCCCCCCGTGATGGCCGCCAAGTGCGCCCTTTACCAAGCGGTGCGGGAGCAGGGCCTCACCAAGGTGGCCTTCGCGTCGCAACTGGGCGTCGTCGAGGGCACGGTGCGGCAGCTTCTCGATCCGAGGCGGCGGACTCATATCGGCCAGGTGGATGCGGCCCTTCGGCATCTCGGCCGCATTCTCGTGGTCGAAGACAAAGCAGTCAGCCAGTGCCGCCCGCTAGCGCTGGAAACACAAGGAGGCACCGAAATGACCGGACTTCACGCGGACACGACGTCGCGCACCGATAACCGCCCGCGCGGGCCAGCGGCTGGAAACGGCAGCGCAAGCAGGGGACAGTCCATCATAGACTTGGAAAGCCCGCTAGCGGACGCGGAAGACGCCGTCGATGTCCTCATCGAGCTCTACCACGCAATGCAAGAAGGCGAGTTGAAACGGACCGAGACGATCGGCTGGGTAGCCTATCGCCTCAAGGACCACATCAAAGAGCTGAGGGAGGTCTACGAGGGCCTGAGCGCGACCCAACACTCCACACGTCAATAGAGGTCCAGCGGGCCCTGCGTCTCGCCGTGAGGGGCGGGGCCCTTTCCCCCGCTCCTTGACCGCGCAATCCCGCGCGCTCAATCTTTCCACATGACCACCGGCATTTCAGACGGACCCGACGCCGGCTTGCTGGCCGCGGACGCCGAGGCACGCTCGCTGGCCGTCGAGATCGAAAATCTGCGAGCACGCTGGCCCGTTGCCGAGCCCGCGACCAGGCGCGCCGCGATCGGCCGGCG
>CAZJPA010000421.1:0-1515 GCA_964547755.1 uncultured Sphingomonadales bacterium
GCTGCCGGCTCGGGCATGCCGTGGGAGGCGCCGCTCACCCAGATACTCCAGTCCATAGAAGGACCGGTCGCGCGGATCATCGCGGTCATCATCATCGTCATCACCGGCCTGTCGCTCGCGTTCGGTGAGAGCTCGGGCGGTTTTCGTCGGCTGATCCAGATCGTCTTCGGTCTCTCGATCGCCTTTGCGGCAACGAGCTTCTTCCTCTCTTTCTTCTCCTTTGGCGGCGGAGCGCTCATTTCATGAGCATCGAAGGCTTCGAGATTCCGCTTCACCGGGCGCTCACCGAGCCGATCCTGCTGGGCGGTGCGCCACGCAATGTGGCGATCATCAACGGCACGCTCGCCGCCGCCCTTGGGCTGGGATTGCAGCTCTGGCTCGTCGGGATCGTCGTCTGGCTTCTCGGCCACGGGGCTGCCGTTTATGCGGCGCGCAAGGACCCGGCCTTCATGGAGGTGCTGGTCCGCCACGTCCGCCACAAGGGTTTTCTCTCATGCTGAACCTCAAGGAATACCGCGCCCGCCCGGCGCAGCTTGCCGACTATCTGCCCTGGGCCTGCCTCGTGGCTCCCGGCGTGGTCTTGGGCAAGGATGGCAGTTTTCAGCGCTCGGCGCGCTTCCGTGGGCCGGACCTCGAAAGTGCGACCGAGGCCGAACTCGTTGCCACCTGCGCGCGGATCAACAATGTGCTGCGCCGTTTCGGCTCCGGCTGGGCGCTGTTCTTTGAAGCCGAACGCCATCCGGCGGCCGATTATCCGCGCTCCGACTTTCCCGACCCGGTCTCGCGGCTTGTCGATGAAGAACGCCGCGCCGCCTTCGAGCAATCGAGAGCGCTGTTTGAGAGCCGCTATATGCTCACCTTCGTCTATCTGCCCCCGACCGAGCGCACCGGCCGGGCCGAACAGTTTCTGATCGAAAGCTCAGGCGACAAGCACGGGCTCGATTATCGCGATCATCTCGACACCTTCATCCAGCGAACCGACCGGGCGCTCGACCTTCTGGCACCGCTCATGCCGGAAATCGCACCGCTCAGCGACGAAGAGACGCTGACCTATCTCCACGCCTGCATCTCAACCAAGCGCCACAGGGTCGCCGTGCCCGAAGTGCCCGCCTATCTCGATGCGGTTCTCGTTGATACGCCGCTCACCGGCGGGTTTGAGCCCATGCTTGGCGATATGCATCTACGTACCCTGACGGTGTTTGGTTTTCCGGGCTCGACCATGCCGGGGCTCTTGGATGCGCTCAATCATCTCGGCTTCGCCTATCGCTGGGTGACACGGTTCATTCCCCTCGACAAGGCGGCGGCGGAAAAGGTCATTCGCCGCTATCGCCGGCAGTGGTTTGCCAAGCGCAAGTCGATCTCCGCCATCATCAAGGAGGTGATGACCAATGAACAGTCGGTGCTCGTGGATACGGACGCCGACAACAAGGCGGCGGACGCCGATGCCGCGTTGCAGGAACTGGGCGCCGATCTTGTCGCCTATGGCTATGTCACGACGACATTCGTTGTCTGGGA
>CAZJPA010000422.1:0-1503 GCA_964547755.1 uncultured Sphingomonadales bacterium
GGCTGCGCCTGCTTTCCGTCTGGTGTGAGGCGCTGATAGGGGCGACCAAGGAAAGGGAGAGGATCATGACCATACGGCACAGGATTGCGGGGGTGTTTGTCATCGCTTGCGTTGTCGCGATTGGATGGGGACCGGGCGGACGCGTGTGCGCCGCCGAGGAGAGCACGCCGAAGAAAGCGCCAGCGGAAGAGTCGGTCGTCCTCCTTGCCCGCGCCGATTTCGTATTGAAAAACGGCGATGAGGAACGCGGCATTCAACTGCTGCATCAGGCTGCCGAACAGGGCTCGGCCGAAGCCCTCTATCGCCTCGCCAAACGGTATGCCGCCGGCAAGGGTGTTCCCCAGGATCCCAAACAGGCGCGCGCGCTGATGCAAAAGGCAGCCGCCTTGGGGCATCTGGCGGCCATGCGAGAGGGGGCCGACTATCTGCTTCAAGGCTATGGTGGCCTCAAGGACGTCAAGGCAGGTTTTGCGCAGCTGCGCAAGGCGGCCGAGGGGGGTGATCCCGAGGCGCTCTACTGGATGGGCCTGTTCACGGTAAAGGGCCAATACAAGGGAGCCGACGCCAGTCAAGCAGTCGCCTGGCTTAAGAAGGCCGCCGAAAAAGGGCACAAGCGAGCCCACTACTATATGATCAGCGTCTATCTCAATGGCGTGGGCGTCGAAGAGAGTGTTCCGGAAGCCTACAACTGGGCCTGGAAAGGAGCGGAAGCCGGCGATCTAGAGTCCGCCTATCTGCTCGGGATGTCGTTGATGGCGGGAGAGGACATTCCACAGGACCGGGTGGAGGGCATGAAATGGCTACAGATCAGCCTCGTTCTGATGGGGGAGCGCGATTCGCGATACAAGGAGACATTCAATCTCATGCGGGAGGCCTATAACAAGATGATGACGCAAGCCCAGCGGGACGAATTCGAAAGACGGTATGTGGCTTGGATGAAGGCCCATTGGAAATGGGTCGCGAGCGGCCGGCCTGCCGGGGGCGGATGCGAGAAGAGAAGGTGCTGAGCGCTCCCCGCAGCCGGACGGGCGGTGGGGCGTCAAGCTGAGGGCGAGACCACCTCCGGCACCCGCTTTTTCGGCCAGCGTTGCGATGATCCGCCCTGTTTGCTGGATTCGCTGGTCTTACCCGGCCGATGACGTTCCAGTGATCGGGGGGGCGGTGACCGGTGTTCAGTGATCAGTGATCAGCTTTCGGTGATCAGGGGTCAGTCATCATTTATCGGAGAGAGGCAGGGGGGGATGTCCTCCTGCCACATCTCTGTCGTTCGCCGCTTTCGGTTCTGATTACCGATCGCTGATCACCGAATCGTCATTGGCCGCCGGGATTTCTGATCACTGATGAGTGATCACTGATTACTGAATCATCGTTCGCCGACATGGCCGGTGAACCCAGCTGGCAGCCGCTCCCTTTCCGTGTCGTTCGCCGGTTTATCCGGCGAACCCAGCCGGCGGGGATGAGATCTTCGACGTTCGGGATTGTCTTCGCTGCTCGCTGGACCCG